>PWTK01000034.1 GCA_003563895.1 Syntrophomonadaceae bacterium
CCCTGTTGGGGCAGATCGGTCGCTGACCCTCCACACAAGATCATCACATCGATCTGATTGACAAAATCCTCAGCCCGGTTAACGTGCAGAAACTGCACCCGGTCTGCCCCGTCCCCCACCAAGTCAGGATCGCGCCTGGTAAAAATAGAGACCAGCTCCATGTCGGGGGTCTGCTGGATGGCTGCTTTAACACCCCTGCCGAGGTTTCCCCACCCAACAATGCCGATTTTAAATGTACGTGCCATAATCTCTCCCTCATCATTGGAATAGCAGGCTAAATCCCGCACAAAGCCAATCCAAAGGCCTCTCCTTTATTTAACTATTAACACGCTGGTATCCGCTTTATTGGCCACGGCGCTGCTCACACTGCCAAGGAGGAATTTTTTCAATCCACCAGCACCCCTGCTGCCCATGACAATCATATCAAATCCCTCTTCTGAGGCGATCTTTGTGATGGTTTCGGAAGCATGTCCTTCCATAAAAATAGTTCGCGCTTTTATGTTTTTCCCCTCAAAAACTTTCAGGGCCTCTGACAGGATTTTTTTGCTCTGCTCTTTTCGCTCCTCTTCCAGCCATTCAAAGCGTTCCCAATCCTGCCGAGTTATACTGCTTCCTTCATCTCCATAAGAGAAAGTGGAAATAATCGGTTTCTGGTCGTAAACATGGAGGATGGCCACCTCAACGGGATCACATCCTTCGGCAACTCTGACAGCTTTTTCTAAAGCCTTTTGGCCCTGCTCCGAGCCGTCTACACAAACTAAAATTTTCATTTTAACCTTTCCCCGCCTTAAAATAAATTTAGGTTATGCAGCATCAATCCAACACAACTCAAGCTATTTCTGTTCCTTCTGTTTGTCGTGCAGCGCAATAGAAGCGCGTCAAATGAGTCTCAAAGCGTTATTCGGCCGGAATTATTAACAACGGCACCCTTCACGGATGCCGTCAAAATGCTGGTCGGAGCGGCGGGATTCGAACCCGCGGCCTCTTGGTCCCAAACCAAGCGCGCTGCCAAACTGCGCTACGCCCCGATTCTTATCATCAAGTGCTTTCTTATTTTAACACACCGCCAGGGCCGATGCAATACCTGGTCGCTTCCGGGCTGGGCCTCTAAGCGGGCGCAAAAAATGTTTACCGCAGCAGATCTTCCAGCAGAGCCCGAACCTGCCGCAGGGCTTTGCCGCGGTGGCTCAGGCGGTTTTTCGTTTCAAGGTCGAGCTCGGCAAACGTTTTGCCCTCTTCTCCGCATATGAAAAGGGGATCGTAGCCAAAACCTCTACTTCCCCGCGGTGCAGTAGCCAGCGTCCCTTCGCAGGTCCCCTCCACGGTTATCGTTTCTCGTCCCGGCTCGGCCAGCGCCATCACGCAAACAAAGCGCGCTCCTCTCTGGGAAAAAGAGACCCCCTCCATCAACCGCAGCAGCATGGCGTTGTTTTCCTCATCTGAGGCCTCCTCACCGGCAAAGCGGGCGGAGTAAACGCCGGGCTTTCCGCCGAGGCAGTCCACTTCCAGCCCGGAGTCGTCTGCCAGCACCATCTCACCGGTCAGGCGGCTCACGGCTTCCGCCTTTAACACCGCATTCTCTTTGAAGCTCGTGCCCTTCTCCTCGACCGGTGGTATCCCGGGGTAATCCCCCAGGGACCTGACCTGCACGGGCAGGGAAGAGAGCATTTCCTTTAATTCCCTGACCTTGCCCTGGTTGTGTGAGGCGAGCACAAGCACCCTGTGCGGGCTTTCCCCGGGAAGCATTCCCGCTGTATTTTGCGGGTCTCTCGAGTCGAGCGAGCGGCCCAGCGCTTCTCTCTGCAGCAGGACCAGTTCTTCCACCCCGCGGGTGGCCATTTCCAGCAGGTCCTCCAGCTCTTCTCTGCTGAATGTTTTCCCTTCGGCGGTCCCCTGGATTTCTACCAGTTCTTTTCGGCCGGTCATCACCACATTCATATCGACGTCTGCCTTGGCATCTTCCTCGAAAGAAAGGTCCAGCATAACCGTTCCATCGAACAGCCCCACGCTCACCGCTGCAATATAATCTGTCAAAGGCAGGGTATCGATGAGTTTTTGCTTTTGCAGGTACAGCAGGGCATCGGCCAGGGCTACAAATCCCCCTGTCACAGCAGCTGTCCTTGTCCCGCCGTCTGCCTGCAGCACATCGCAGTCCACCCAGACGGTCCTCTCGCCCAGGCCCTTCAAATCCGTCACCGACCGGAGGGCCCTGCCTATGAAGCGCTGGATTTCGTAAGTTCGGCCACCGATCCTGCCCCTGGCGGCCTCCCTCACACTCCGATGATGGGTGGAGCGGGGCAGCAGCGAATACTCGGCGGTCACCCAGCCCTGTCCTTCCCCCTTCAGCCACCCCGGAACGTTTTCTTCCACCGAAGCGGCGCAAACAACCCGCGTGTCGCCCATTTCGATCAGAGCTGAGCCCTCTGCATATTTGAGGTACCCCCGGCTGATGGAAACCTCTCTAAGCTGGGAATCTTTTCTCTGGCCAGTGCGCATGGTGTTCCCTTCTTTCTGAACAGTTTTGCTGTTTGGCACCGCCAAAAATGCCTTCAGACATATTTTAACTCACCCGCAGCAATTTTGCAGGATAAAACCCCTTTCCTGTCGAAACGGGAAAAAACGGGAATGATGCATTGCCTAAACCAGACAAGGCAGGGGAAAAAAGATGATTGTCAGACGTGTTTTTGCTTTTTTGATCGACGCTGTCATCGCCAATTTGCTTTCTTTCATACCCGTTGTGGGCTGGCTGATCGGTTTTTTTTATATGCTGCTGAGGGACGCGCTGACTGAAAGCGGCAGTCCGGGCAAAAAAGTGCTCAATTTGCAGGTTACAACGGTGCAGGGCGGGCGTGTTACCTATGTAGAATCGATCCGGCGAAACATCATTTTCGCCATCCCGACCGTGTTTTCCATCATCCCCATCGTGGGCACGATTATCAGCATAATCCTGGCTTTGATCGTGTACCTGGTGGAGCTGCTGGCCATGGTCAGCGACCCCGAAGGGCGGCGTTACGGAGACCGGTGGGCCGATACCGTGGTCCGGGAGGTAATCACCTACTTTCACCTGAAGTAAGTTTCGATCAAGCTCCCCGCACGTTGATTTTAATAATCGGCGAAAAGCTTTTTCGTGGTTCGTGGGTGGATTTTCCCCTCCCACTTTTTTTCTGGAAGCCGCATGCAGCGCATGCAATAAACCGGTGGGGTGGGCCTGTCGCTTCCAGATCACCCCACCCCCCAGCAGCAGGACAGCCGCATAAGGAAGATAAAAACAGCGGCCGGGCGGCCGCTGCACTCTATTGTTTTTCAAAAACGGCGCTCTGGTGGTTCAAGATCACCTGGTACGCCTTAACTTCCCGCTGCAGCAGCTTGAAGGCCACCTCTTCGAAGGGCTGCGCCGGTCCACTTACGAAAAAGCGGTATTGTATTGCCCCGCCTTCATCCGCGTGGCAGAGGTCGCCGGCCTGCAGAACCTCCCTGGCCTCCCGGGCCGTTTCTTCAGCCGAACTGATGAGCCTCACCTCGGGTCCCATCACCTGCTGGATAACGTCCGCCATCAGGGGGTAGTGGGTGCATCCCATGATGAGGGTATCCACACCGGCTTTTTTGAGGGGAGCCAGGTACTCCTCGGTCACTCTCACTGCCTCGGGGGAGGAAACCAGACCGTTTTCAACGATCAGCACAAACAGTGGACAGGGCTGGCAGTAGAGGTCTATTTCAGGCGCTATCCGCCGGAATACTTCCTGGTAGGAACCGCTCTGGATGGTGCCCATGGTGCCGATGACCCCCACCCTGCTGTTCCGGGTCTGCTGGAGGGCCGCCCGGACACCGGGCTCAATCACCCCCAGCACCGGGAGCCTGGTTCTTTCCTGGTAATAATCCAGTCCGGCGGCGGTGGCCGAATTGCAGGCGACAATGATCAGCTTGATCTCCTGCGTATGGAGAAATTCGATAATCTCACCGACAAACGCCCTCACCTGCTGCTGCGGGCGCTGGCCGTAAGGCATGCGGGCCGTGTCCCCGAAGTAGACAATGCTCTCCCCTTCCAGATGGCGAAAGATCTCGCTCACTACCGTCAGGCCTCCGACCCCGGAATCCAGAAGTCCGATCGCCTTGTGTCGATCCAAGCCCATTCCCTCCAGTAAATGTTAAGCTGAAATGCTGCGGGATGCAAAAGGGAACTCTCATTTATTCTACCCTTATTTTTCTTTTCTGGCAACTTCTCCTTTTTGCCGACCGGCACGCCCCGAGGCTTAGAAGGAAATATTGACAGGCAAGTCAGAAACCGCCACTTTTTGCGCTTTTTTTGCGCTATCAGGGCGGGGGGAAGAAAGGCCTCACTTGAACTTTCGCCTGGTAAAAAACCCGCCGACGATTTTGCGCGTATCCATCACCGAGATAAAAGCATGGGGATCTTGCGCTTCGACCATTCTCATCATCTTGGGAAGGTGGCGCCTTTTTAGCATCACATACAGCACGTAATGCATCCCGTCTTTGCCGCACCCCTCCACAGCCGTTACCCCGAAACCTTCATTTCGCAGTTTTCTATTCAGGCTTTCATAGCTTTGCAGAGAAATGATCTGCGCGCTCACATAACCGATGGCCACCCGCTCCTCGATATAACCGCCCACATAATTCCCTGCCGCAAACCCTCCGGCGAAGAAAAGCACGTTGATGGGATCATTTACGTGTTTTATCACTTCAATTAACGCCACGATATAAAAAGCCGATTCAAAAAAGCCGATGGCAGCGGCTGTTAAGTTCTGCCCGCGCATCAGCATCAGTATCCGGAATGTGGCCAGCGACATATCGGCCACCCGGGCTCCAAAAATAAGTGCTCCGGTAAGCATTACAGGCATCCCGGCCAGCGCCTCCTTCGGGGGTTGTAATGGACAACAGCATGCGGTTCATACAGGGGAGCCCCTTTATCGCGGCGGCATTTTTTCAGAGGGGCAACCCACTTTGACACCTATTTCTACCGCCCGACTCTTTGACAGACACCGCGGGAATCGGAAAAAAGCTGTTCACCTGCGGCAACCCCTTCAAACCACCCTATTCCGCCGCATTAAAAGGCAATAAAATAAACCCCCTTCAATAAGGGAGGTTCTAAAGTTTAGATCAACCGCATCTCTTGCGACGAAGTACAGTTTAACAACTGGGCCACCCCCTGTCAATACCCAAAAGGCCCGGTTCTTAAAGATAAAATCATTAAAAATAATATAAATAGCGCTGCACCAAAAAAGGAAGTCCAGGGTCTATGTAGAATATATTAAATTGCATGTTGCTGTATGTTTTAATACTTAGCAGAAAAAACCAGGCAACTCGCGCTGAATTCCCGGCAGCACTGCAACATGGATGGCAGTATTTTTGGTGCAGGAAACAGCTTTTGGTGTGTTTTTTAAAATAATCTGAAGCGCTTCCTGCGCTCCAAACAGCCAAATCATGGATTGGAGGTGTAATTGCAATGGCCACGGAAGAGATCTTGGAAATCCGATGGCACGCCAGGGGAGGACAGGGTGCGGTTACGGCTGCCAAAACCCTCGCTGAGATGTCCCTCACCCAGGACATGTTCTTCCAGGCTTTCCCTGAGTACGGTCCCGAGCGTATGGGGGCCCCCATTCAATGCTTCAACCGGTTGAGCAAGGAAAGAATTTCAACCTACTGCGGCGTAACCAATCCGCAAATCGTGGTGGTCGTTGACCCCACCCTGCTGGATGTCGTCGACGTCACCACCGGCCTGACCGAGTATGGAACCCTGCTGGTTAACTCACCCGAGAACCCGTCTGAAATCAGAAAGCGTATGAACATCGAGGGGCGGAAGATTTATACCGTAGACGCCACCCACATCTCCTTTGATGCCCTGGGACGGTTCATGCCCAACATCCCCATGCTGGGTGCGCTTTTGAAAATTACCGGCCTTATCAGCAAAGATGAAGCCACAAACTACCTGAAAGAATCATTCGGCAAGAAATTCCCGCAGAAGGTGGTCGACCGAAATATCGTCGCCCTTGAGCGCGCTTTCGAGGAGGTGAAGGGAGAATGAGCTGGGATATCAGCAACATCCAAGAGTGGAGCTGGAAAGAACATCCCATCGGCGCCGTAATCAAGGCACCGGGCAATTCCCGGTTGATAAAGACGGGAGGTTGGCGCTCGCTGCGCCCTATACGCGATGAAGAGCAGTGCAACGACTGCTTGATCTGCTTTATTTTTTGTCCCGAAATGTCCATCCTCGTCGCTGATGAAAAAATTGAGAAAATCGATTTGGATTTCTGCAAAGGCTGCGGAATATGCGCCGAAGAGTGTCCTCGAGACGCCATAGAAATAATCGACGAAATCGAAGCTCAGACCAAAGAGAAATCCGGAACTTGAAAACAACCCTCGTTTTGAAAGGAGGAAACGATAATGGCCCTTCTGGAAAGTAAAACGGTGGCCCTCGTGGGGAATGATGCTGTGGCTGAAGCGATGAGACAGGTCAACCCCGACGTCGTGGCCGCATACCCCATCACCCCGCAAACGGACATCGTTCAAACCTTTTCCGCCATGGCCGCCGACGGCCTGGTGAAAACAGAGCTGGTCAACGTGGAAAGCGAACACAGCGCCATGAGCGCCTGCATCGGTGCCGCAGCCAGTGGAGCTCGCGTCATGACCGCTACCTGCTCCCAGGGGTTGGCCCTCATGTGGGAACTGCTCTACATCGCTTCGGGCTTGAGGCTGCCCATTGTGATGCCGAATGTCAACCGGGCCCTCTCCGCCCCCATCAATATTCACTGCGACCACGGTGACAGCATGGGGGCGAGGGATTCCGGCTGGATACAGCTGTTTTCAGAAAACGCCCAGGAAGCGTATGACAACATTATCCAGGCGGTGCGGATCTCCGAACACCCTGATGTTTATCTCCCGGTGATGGTCCTTTTGGACGGGTTCATCATCTCCCATGCCGTCGACCGCATGGACTTGATGGAAGACGAAAAAGTGAGAAATTTTATCGGAGAGAGAAGCGAACCTTACACCATGCTGGACAGCAAAAACCCGACCTGTGTAGGGCCTTTTGACGGGCTCTACGGTTACTTCTTCGAGTTTAAGCGCCAGCAGGAAGAAGCGATGAAGAATTCCTTCCAGGTGATCCAGGATGTGGGCAAAGAGTTCGAAAAAATCAGCGGCCGCTCTTACGGCCTCTTTCAAACGCTCGGCATGGAGGACGCTGAATTCGTGGTTATCGCCCAGGGCTCCGGTGCAGGAACCATACGCCACCAGGTGGAGTGTATGCGCTCCAGCGGCATCCCCGTCGGCATGATCAAGCTCAGAAGTTTCCGACCCTTCCCGGCCAAGCAGCTGGTCGAATTGCTTTCCGGTGTGAAGGCGGTGGCGGTATTCGACCGCTCCGACACCTTCGCCGGCGGGATGGGCGGCCCCGTGTTCATCGAGCTGCGCTCTTCTTTCTATGAGCAGGAGAAAAAGCCGCTCATCACCAACTACATCTACGGACTCGGAGGACGCGATCTCTCCATCGCTCTGGTCAAGCAGGCCATGCAAGAAATCCACGAGATGGCTTCCAGCGGCCGTGTCAAGCAAATGGTCAACTACCTGGGACTGAAGGAATAGGAGGTGAAACACATGTCAACAAAGCTGAAAGACCTGGCTAAGAAAAGAGAGATACTGGAAAGCGGGCACCGCATGTGTGCAGGATGTGGAGCACCGGTCGCCGTCCGGCAGATCCTGATGGGTGCACCCGATGATGTAGAGCTGGTCATCGCCAATCCCACGGGCTGCCTGGAGGTTTCCACTACTATTTATCCGTTCAACTCCTGGAATGCCTCTTATATCCACTGCGGCTTTGAAAACGTGGCCTCCACCCTGAGCGGTACCGAAGCCGCTTACCGTTCCCTGAAAAGGCAGGGCAAGATCGAAGAAGATTACCGCTTTGTCGCCTTCGGCGGAGACGGAGGAACGTACGACATCGGGCTCCAGGCCCTTTCCGGGGTCCTGGAAAGGGGTCACCGGATGGTTTACGTCTGCTACAACAACGAAGCCTACATGAACACCGGCATCCAGCGCTCCAGCGCCACACTGAAAGGTGCCTGGACAACCACCAGCCCTCACGGCAAGGAGAGCTTCGGCAAGACCGAAAACCGCAAGGATCTGACGGGCATTGTGGCCGCCCACAACATCCCTTATGCAGCCCAAGCCTCCATCAGCCACTGGAGGGACGTGGTGCGCAAGGCGCAGAAGGCCTTTGAAGCTGACGGCCCGTCCTTCATCAATATCCTCGCTCCCTGCCACAGGGGATGGCGTTATCCCATGGAACAAACGATCGAGTTGGCCCGGCTGGCCGTGCAGACCTGTGTCTGGCCCCTCTACGAGGTGGAAAACGGGGTGTGGAACCTCACCACCAAGGTGAAGAAGAAGAAACCCTTAGAAGAGTATCTCAAGTTACAGGGGCGTTTCGCCCACCTCTTCACAGAGCAGAACCAGGAGGCTCTGCAGTCCATCCAGGAATACGTGGATCGGGACTGGGAAAGGATCCTGCGGCTGTGCGGTGAAACCGAGGAATGATACCACCGTTACCCTTTCATAAGTGCTCACGGTGTGGAGGGAGAAGGGGTGTAGGAAGTCCTCTTCCTCAACAGCTTTTTTGATGATACCCCTGCATTCCAATGCTGTGTGCTTATGAAATCCCCGGGCACGAAAGAAAGGGCTGCCCCTTGAGCAAATTTACGGGCAGCCCCTTTTCTCATTTACAAACGTTTGAAAAACTTCTCAAACCGATCAGGAGACAAATTTCTGGATCTCCTGCCACAGCTGCTCCGGTCGAATGGGCTTGGTCAGGTAAGAATCGGCTCCTGCCTCCCAGGCCCGCTCCTTATCCTCTTCGCCCGTCTTGGCGGTCAGCACGATAATGGGAATATCTTTTGTCTCCTCCATCCCCTTCAACTGCTGGCAAACCTGGAACCCGTTCACATCCGGAAGCATCAGGTCGAGTATGATCGCATCGGGCTTTTCTCCCTTCGCCCTTTCCAGCGCCTTTTCACCGTTCTCCACGATCAGCACTTTGTATTCGGCAACTTCCAGGCAGGTCTTCACCGCTAAAATGACATTCTTTTCGTCTTCCACCAGCAATATGGTTTTCCGTTCACTTCCCACCGCGCTTCCTCCTTCCAGCAAGTTTTTGGTTTACCCCCTTACCACCGGGATAGAAAAGGTAAAAACAGCGCCTTTGTTTGGTTCGCTGTTGACCCAGATCTCGCCCCCGTGGGCCTCTACAATATCCTTGGCAATAGCCAATCCCAGCCCGGCTCCACCGGCGGCGTCTTTTTTCCCTTCCTTGACCTGGACATATTTTTGAAAAATCCTTTCCTGGTATTCCCGGGGAATCCCCTTGCCGGTATCGGCAACGGAAAAAAACAGCCTGGCCCCCTTTTGATAAACGCTGACCTTGATGGAACCCCCTTCTTTCGTATAGCGTAAGGCGTTCGCCACCAGGTTGGTCAGCACCCAAATCGCCTTGTTCAGATCCGCCCGGATGCGGGGCAGGTTTTCCGGCAGATGGGCCTGCAGCTCGATGTCCCGCTTCTCAGCCTGCAGCCGCAGCGTGCCCAGGGCGGCCTCCACCATCCGGTAGACATCCACTTCTTCTATCTCCATGGCGATAGCACCAGATTCCAGCCGGGAGAGATCGAGCAGGTTCTCCGCCAACCGCAGCAGGCGATCGCAATCTTCTTCCAGCGCATCCAGTATCTTTTGCATTTGGGGGGTTGGTTCTCCCAGTTTCCCCGTTTTCATCATGCTGATGCCCATACTGATGGAGGTAAGGGGAGTCCGGAACTCGTGGGAAGCGGTGGCGATAAAATCCGTTTTCAGCTGCTCGATCTCTTTCAGGACGGTTACCTCGGCCATGGTGGTAATGACGAGCTCCAGCTCATTTTGAAACGTGATCACGGGAATGATCGAAAGCTTAAAAAAGCGTTTTCGACCGTTCACGTCCAGCATGAGCGTAGAATTTTCGTAGGTCAGCTGGGGCGGCCTGGAGAGCACCACCGTTTCTTCCAGCAGTGAAAAGAGCTGAGGGCACTGCAGGAGATCTTCGATTTTTTTGCCCCGGGCTTCCCCCAGGTTCGCCTCAAAGATTTCTTCCGCCTTCCGGTTCAGGGAAACGATGCTGTGCGTCTTATCCGTGAGGATAACGGCCTCTGGCAGTTGATAGTAGACTTTCTCAAAAAAAATCATCTCTAAGCCCATACCCTCCAAGCATCAGGTGGTTTGCATGATGTACAACAACTCTTATTATACCACACAAAGCCCTGCCATTGACAGGAACGAAATCGTCCGTTTGTTTTTTCAGCGCATTCCTGATCCTGCAGCGAAAGATAGATATATGAAAAGTCCGCCAGGGTAAAAACCCTGGCGGACAAAGAAGCCGTTGGTGGAGGTGGCGGGAGTCGAACCCGCGTCCGGAGGTAAAGCCACAAGAGCTTCTACGAGCGTAGCCTCGATTTTTTTGTTCGCAGCGTGCCTCCTCGAGGCCGGATGCTCCGCTGCTATCTCCTTTAGGTTTCCCCGTTACAAAGGAGGAGAAGCCTTTCTAACGGGTAGCCCGCTTTTATGGCACCCGTCACCTTTCCCGCGGGCGGGGAAGGGGCGGGCGCGCTGCGTTTATTTACGCAGCGAGTGCTACTTTTTCGTCGGCAGTTATTGTGCCGTTTCCATGTTTTTAGCCAGGCCATGGTCCTGGGCTCGCTTCTCTTGCTCCTCTACCCCCGTCGAATCCATTTCACCCCCATGTGGTTTGGTGTTCTTTCTCGGCGCATATGCCCATAATGCAATCCATTTTACCTTTTGCCCAGTTTCTTCTCCTTGAAGGCCCTTTCCATCTCACGTCGGGCATCCCTCTCGGCAATGGTCTGCCTTTTGTCGACATCCTTTTTGCCCCTGGCCAGCGCCAGCTCAACCTTCACCTTGCCGTTTTTAAAGTAGAGGCTCAGCGGCACCAGGGTGTACCCTTTTTCCTTGACCTTGCCGATGAGGCTGCGGATCTCCCGCCGGTGCATGAGCAGTTTACGCGTGCGGAGCGGATCGTGATTGAAGCGATTGGCCGGGTCATAAGGGCTTATATGCACATTATACAAAAAGAGTTCGCCGTTTTCAACATGGGCGTAGCTGTCTTTCAAGTTGACCTTCCCGGCGCGGATGGATTTCACTTCCGTTCCCAGCAAAGCAATCCCCGCCTCAAAGGTTTCCTCGATGAAATAGAGGTGCCTGGCCTTCCTGTTTTGCGCAATGACCCGGCCCCCTTTTTTGTGGGCTGGTGCAGCGATTGTCATCACCTTCCGGGGACAAGTTAACCCTACCGGGAGGTGGGCATGGTTCGCGATGGTAGGGCGTAAAACTCGGCAGCGTATAGGCCTTTTGGCGCCCGGCTTTTTCCCGGGCAATTTAATTATAGCACACTGCTCCCTCAAGCTCAAGGCATAATTTTACAATACTATCCCGGGGCCGCAGGTTTTTTATGACCCCTTCTTTATTCCTTTGCTGCACCTCCTTCACGCCCCATCCCGTGCGCAAATACTGTCGATAGGAAAGAAGGGGGAACGATTTTCTGGTTCTCCCCCCGGTCCTGAAAGGTGATTGCCCGCCATACACGGGGTGGTCAGGAATTTTGGGGCATGCTTGAGTGAGGGTATCCAGGAACGGCCTTACCGTTCACTATCCCCTCACCCCTAAACCTCCTGCCGGAATGATTTGACAGCCCTGCCCCGGGTTAGAGGAAAAAAGCGTTCTTGCAGAACCCGTCGCTGTTATTCCACCGGCACAAAATCAATCGTTTTTGTTTCCAGGTCGACCCGTTCCAGGCGCACCCGCACCTGGTCTCCCAACCGGTAGGTTTTCCCGGTGCGTCCACCCACCAGGGCATACCTTTTCTCGTCAACGCTGTAATAATCGTCCAGCAGCCGCGAGACATGCACCAGCCCTTCCACGGTATTTTCCAGCTCTACGAAAAAACCGAAAGAGCTGATTCCGTTTATGATCGCGGGATACTCGTTTCCCTCGCGACCGGCCATGTATTCGACTTTTTTCAGTTCCACGCATTCCCTTTCGGCCTCCATCGCGACCCGCTCCTGCTCGGAGGAGTGGCGGGCCAGATCGGGCAGGCGGGCTTCCAGCTGGCGGCCGCGTTCGGGTGTTAGCCGGTTTGCCAGGGAAGCCCTCAGGATGCGGTGCACCAGCAGGTCGGGGTAACGACGGATGGGAGACGTGAAATGGGTGTAGCAGTCCGAAGCCAGGCCAAAGTGGGAGCCGTGCTCCTCGCTGTAGCGCGCCTGGGGCAGGGAGCGCAGCAGCACATAATTGACGATGCGCTCTGCTCCGGTGCCCCGCACCTGTTCCATGATCTCCTGCATCTCGCGGGGCGACATTTTGTCGGGCTTGCCTTTCATCTTGATGTCGAACAGGGTCAAAAAGTTCCGCAGCTGGTAGAGCTTATCCGCTTCGGGCTTCTCGTGCACGCGGAAAATGAACGGAACCTCCAACCGGTGGAAATGCCGGGCGATCACTTCGTTGCAGAGCAGCATGAACTCCTCGATAATGGATTCGGCCGGGCTGCCCCACCTGACGAGGATCTCCACAGGCTTTCCCTGCTCATCCAGGACTACCTTGGCTTCGGGAAAACTGAAATCCAGCGCTCCCCGCTCCAACCTTTTTTCCTTGAGTACTTTGGCGAGCCCATCCATCTCTTGGAAAACCCTGGTAAACCCCCCGTAACGGTTTTCCAACTCCTGGTCCCCCTGGAGAATGCCGTTCACATCTTCGTACGTCATGCGCTCATCCATCCGGACCAGGCTGGGGTAGAATTCGTAGTGCTGGAGCATGCCGCGGGAATCCAAGACCATAAAAACGCTGATGGCCAGGCGCGGCACGCCGGGGTTGAGGCTGCAGATCCCGTTGGAAAGCTCCGCAGGGAGCATGGGGATCACCCGGTCGGGGAGATAAACGCTGGTGCCGCGCTTGGCCGCTTCCCGATCCAGGGCGCTCCCTTCCTTCACGTAATAGCTGACATCGGCAATATGGACCCCCAACCTGTATCCGCCGCCCGGTTCCTTTTCCAAAGATACTGCGTCATCCAGGTCCCTGGCGTCGGCCCCGTCGATGGTGACCATGGGCAAAGCGCGCAGGTCTTTTCGGCCCTCGCTGAGAGCGTTTTCTTCGGTGGGGTCGCGGCCGATCTTTTGCGCTTCCTTAGTAACGTCGGGCGGAAAAGCGGAGGGCAGCCCGTATTTTTTTTGAATGGAGGTGATATCCACCCCCGGCTCATCGGGGTGGCCGAGCACCTCCACGATCTCTCCCTGGGGATCGCTGCGCTGCTCGTCGGGCCAGCGATCCACCCGCACCAGCACCTTGTCTCCCCGGGAAGCCGTTACATTGCTGCTCCGCGGTATCTGGACCTGCCTGGAAAAGTGGGACTCGTCGGGAAGCACCACACCCTTACGGCGGCTGCCCTGGTATGTGCCCACCACAAAGGGTGTCCCCCTCTGCAGGACGCGCATCACTTCTCCCACCCTTCTGCGGCCGCCCCGGGATTCTTTCAGCAGCCTCACCAGCACCCGGTCCTTGTGGACCGCACCGCCCATCTTTCCAGGGGGGATAAAGACATCCGCTTCCCCTTCGGCCTCGGGCAGCAGAAAGGCGTAGCCCTCCGGATGTCCCTGCAGAGTGCCCGTGACGAGGCCCATTCCCTTCACGGGAGCATAGCGCCCCTTGACATTTTTCGCCAGAGAGCCTTCCTGCTCCAGGTCTTTTAGGAGGTGCGACAGCCTCCTTGCATCCTTTTCTCTTTTTACATGAAGGGCTTTTTTAAGCCCTTCGTACGTCAGCGGCTCATAACTTTCCTGAAAAAGAAAGTTTAACACCTTTTTTCGTTTTAAACTCATTCATCCATCAATCCTCTGCTTTGGGGAGTTAAAGCCCCAGATTATCCGCTTCTTCCTGCATGGCTTCCAGGCTTAACCGCAGAAATTCCTCCAAGGGAAGGCCCAGCTCCCGGCAGCTCATGATCTGCTCCCGGTTTGCCCCCCTGGCGAAATGCTTTTCCTGAAAGCGGTTCAGCAGGAATTCCACATCCAGCGCCGACAGGTTTTTTTCGGGATGGATCAGCGCCGCGGCCACGATCAGCCCTGTTACGGGATCGGCCGCAAAAAGGGCCTTGGACAGCGGGGTCACCCGCGGCAAACCGTGGTGGGGGTTGTGTGCCCGGACGGCATCGACAATATGCGGTGTGACGCCCCGTTCCTCCAGCATGGTGGCGCCCACCTGGCTGTGCCTTTCCGGCGAGTCGGCGGTGCTGTCGTAATCCACGTCGTGCAGCAGCCCGGCCAGCGACCAGCTGTCCACATCTTCTCCCAGCTCCTCGGCCAACCGCCGCATCACGGCTTCCACGGCCAGCATATGCTTCACCAGGTTCTTGTTTTTGACCTTTTCCTTTACCAGGCGGTACGCTTCCTCCCTTTCCATCAGCAGGCGTCCCCCTTTTGGTGGAAATTGGATCGCTAACAACACATTATAACGCATTTGGTTTAAAAAAGAAAGGCCGGGCATTGTTGTACCAGGCCTTCCTTAACTCGCGGAACCCCCGTTGGATCTTTTTTGATTCCCGCCAAAACGCCACCGTCAGAAGGCGCGCTGCGGGTCGAGTTTCAAGACCACATCCCCCGCAGCCCGGCCATAACGGCCGCTTGCGGCTTACAGGAACAGCGGGGCAAACACAAGGGCCACGATGCTCATGAGCTTGATGAGGATGTTGATGGACGGACCCGAGGTATCCTTAAAAGGGTCTCCAACCGTATCCCCCACCACAGACGCCTTGTGGGACTCGCTGCCCTTGCCGCCGAGCTCTCCCGTTTCGATCCACTTCTTGGCGTTGTCCCAGGCCCCACCGGCGTTGGCCATGAAGACGGCCATTAAAAACCCGGTTACCAGAGCTCCGGCCAAGAGTCCGCCCAGGGCTTCCGCCCCCAGGAAAGGTACCAGCCCGACCACGATGGGGATAACCACGGCAGCTACACCCGGCACGATCATTTCTTTTAATGCGGCCGCGGTGGTGATGTCCACGCAGCGGGCGTAGTCCGGCTTGGCGGTTCCCTCCATGATGCCGGGAATCTCCTTGAACTGCCGCCGGATCTCTTCGATGACGTCAAAAGCGGCGCGCCCTACAGCTTCCATGGTTCTGGAGCTGGCAAAGAAGATAATCATACCGCCCAGGAAGATGCCGACAATGGTGCTGGCATCGGTGAGGTTAATGACATCGATGCCCACCGCCTGGGTGTAGGCGGTGAAGAGCGCCAGGGCGGTCAGGGCAGCCGAACCGATGGCAAACCCTTTGCCGATGGCCGCGGTGGTGTTGCCCACGGCGTCCAGCTCGTCGGTGATCTCCCGGACTTCCGGATCCAGCTCCGCCATTTCGGCGATACCGCCGGCGTTATCGGCAACGGGTCCGTAGGCGTCGATGGATATGGTCGTTCCCACCGTGGCCAGCATCCCCACCGCAGCGATGGCGATGCCGTAGATCCCGGCCGCAAAGAAAGAGATCATGATCCCGGACACGATAACCAACAGCGGGAAGGTGGTGCTGCGCATGCCGAGGGCGAGCCCGCTGATGATGTTGGTGGCCGTTCCCGTCTGGGAAGAACGGGCCAGGTCCTGCACGGGTTTAAAGTGGTTGGAGGTATAGTAGTCGGTCAGCTTGCCGATGATGACCCCCACAAACATCCCGGCCGTGACGGCGATAAAGGGGCCGACTTCACCGAGGATGGAGGTGGAGAGGAAATAGGAGGCAACGACCACAATGATTGCGCCCACCCAGGTCGCGCGCTCCAGGACCGCCCCCAGGCGTACGCCCTCCCGCGCGCGGACGAAGAAAAAACCGATGATAGAAGCGATGATGCCCACCGAAGCCACCATGATCGGCAGCACCACTCCCGGCACGCCGTAAATAAGGATGCCCACCGTCATGGTGGCGATCATGGAACCCACGTACGATTCGAAAAGGTCCGCCCCCATCCCGGCGACGTCACCGACGTTGTCCCCCACGTTGTCCGCAATCACCCCGGCGTTGCGGGGGTCGTCTTCCGGGATCCCCGCTTCCACCTTGCCCACCAGGTCGGCGCCCACGTCGGCCGCCTTGGTGTAAATCCCACCGCCCACGCGGGCAAAGAGAGCAATTGAGCTGGCGCCGAGCGCATAGCCGTTGACAATCGCCGGCTCGCGGAAAATCATGTAGAGGATGCTGAGCCCCAAAAGCCCCAGCCCGGCTGACATCATCCCCATCACCGAGCCGGAAGAAAAGGCCACTTTAACAGCCTGCGGCAGACCGCTGCGCGCCTCGCTGGCGGTCCTCACGTTGCCGCGGGTGGCGATGGTCATCCCGGCATACCCGGCCAACCCGGAAAAAATGGCCCCCACCAAAAAACAAATGGCGGTAAACAAGTTGATCAACAAGACCAGTACAATAAATAAGATGATGACAAAAACGAAAAGCGATCGGTACTCCCGGTTCAAAAAGGCCATGGCGCCCTTTTGAATGTCTGCGGCGATTTCCTGCATGCGATCAGTCCCGGGAGCCACGCGTACAACCGTTCTCCACAGGAAAAGGGCAAAAATGATGGCAATAATGCCTGCTGCGGATGCAATGGGAAATAAGTTCATTTTTACGTCCTCCTTTCTGTGTTTCGCGCTTCCCAGCCCTTATGTATGGAATGCTTGTCAAAAATTTCACTTGTGCAGCCCTTGCTGTAGGACAAATTCCGGTATCGATGGGCTTTTGCCCTTCAGCAAGCGCCAGGAAAAAAACAACAGGGGAGTCGAAGACAAGCACCCAAAACAGCTGTCCCTGCCCGTACCAAAGAAGATCCGTTTATCCCTCCTTTTGCCTCACAGATGTGCTCCCCAAAACCCGGCCCGGGACGGCAGAAAAACCACATATCTCCCATGAAAATGCAGGTCGTTTATCATTACCCTTTGCCCCGGTCAGGTGCAATTTCATCCGTCTGCCGGTTCCCCCTTCTGAGGGGACACAGGGGCCTGTTTTAAAAATGGACGGGATGTCGACTGTTATAGCCCTCTGCCCAAGGCAGGTGCATTTTCCTCCGTCCGGCGACGAACTGACGGCAAATCAGCGCTTTATGAGCGTCTACTTACGAAAATGCCTGCCTTAACCGGCAAAAACCGTAAGCACGATGGCCAGAACCATGAACGAGATGGCAAGGCCGGTGGAAATACGGCTCAACAGTTCATCCAATCCCTTTTTCTTGCCAAAAAGCGTCTGCGCGCCGCCGGCGATGGAGCCGGAAAGCCCGGCGCTGCGCCCCGACTGCAGCAGGACAGTGGCAATCATCCCCACGCATACCAAGACATATACGACCGTCAGCAGAAAATCCAACGGGTTTCCCCCCTCTACATTCCTTCATTCACTCCATGTTCGAAACCACACGGAGAAACACCAGAATCATTTTAACACAAGACAGGTGGACTGGCAAGTAAACATAACTCGTCACAGGGCTGACGCATGAAAAATGCTTCAAACCCTTTATATTTCAAAACTTTGTTAGAAAAATGGCGCGAAAAGTTGTTTGGCTGCAATCCCTGTAAGCCTTGATATGCCTGTATTTTAAA
>PWTK01000016.1 GCA_003563895.1 Syntrophomonadaceae bacterium
AGCGAGATCCAGGTAGCCCAGGTCAATATTCCCATTGCCATTTTACTGTTCGCCATGATGTACCCCATCATGCTGCAGATCGATTTCAGCGAGGTCGTCAACGCCGTCAAGGCACCCAAAGCGGTGGTTATGACCCTGGTCATCAACTGGGGCATCAAGCCCTTTACCATGTTCTTTTTTGCCTGGCTCTTTTTCCGCGTTATCTGGGCGCCTTTTGTGGGTCCTGAACTGGCCGGGGAGTACATCGCGGGGATGATCCTGCTGGGCATCGCCCCCTGCACGGCCATGGTCCTGGTTTTCAGCTACCTGGCCCGCGGCTTTATGGGCTTGACCCTGGTGTTGGTGGCCATTAACTCCCTGACCATGCTGGCGCTGTACGCGCCGCTGGGCAACTACCTGCTGGGCGTGGCCGAGATGCCCATTCCCTTCTGGACCATCTTTTTCAGCGTCATGCTCTACGTCGGTGTTTCCCTTGTAGCAGGCGCCATAACACGCTCCCAGCTGATCAAGAGGCGGGGCATCGAGTGGTACGAAACTGTGTTTTTGAAAAACATGGGCAACATTTCCGTGGTGGCCCTGCTGGCCACACTGATCTACCTGTTCATGCTGCAGGGCGAAGTGATCCTCGAAGCGCCTCTTTCGGTGGGCATGATCGCCATCCCGCTCATCATCCAGGTGGTGGTCATTTTTTCCATCGGTTACTTTGTGCTTTCCAGGATTATCGGCCTGACCTACGAAGAGGCGGCACCCGCCTCCATTATCGGCGGCAGCAACCACTTCGAAGTGGCCATCGCCACAGCGGTAACGGTTTTCGGGCTGGGCTCCGGGGCAGCCCTTTCCGCTGTGGTGGGCGTGCTGATCGAGGTCCCGGTCATGCTGGCCCTGGTGGCCATTTGTTTGAGAACCACCCGTCTCTTCCCGAGCATGTTCGGCCGCAGGGAGAGCGCACCGGAATATTTGCCCCAGGAAAGCAAGTAGCATGTGATAAAGAAAAGATTAAAGAACAACACTGAGCGGGAGTGAATCACTCCCGCTCATCATTTGCGCGTTTCATAATCGCGCTTTTCTCTTTTTGAATACGGACCGCATCAAGCGGTCAAATGGAGGGAATGCGCAGAAAAAAATTCAGCTTGGAGATCCGGAATCAATAATCAATGCGATCCAGCATGAAATTGCAAAGGATGAGGAGAAGGATAAAGATGGGCGCGGTCTCCAGGCTTTCAGCGGTCAGAACGCGTTCAATTGTCATTGAAGGCTACCCTGAAAATGCAACTCCACCGCTATGAATTTCCTGTTTGAAAGGGAACATTTTCGTCCTCCTGATGGTGAGGCGAAGCTTCATGGATGTCTATTTTTTACCAGCATTGTTGATAGCTTTAAATACCCTTTATTGCTTACCTCATTTCGTTTTCTATTTTCTTGTTCGAGGACACAGCACCTAAATTCCAAACAATATCAACACTTAAATTTAAATGAGCCTCATTGAAAGATTTTCTTGCGCATTGTTGGCGGCGGCCACAGGCAGTTCCTCAACCGTGCAGCCCTGAAACCCCTCGCTCCCCCGCCCAACAGTGCGGGAAAAAAGCGGAGCAGGGGTGTGGAAAAGGGGCATGGTTTTTCTCCGGCCCCCCGCTTTATTTTTTGATGCGCCACAGGTGGATGACCCTTAAGATAAAAAATGCCGCGGGAATGAGCAGGAGGATGCCGATCAGGTAACTCATTTTCAACAGCCCTTCTATACCATACATATTATAACATAAAAATTGTCGCCCGGCTGCTGCCGTTTGACAATTTTTCCCTTTTCCCCTATTTGCATTTTACCGGACGGCCGGGGTCTGCTATACTGAGGGTGTTATGAGTCTGCTCTGAAAACAGAACCGATGCCCGCAATTGTTTGCTGCTCTAAAACGGGACCGGTACGCACAAAGGTATTCTGCGAATAACAACCAACTTTCCATCCTTCTGGTGGCCTCCCGGAACGGCATGGGAGTCTACTTTGAATATAGAACATGTCGCTCAAAGGTTCGTCGCCAAACAGTAATCGATTTTCATCCTTTTGATGGTGCCCCCCGTATTGTGGGGGCCTTGGGGCCTGTCCTGAAAATGGAACACATGCACACAATGGTTCACTGCTGGCAATCATCCATTATTTTCCTGGCGGTGACCCCGTTACGTGGGGGCAAGGGGTCTTACCTGAAAGGGGCCGCTTCACAGGCCCTGCCGCGTTTTTTCGGGCGGGGCCCGGCCCCGCAAGCTCTGCCGGTGGGGGGGGATAAACCTTGCACGAGCACCTGCTGCCGTTTAAGACGGGTTTTCTAAGAGGCTGCCGCACGCTTTTCCTGCTGGCCAAGGTGATGGTTCCGGTCATCTTTGTGCTGGTGGCGCTGGAAAAGCTGGCGCTTTTGCACTATGTGGCTCAATTTTTCGAGCCTTTTCTCGGCATTCTCGGCCTGCCCGGTGAGGCGTCGGTGGCCGTGCTGCTGGGATTTTTCATCAACATCTACGCCGCGGTGGGGGCCATTTCGGTGCTGGCCCTTTCTCCGGCCCAGATCACCGTGCTGGCCTTTGTCATCTTGACCAGCCACTCACTGCTGATGGAGTCCTCGGTGCTGAAGCTCACCGGGCTTCCTTATTTCAAAACCATGTTTTTAAGAATACTGGCGGCGCTGGTGTTTGGGGCCCTGCTGAACCAGCTTTTCGTGCTGGTGGGGAGGTTTTAAATCACATGCTGCTGGAGATCCTGGGAGAAGCCGCATCGACCAGCCTATTTACCCTGGTCAAATTTGCCGCCATACTCATCCCGCTGATGATCGGGCTGGAGTACCTGGAGCATTTTGGCCTGCTGAACCGAATATCCGCTGTTTTCGAGCCTTTCTTTCGGCTGCTTACCTTTCCTCGCCAGGCCGTGTTTCCCCTGGTGGTGGGGCTGTTCGTAGGGCTGCTCTACGGGGCGGCGGTCATCATCGAATACGCCCGCAACGGGGTGCTCACCCGGCGGGACGTGATGCTGATGGGCGTTTTCCTGTGCCTGAACCACAGCATCATTGAAGACAACCTGATTTTCGCCGTGCTCGGGGCCGGTTACTTTGAAATACTGGCCATCCGGTTTGTGACCGCTTTTGCCGTAACCCGGGCCTTAGCCTGGTACCTGGACCGATATACCGACCTGGGAAAAAGCCCGGCCGGCGGCTGAGCAGAGGTGTGAGCGCTTTTAAAGGGGTTCCTTCAAAATGAGTGGAAAGAATGCTTGCTTTTTAAATATTCATTTGCTAAAATAGGGATGAAGCGAATAAGGGTCCTTAGCTCAGTGGGAGAGCGCTTCCTTGACGCGGAAGAGGCCGTGTGTTCGATCCACACAGGACCCACCACAAAGACGGGGCTTAACGGCCCCGTTTCATTATTCTTTTTAGCTCATTCATACTCAACCGTTGATATGATTTTGAAATAGAATGCTCTTCCTTTAAAATGAAAGACAAAATAAAAGACAGAAATAAGGAATGAAACAAACAATAAAAGACATTTACGCTATCTACGGTACTTTTTGAAAGAGACATCCATGAAGCTTCGTTTCACCATCAGAAGGATGAAAATGTTCCCTTTCAAACAGGAAATTCATAGCGGCGGAGTTGCATTTTCAGGGTAGCCTTCTTTTTCTTCTTTGCTGCGTTCTGCAGCCTTCTTGCCAAGGGCTAAAAGCCTGCCCCTGCGAGAGCCTGTGCCGCCGGCCAGCACTCCGGCCAGCCCAGCGTTTTGCGTGCAGCGGTTTTTTTATTTCTTCCCGCCCTTGACATGCCTACTCGTAAGAATTATGATTTGATTATAAAAGTGATTTAAATAATAAGAATATCATTCGGTATTGTCTTTGCCGGCAAGGGAGGTAGGACGTCGAAATGGACAGGAGCGCAGATCCGGTAAAAAAACAGATCAATATTTACCTGGAGGACAGGGAAAGCCCCGCATCGATAGAGCCCGGCACTACCGTGCAGGAGCTGCTGGGCCAGGTGAACAAGAGGCTGCAGAAGGAAGCCGTTGCCGCCAGGGTGAACGGGGAGCTGGCAGATCTCACCTTGCCCCTGTATGAAGACGCCGAGGTCGAGGTCGTGACCTTCGAAGACGAGGAGGGAGCAGAGGTCTACCGCCATACCGCCAGCCACGTGATGGCCCAGGCGGTGAAAAGGATCTACGATAAAACCCAGCTGGGCATTGGGCCGGCCATCCAGAGCGGCTTTTATTATGACTTTGACCTGGATGAGCCCCTGAGCCCCGAGCAACTGCCCCAAATCGAAGAGACCATGGAACAGATCATCAAGGAAGATTTGCCCATTGAGCGGATGGAGCTGAGCCGGGAAGAGGCGATGGAGCTTTTCCGGGAGCGGGGCGAAAAATACAAGGTGGAGATGATCGCCGATCTTCCGGAAGGGGAGGTCATTTCCTGTTACCGGCAGGGGGAATTCATCGACCTCTGCACCGGGCCGCACCTGCCTTCTACCGGCAAGCTCAAAACGTTCAAGCTGCTGAACCTGGCCGGGGCCTACTGGCGCGGAGACGAGAGCAAGCCCATGCTGCAGCGCATTTACGGCACCGCCTTTCCCAAGAAGAAAATGCTGGACGAGCACCTGCAGCGCCTGGAGGAAGCCCGCAAAAGGGATCACCGCAGGCTGGGCCGCGAGCTCGAGCTCTTCAGCCTCCACGAGGAAGGCCCGGGATTTCCCTTTTACCATCCCCGTGGCATGATCATCCGCCGCGAGCTGGAGAGTTTCTGGCGGGAGGAGCACCGCCGGGCGGGCTACCACGAGATTGAGACACCCATGATCCTCGACCGGAGCCTTTGGGAACAGTCGGGCCACTGGGAGCATTACAAGGAAAACATGTACTTCACGCGCATTGACGACCGGGATTTTTCGGTCAAGCCCATGAACTGTCCCGGGGCCATGCTGGTCTACAAGGCGGGCATGTACAGCTACCGCGATTTCCCCCTGCGGTTGGCCGAGATGGGGCTGGTGCACCGCCACGAGAAATCGGGGACGCTGCACGGCCTGATGCGTGTGCGCAGCTTCACCCAGGACGACGCCCACATTTTCATGCTCCCGGAGCAGATCGAAGGGGAAGTGGCAGGGATCATCGACCTGGTAGACCGGTTCTACCGGGTTTTCGGGTTTGCATACCATATCGAGCTGAGCACTCGCCCCGAGAAGTCCATGGGCACCGAAGAGATGTGGGAAAGGGCCACCGCCGCCCTGCAAAATGTTTTGGAGAAGCGGGGCCTGGACTTCAAGATCAACGAGGGTGACGGCGCTTTTTACGGGCCCAAGATCGACTTTCACCTGCAGGACTGCCTGGGGCGCACGTGGCAGTGCGGCACCATCCAGCTGGACTTCCAGATGCCCGAAAAGTTCGACCTCACCTACACCGGGCAGGACGGCCAGAGACACCGGCCGGCTATGATCCACCGGGTGGTTTACGGCGCCATGGAACGGTTTTTTGCCTTGCTGGTGGAGCACTACGGGGGGGCGTTTCCCCTCTGGCTGGCGCCGGTGCAGGCGGTGGTGCTTCCCATTACCGACAGGCACCACGCTTATGCGAAAGAGGTCAGGGATCGCCTTTTGTCAGAAGGGATGAGGGTTGAGCTCGATGACCGCAATGAAAAAGTGAACTACAAAATTCGCGAGGCCCAGGTGCAGAAGGTGCCCTACATGCTCGTCGTGGGCGACAGGGAAGTGGAGGCCGGCACGGCGGCCCTGCGCCACCGGGGAGAGGGCGACCTCGGGCCGGTTCCCCTGGAGGATATCCTCCGCATGCTGCGGGAGGAAATAGATGGGAAAAAAGTGAAATAGTTTGACGGGGCTCTTCATTTATGATATATTTACTTTTGGATTAAAGCAGAAGCATTTGCTTCTCACCTTGAGGCGCTTAAAGGCTGTTACCAGGGTTAATGAGGTTCCTTAAAGGAGATATTTGGGGTTGCTTCATTTAGCAGGTATGCAGGATACAGTGCCTCAGCCTGCTTTTTTTATTGGTTATTTTTTGGATCACAATTGTTTAAACTAAATCGGGAGGTGGGTTTGAGATTAGCAAGGATTTACTGGTTAACAATAAAATAAGGGCCAAAGAGGTCCGCGTTATCGACAGCGACGGCAATCAGATGGGTGTGATGCCACTGGAAGACGCCCTGAGGTCAGCCCGGGAGAAAAACCTGGACCTGGTAAATGTGGCTCCACAGGCGAAGCCTCCCGTATGCCGCATTATGGATTTTGGCAAGTACAAGTACGAGCAGAGCAAAAGGGACAAGGAAGCGCGCAAAAAACAGCGCTCCATCACCGTTAAGGAGCTCAAGCTTCGCCCCAAAATCGAGGACCACGACTTCCAGGTTAAGGTGCGCAACGGGCAGCGTTTCCTGGAAAAGGGAGACAAGGTCAAAGTCACGGTGATGTTCAGGGGGCGGGAAATCACGCACCCGGAGCTGGGCAAAAAGCTCTGCCTGAAGCTGGCCGAAGAACTGTCCGACGTGAGCGTGGTTGAAAAGCAGCCCAAAGTGGAAGGCCGGAACATGATCATGATCCTGACCCCCAAACAGTAGCCGGGAAGGGCCGGCAGTTGAGAGATGATGCAACGGACCCGGGGCTTTTGGGAGCGGCCGGGAAACCTGGAGAAACGCCCGGTGCGGGGGATGTTCGATGCCTCCTGCATAACCTTCGCCTGGAGGCTTCAGGGAGTGCGGCATTGCACTCTGCGTACTGCTGTCGAGCGTTCTTATGCGAACAGGGCCCGGTACATGCACCCGCTGCTGCCGGTGCCTGCAATAGATTATTACCCAATCATTAATTATGTTATGGTTTGCGCTGCATTATGCCGTGAGGCCGTATGTGAGGAGGATGAACATGCCCAAGATGAAAACACACCGAGGTGCTGCAAAGCGGTTTAAAAAAACGGGAACAGGCAAGGTGAAGCGGTTTAAAGCTTACCGCAGCCACCTCCTGGAGAAAAAAAGGCCGGCCAGAAAGCGCCGCCTGAGGAAGCCGGCTATGGTTTCAAGCACCGACATGAAAAGGGTCAAAAGGCTGCTTCCATATATGAAATAAGTTTATAATTTGTCAGGAAGGGGGTAAGGAAGATGCCGAGGGTGAAAAACAGTGCATCCACTCGCCGCAGAAGGAAAAAAGTGCTGAAGCTGGCCAAAGGCTATGTTGGTTCCAGGGGAAAGCTGTTCAAGATCGCCAACCAGCAGGTCATGAAATCGCTGGCTTATGCTTATAGAGACCGCAGGGCGCGCAAAAGGGATTTTCGGAAGCTTTGGATTGCCCGCATTAACGCCGCCGCCCGCAACAACGGCCTCTCCTACAGCAAGCTGATGGGAGGCCTAAAAAATGCCGGCATTGGCATCAACAGGAAAATGCTGGCCGACATGGCTGTGAAAGACCCGGTGGCTTTTAAAGAGCTCGCTGATGTTGCCCGTGAAAACCAGAGCTAATGGAAAAGGAAGGCCTGTAAAAGGTCTTCTTTTTTTGCGAGAGCGAAAAACATTTAAAGGATCATGATGAGATGGCCGACATAAAATCGAGCAGGAACTGGCTGGTCAAAGAATACCGCTTGCTGAAAAGTTCCAGGCACAGAAAAGAAAAGGGGAAGATGATCCTGGAAGGGGCCATCCTGCTGGAGGAGGCGCTCCGGGCCCGCCTGCAGCTGGAAAACGTGCTCTATACCCGGGAATTTGACCGTTTCCCCAGGTGCCGGGACCTTCTCTCCCTGGCCCGGGAGAGGCTGGGGGAAAAGCGGGTAGTCCAGCTGGAGGAAAAAATATTTGATTCTATCGCCCAGACGGAGAACCCGCAGGGAGTGGCGGCCATCGCGCACGCCCCCCGGCACAGTGCGGATTTTCTGGAGCGGCCGGATGCATTGTTTCTGATCCTGGACGGGGTGCAGGACCCCGGAAACCTGGGGGCGATGATCCGCAGCGCGGCTGCTGGAGGAGTCGATGGGATGGTTCTGCTGCCGGACACGGTGGATCCGTTCAACCCCAAGGCGCTCCGGGCCGGCATGGGTGGTACGTTTTTCCTTCCCGTGGTGAGGGGCGGGGCGGACTTTTTCCATGATGAGCGCCTCTCTCCACCTCTGCAGATGGTGGCCGCCACCCCACAGGGGGAGCTTTCCCACTACGCGGTGAACTATACCGGCCCGACCGCCATTATCGTGGGCAACGAGACCCGCGGCATCGGTTCCCGGTGGCTTGCCAGGGCCCACGTGAAAGCCTTTATCCCCCTCAGGGGGGAGATCGCCTCGCTAAACGCCGCCGTTGCGGCCTCCGTGTTTGTTTTCGAGGCGCTGCGCCAAAGAGAAAGCGGCTTAGAAGGAGCGTTTCCGGGAGATGGCCATACCCGGGCGTGATTTTGAGGCACGTTGCGGCCGACCTCCCGGAATTGCCGCGTTGTTTTTTGTTGGCGGTTGTGCTATAATCTTACCTGATTCAATAAATATTGATTCCAAGCGAAAGGGGTCCCGAGCCAATGACAGCCGACTATTTCTGGAAGGTTTTTGAAAACACGGGTTCGGTGGCTGCTTACCTGCTTTATAGGCTTCTTCTTCCACAATAGACCGATGTGTTCCTCAAAGCGATGAAGGGGAGGAGTAGGTCAGCGCGGATGCTGCAGAGAGGAAGGCCCCCGGCTGAAAGCCTTCTGCAGAAGCCTGACCGAAGTTCGCCCCCGAGCGGGCGGTCGAAAGGATCGGCGTGTTCGGTTTCCCGTCCTTCGGCTTTGATTTGAGTAGATCGCCCCGGCTGCAGGCCGTTATCAGGCGAGAGGGTACTCCTTTGCCGTGGGAGTAAATGCGGGTGGTACCGCGGAAGATCGCTTTCGTCCCGGTTATGGGGCGAAAGTTTTTTTATGGGGAGGCAGGTCTCGCCCTGGACAGGCAAGCAGAAAACCGTTCCTTCTTGCCCGGCAAGGCTTACCCGGGAAGTTGAGAACCGCCCCTTTTTGCCCGAAGAGAACCGGGTTTTTCCCCGGTGGTCAGACTGGCGGCGCCGGGTCCTCGGTGGAGGGCGGCCGGGCATGCCCCTTAAGCGGTGCGAGGAGCCGCTGAAGAGGAAGCCAGGGGATGGCAGTGAACCGTCCCTTTTTGCCTGCAAGCTGGGAGCTGCTTCCAGGCAGGCAGGAACCGTCATTTTTTGCTCAGCAGAAGGAGGCAGGAGGTTTATGGATCTCGGTATCGTAGAGGTTCAGCAGAGTTTTGAAGAGGAGGTCTGCCAGGCCGGCGATGCGGAGGAGCTGGAAAAGATCCGCGTGCGCTACCTGGGCAAGAAAGGAAAAATCACGGCGCTGATGCGCCGGCTGGGGCAGGTGCCCCCCGAACAGAGGCCGGCCATCGGGAAAATGCTCAACCGGTTGAAGGAGCACGCCGAGGAAGTGCTGGCTTCCAGGCTGGAGGAGCTGAAAAGCCGCCTTTCCGAGGAGCGGAAGGAAAAAGAACGGCTGGACATCACCCTTCCCGGAAGGCCGTTTCAGATCGGCCGCATTCACCCCATCACCCTGATCCTGGAAGAGATCGAGGACATTTTTGTTTCCATGGGGTTCCAGGTGGCGGAAGGTCCCGACGTGGAGCTGGATTACTATAACTTCGAGGCGCTCAACATCCCCCGGGATCACCCCGCCAGGGACATGCAGGACTCCTTCTATATCGACGGTGAGGTGCTGCTGCGCACGCACACTTCTCCCGTCCAGGTGCGCACCATGGAGTCCATGGCGCCGGAGCTGCCCGTGCGCATCATCGCCCCGGGCAAGGTCTACCGCCGGGACGACGACGTGACCCATTCGCCCATGTTTCACCAGGTGGAGGGGCTGGCGGTGGACCGGCACATTACCATGGGTGACCTAAAGGGGACGCTTTTGCTCTTTTCGCGGGAAATGTTCGGCCGGGAAAGGGAGATCCGCCTGCGGCCCAGCTTTTTCCCCTTCACGGAGCCCAGCGCCGAGGTCGACATTTCCTGCATCATCTGCGACGGCAGCGGCTGCCGGGTCTGCAGTGAGACCGGGTGGCTGGAAATCCTGGGGGCCGGCATGGTGCACCCGCAGGTGCTGGAGATGTCCGGCTATGACCCGCGGGAGGTCACGGGATACGCGTTCGGAATGGGCGTGGAGCGCATCGCCATGCTCAAGTACGGCATCGATGACATCCGGCTCTTTTACACCAACGACCTGCGCATGCTGAAATAACGAAAAAGGACTGCCGGATCGGCCCGGACGACCCGGACGGGTCGCTCTCCGCACCGGTGGGGAGCGCGAAAATGCAGCGGGTTTCCCGGGCAGGTCCGACCTGCGCGTCCTGCAATAGATCCGGAAGATTTTTTTGCTTCAGTGAGGGAGGATAAAAGCCGATGAAAGTGCCATATAACTGGCTGCGCCAGTATGTCGAGATCGATCTCTCGCCGGAGGAGCTGGCCGAGCGTTTAACCATGTCTGGCATAGAGGTGGGGGACGTGTCAACCTTCGCTCCCCTGGGGGAGCGAGTGGTTACCGGCGTCATCGAGACGCTGCAGCCCCACCCCCGGGCCGCCGGGCTGCAAATGGCACGCGTGCACGCCGGAAACGGGTATTTCGAGGTGGCATGCGGGGCCTGGAACATCAAAGAAGGGGATGCGGTGGCCCTGGCGCTGCCGGACGCCCGGCTGCCCGATGGGAGCGTGGTCCTGGAGAAGGAGATCAAGGGCACCCTCTCCCAGGGCATGCTCCTCTCTGCCCGGGAACTTGCCCTGGAAGTGGCCCAGGAAGAGGAGGGGGTGCTGGTTCTCAACGAAAGACATCCCCCGGGGACCCCCCTGTCGGAGGCGCTTTTTCTGAACCAGCCGGTGCTGGAGCTGGAGCTGACCCCCAACCGGGCCGACTGCTTGGGGCTTTTGGGCGTGGCCCGGGAAGTGGCCGCCCTGACCGGCGGGCGCTGCAGCCCCCCGACGGTGGAGCTGGTTGAAAGCGGCACTTCCGTGGAGCAGAAGGCCGGCGTGGAGATCCTGGATCCCGAACTCTGCCCCCGTTACACGGCCAGGATGGTGGAGGGGGTACAGGTGAAGAGTTCGCCGCTGAACCTGCAGCTGAAGCTTCTGTCCGCCGGGATCAGGCCCATCAATAACATCGTGGACGTTACCAACTACGTGATGTGGGAAACGGGGCACCCCATGCACGCCTTCGACTACGATAAGCTCAACGAGGGCCGCATCATCGTCCGCAGGGCGCGGGAAGGGGAAACCCTTCTCACCCTGGACGGCGTAGAAAGGGTGCTCGACCCGGAAGTGCTGGTGATCGCCGATGCCGCCGAACCCGTGGGGCTGGGGGGAGTGATGGGCGGCGAACACACCGAGATCACCGCCGCTACGCGCCGCGTCCTGCTGGAGGCGGCCTGCTTCCACCCCGCCAACATCCGCCGGACGGCCCGCAGGTTGAACCTGCCTTCGGAGGCTTCCCAGCGCTTTGAAAAGGGCGTGGACCCCGAAGGGGTGATCCTTTCCCAGGACCGGGCCGCCGAGCTTATCCAGAAGCTCTCCGGGGGAGAGGTCCTGGAGGGAATACTGGATAACCACCCCTCACCCTATATTCCCCCCGTTATCCACCTGGAAGCGGAAACGGTGCACAAGGTGCTCGGCTACCGCGTGGAAGAGGCGGAGATGGTTTCCATCCTGGAGGGCCTCGGGTTGAAGGTGAAAGAGGCCGAGGCCGAAGAGAACCGCCGCCGCCGGGTTTTTGCGGTGGAGGTGCCTTCCCACCGGCGGGACCTGTTCCAGGACGTGGACCTGGTGGAAGAGGTGGCCCGGGTGCAGGGCTACCATCACATCCCTTCCACCCTGCCGCAGGGGGTCATTACCTCCGGGCGGCGCTCCCGCCGCCAGCAGGTCCTGCAGCGGGCGCGGGAAATCCTGACGGCCTGCGGCCTGCACGAAATCATCACCTTTTCCTTTATCAACCCCCGCTTCTTCGACCTCATGCAGCTGGCGGAAGGCGATGGGCGCCGCAGGGCGGTTGCCCTCCAGAACCCCATCACCGAAGACCAGGGCGTGATGCGCACCACGCTGGTCCCCGGCGCCCTGCAGGTGATGCAGCACAACATGAACCGCAGGGTGGACGACCAGCAGATATTCGAGCTGGGTGAGGTGTTTATGCCCGGCGCGGAGGATGAGAAGCTGCCGCACGAAAGGGAAATGATCTGCATGGCCGTCACCGGCCGCGCGACAGCGACTTTTTGGGGCGAACCTCCGCGGCAGGTTGATTTTTACTACCTGAAGGGGATCCTGCAGGCCCTCCTGGGGGGGCTCGGCATTGGATATGAGCTGGAGGAGCCGCGGGAGGACGAGTTTCCCTATTTACACCCGACCCGGTGCGGGCGAATCTCCATCAAGGGCAACCCGGCCGGCGTCATCGGCAGCCTCCACCCCTCGGTGGCGGAGGAGATGGAGCTGCGGGGAGAAGTGCTGCTGGCCGAACTGGAAATGGAGCCGATCCTGGAAGAGGCGGCGCTCGACCCGTCCTACCGGGAACTTCCCCGCTTTCCCGCCGTGCTGCGGGATGCGGCCTTCATCATTCCCGCGGAAGTGCGGGCCTCCGAGATGCTGGCCGCCATCGGGGAGTGCGGCGGTGAACTGCTGGAAGAGGCCACCCTTTTCGATGTTTACCTGGGCGAGCAGATCCCGGAGGGGCACAAGAGCCTGGCCTTCTCCATGGTCTTCCGCCACCGGGAGAAAACCCTGACGGACGAGGAAGTGGACCGGATACAGAACAAGCTGGAAGAGGAAATGTATCGGCGATTTGGTGCCGTTCTTCGAAAGCTTTAAAGGGTTTTGCCCCCTGTCTATCGAATCATATGTTAGAATGAGTAAACGGGGCAGATCAAACGGCAGAGCCGTCTTTATTGCTCGGCCCAAAGGGGGTTTGGGGCTTGTCCGGAGAAGAGGAGAAAAGGCGGGTTATCATTAAGATCATGGGGGAAGAGTACGTGCTTCGGAGCTCCCGACCTCGGGAGCACATGCTTCAGGTGGGAGACCACGTCAATACCCTGATGCAGGAGCTGGCCGAAAAATACCCCCGCATGAGCCTGCAAAAGATCGCTGTTCTGACTTCTTTAAATCTGGCAAGCGATCTGCTATCATTGAAGAAAGACGAAAAGAAAAAAGGCGAAAAACCTTCCGAGAAGAAAACCGAGAAACCTTTTGAGGAGACAGCGGCATCCGGCGATGCTGAGCAGGCCGGGAGCAAAAAGGGCAGGATCAAAAGGAACAGGTACCGCTAGCGTAAGCGCCGGGTGAATTTGTTTTCATGATTATCAACTTAACTCAGGGAATTCTTGTTGAGTGGCACCCCAAATACAACTTTTTAGCAGATCAAGGCCTTTTTGTAAGTGTGACCTTTTAAAACCTCTTTTTTGCGGGGTTTCTTTCATTGTCATCCTGAGCAAACCCGATAGTCTGATTTGTTTTTTCGCTGCCCCAGAGAGAAAAAGAATGCCTGGAGCAGCCGTAACCGCTGTTGGATTCCGCCGCGATTGGCGACCGGGTTGCATTCGCTGGCAGGGCGCTTTTCCGGCCGAACGGCCGCGGAGTCTTTTTTGGGCTTTTGGGCGCATAAACGCTGACAGTGCATTGCTGCAGCCGGCGGGCTTACCGGACCTCGCGGCTCACGGCCTGGCCAAGCAGGAATCACCGCTACGGCCGAGCGGGCTTGACTTTTGTCGAGCAAATCCCTGCCGATGAATAAGCTCGGCCCGGGGTATGGGCGGAAACCCGAAGGTTTTCCCGCATTTCTTCCTTCGACGGGCATCAACTTCTTTTGAAAGCACAGGGAAGCGGTGAAACACCATGAACTGGCTTGATTTTGTCCTGGTTTTTATCTTTTTGCTGATCCTCTTCAACGGCGTCCGCAAGGGCTTCATGCGCCAGGTGGTCGGCCTGATCAGCTTTATTATCGCCCTCTATGCGGCCCTCTACTGGAGCAGTTCCATGCGCGGGCTCATGGAAACCTACCTGAAAGTGGACGAGGTGCTGGCCAACCTCACCGAAGAGGGGACGGTCCCCGTCTGGCTGGTCGATGTCATCATCAACATCATTGCTTTCCTGCTGGTCTTTTTGGTCGTTTCCCTCCTCCTGGCCCTGATCGCCAGGAGGTTCCGCTTTTTGAAGCGGTTGCCGCTCATCGGCCCCTCCAATGCCGTACTGGGCGGTGTGCTGGGCGCGGTGAAGGGGCTCCTGGTGGTATTCCTGGTTGCCGCCATACTCTCGCTCATCGAAATCGGGATGTGGGAGCGGGCCGTAGAATCGTCCGCTGTGGTGGCGCTTTCCCGGCACTACATGGCGCTGCTCTTCACGTATATCATGGACCTCGTGGTGGAACATTTGGGGGCCCTGGTATGAGCATGCACCTGCCTGCGAGCGCCGGTTACGATATCCTGCCCCGCTCTTTCTACGAACGGGATGCCCTGGCCGTGGCCCGGGATCTTTTGGGGGCGCTGCTGGTGCACGTTACACCGGCGGGCACGGTCTCGGGGTTCATCGTGGAGACGGAGGCCTACCTGAGCCGCGGTGACCCGGCCTGCCATGCCTCCCGGGGCAGGACAAAGAGGAATGCCGTCATGTTCGGCCCGCCGGGCCGGGCCTATGTCTACTTCATTTACGGCAATCACTACTGCTTTAATGCGGTCACCGGTCCCGAGGGAAGCGGCGAAGCCGTGCTGGTGCGGGCACTGGAGCCCCGGGAGGGGCTAGAAATCATGGCCGGGCGGCGCGGCCGCGAGCACAGGCCGCACAACCTGACCAGCGGCCCCGGGAAGCTGTCTGCGGCGCTGGGCATCGGGAAAGAGCACAACGGGATGTCCCTGCTGGCTCCGCCGTTGTTCATCGCCTGCGGCCGGCGGATGGACCCTTCCCAAATCGGCTCTTCCGGGCGCATCGGTATCAGGGAGGCCGCCGATAAGCCGTGGAGATTTTTCATTCAAGGCAATCCCTTCCTTTCGCGCTAAAGGGGTGACGGGTTGAAAAACACCGCACAGCTGCTGGATTTTGATAAAATAAAAGAGCAACTGCAGGCCCTGACCCTGACCGCCCCCGGGACGGCCAGGGCTGTTTCTTTGGCGCCTGAACATCGGCCCGGGGAGGTGCGGGCGCTGCAGGAGGAGACCTCGGAAGCGGTGGGGCTGCTGCTGCAGGACCGCCTCCGCTTCGGCGGGTGCAGAGATGTATACCCCCACCTGCAAAGAGCGGGGCGGGGCGGGCTGCTCCAGCCCCTGGAGTTGAAAGAGGTAAGCGATTTTTTGCGCGCGGCGGGGACGGCCAGGCGTTCTTTTATGCAGGACGAAGGCGCCGGGGAAAAGTTTCCCCGCCTGTTCGGGGCGCTTTCCGCCCTGGAAACTTTTCCGCAGGTGGCTTCCGAGCTGGAGAGGTGCATCAGCCCCCAGGGGGCCGTCAAGGACGAAGCCTCCCCCGCGCTGGCCTCGCTGCGATCCCGGGAGCGGAAGCTGCAGGAGGAGATCCGCAGCACCATGGACGCGTATGTGCGGAACCCCCAGCTTCAAAAATACCTGCAGGACCCCATCGTCACCCTGCGGGGCGACCGCTACGTGCTGCCCGTCAAGCAGGAGTTCCGGGCCCAGGTGCCGGGCGCGGTCCACGACCAGTCTTCCAGCGGTATGACCCTTTTCATCGAGCCGCTGCCCGCCCTGGAGCTCAACAACCGCCTGCAGGAGATCCGCAAGCAGATCGAAAAGGAGACAGAGCGCATCCTCTACGCCCTGACCGGTCTGGTGGGCTCCAACAGCAGCGGCATGGCGGAAGCGTACGGGCTTTACGGGCGGTTGGACTTTATCCTGGCCAGGGCCAGGCTGAGCCTGAACACGGGGGGGCTTGAGCCGGAGTTGAACGAAGACGGCATAGTGGAGCTCCGTGCGGCGCGGCATCCTCTCTTGGAGCGAGGCAAAGCGGTCCCCATCGACATTCAACTCGGCCGCAATTTCGACGTCCTGGTCATCACCGGCCCGAACACGGGTGGAAAGACGGTCACCCTGAAGTCGGTGGGGCTTTTGGCGCTCATGGCCCAGAGCGGCCTCCATGTCCCTGCCGGTCCGGGAACGAACCTGGGGGTTTTCTCGGCGATTTATGCCGATATCGGCGATGAACAGAACATCGAACAGTCCCTCAGCACTTTTTCAGGCCACATGGCCCACATTATCGAAATACTGCAGCGGGCCGATGCGTCCTCCCTGGTCCTGCTGGACGAGCTGGGGGCCGGAACGGATCCCTCGGAAGGCGCCGCCCTGGCCATGGCCGTGCTGGATGAGCTCCACTCCCGCGGGACGAGGACCCTGGCCACCACCCACATCAACGAGCTGAAGGTGTTCGCCCACCTGCGCGAAGGGATGGAAAACGCCTCCATGGAATTTGACCCGGAAGCGCTGGCGCCCACCTTTCGGCTGATGATCGGCGTGCCCGGGCAGAGCAATGCCCTGACGGTTGCGGAAAGGCTGGGGATGCCCCGTGAGCTCATTGGAAGGGCACGTTCCTTCATCCGCAAGGATCTGCTGGACCTGGAAGAGGTCGTCTCCGGCCTGGTCGAGGAGAGGCAAAAGCTTTCACGCGGCACCACCGAGGTAGAGCGCCGCAAAGAAGAGCTGGAGCATCGCCTGCAGCAGCTGGAACGGGAACAGGAGGAGCTGCAGGAAAAGAAAAAAGACATCTACCGCCAGGCGAAAGAGGAAGCCGGGGACATCGTCTCCTCCGCCCGCAAAGAGGCCGGGCAGATCCTGAAAAGGCTCTATCAGGCCGAACGCGAGCAGGGCCGGAGGGGCCGGGAGGTATTTGTGACGGGAGAGACGGCGCGCAAAAAGCTGAAAGAGCTGGAAGAAGAGACGCGCCCGGAGGCAGAGGAGGAGCCCCGCGTCCAGGGACGGCCGCTGGGCGAAGAAGAGGCCACCGCTGGACGGGAAGTGTTTGTCAAAAGCCTGCGCTGCCGGGGAGAGATCCTGCGCTTCCTCTCCCCGGACGAGATCACGGTCCGGGCCGGGGCGCTGAAAGTGACCACCTCCCTGGACGATTTGGAAACCTCCAGCCGGGAACATGTCGGGCGGAGGGCTGCGCCGACGCCTTCCCGCAGCGGCAGCCTGGGGCTGATGAAAGAGAAAAGCGGCAGCGTTCCGCTGCGTCTCGATCTGCGGGGACTCAACCTGGAAGAGGCCCTGGCAAAGGTGGAAAAACATATTGACGATTCCATCCTGGCTGGCCGCGACCACATCGAGATCATCCACGGCAAGGGCACGGGGAAGCTGCGGCGCGGCCTGCACGAGTACCTGGAGAAGAAAGGGGATCTCCTGCGCTACCGGCTGGGCGGAGAGGGAGAAGGGGGAAGCGGGGTCACCATCGTGGATTTCAAGGGCGGCAGGGGTGCCGGCGAATGAGCGGGGACCGAAGGAATAAGTCGGGGAAAAACATATTCGATAGAGTGCAAATCCAGCCCCCACAAGGATGCCAATTTGTGGGTGTTAATGCTTCTTGAAGGAGTAACGATGTGACGCACTCCGTGACGCACTTCAACCCCAACCTGGACACATAGCCAGAACCAAAAAGTTAAATTTCAAAATAAGACTACCGGGTTTGCTCAGGATGACAATGAAAGAAGCCC
>PWTK01000090.1 GCA_003563895.1 Syntrophomonadaceae bacterium
CACCGGAAGAGATCGAGAAGCGCATCAAGCAGATCCGCGCCCAGATCGAGGAGAGCACCTCCGATTTTGACAAGGAGAAGCTGCAGGAGCGCCTGGCGAAGCTGGCCGGCGGCGTGGCGGTTATCGAGGTCGGCGCGGCGACCGAAACGGAGATGAAGGAAAGGAAGCTGCGCATCGAGGACGCCCTTTCGGCGACCCGCGCCGCGGTGGAGGAGGGCATCGTCCCCGGCGGAGGGGTGGCCTACCTGAATGCGATTGAGGCGCTGGCAGGAGTGGAGATGAACGGCGATGAAAACGTTGGCGTGAAGCTGGTGCGCCGTGCCCTGGAGGATCCCCTCCGCTTTATCGCTGAGAACGCCGGCGAGGAAGGCTCCATCGTGGTGGAAAGAATTAAAGGCATGGAAAAAGGCATGGGCTACAACGCCGTGACCGGACAATACGAGAACATGATGGAGAGCGGCGTGGTCGACCCGGCCAAGGTTGTGCGCTCGGCCATTCAGAACGCGGCCAGCATTGCCTCCCTCTTCCTGACCACCGAAGGTGTGGTGGCGGAAAAGCCGGAAGAAGGAGGCGGCGGTGAAATGGGCGGAGCCCCTGGCATGGGAATGCCCCCCATGTAAGCGGCCGCCTGTGACAGCGGAATTGAAAAACCGGGAGCGTTTGTGTGCGCTCCCGGTTTTTCGTTAAAGCGATTGTCATGTGTTTACTTACGCTTCTGCCTGGGGCAGCTCGATGCCCTGTACGTTTATGATGACTTCTTTGACATTGAGGCCGGTCATTTCCTCGATTTTCTCTTTCACGTTTTTCTGGACGGCTTTGGATACTTCTGCAATACGGGTTCCGTATTTCACAATCAGGTAAAGGGTAATGATCGCTTCTTCTTGCCCCACCTCAACCTTGACACCGCGAGAAAGGTTTTTCCTTCCCAGCGCTTCGGCGATGCCGCCGGTGATGCCGCCGCTCATGCTGGCGACGCCTTCCACTTCAGCGGAAGCCAGCCCGGCGATAATGGCAACGACATTGTCCGCGATGCGAATGGCTCCCAGTTCAGAGGGGAGCGTGCTGATGGTTTCCCCTTGAGCGCCTTCGCCCTGGGGAGATTCTTTTTTTTCTTCGTGCTCCGGGTTGTTTTTTCGGGCCATAAGATCTCTGCCTCCTTTTAAAAAATGGGTTGAAAGGACGCTAGCCTACCTCTACTATAACAAAAACGCGGGAAATGATCAAACGAAACAAGGCAAATAAAACAGCCATTCAGCACCTTTTGATTTTTTTATGCGCGGCATGAGAGACATTCTAAACCCAGGTTTTTTTGAATAAGAAGCGGTCGAGGGGTGGTCGATTGGACAAGTTTGCGTTATAATCATTTATGTGGATAATAATTAACCGCGAAATCGGAGGCACCAATGAGAGAGAAAATCTTTGACCGGGCACAGAGAGAATTGGAAGCCCTCCTCAATATATCCAGCGAAACGGGGAATGAATACGAAATTCTCCGCTACCTGGAAGATCGCTTTCGCTTCATGGGCCTGCAGGTTGAGCGCCAGCCGGTCTTGCAGGATCGCTATAATCTGCTGGTCAATCCCCAACCCGATTCGCTTTTGATCACCGCCCATGTGGACACGGTCCCCGAGGTGATCGAAGGCCAGCGCTGCGCGCGCTACCACGATGGAGATCTCGTTTTCGGGCGGGGGGCGGTCGATGTGAAAGGGAGTATCGCGGCGTCGATTGTGGCCGTCGAGCAGTTTTTGTTGGAGGAGGATATCCAGGAGACGCCCTCTTTTTCGCTGGCTTTTACCGTGGACGAAGAGAGGGGAGGGAAGGGCGCAGAAATGTTGGCGGCGTACCTGGATGCCCGCGCGGCTGTCGTTCTTGAGCCGACCGAGCTGCAGCTGGGGGTGGCCCAATCGGGCAGCCTGGAGGCCCAGCTGACCGTGTACGGCAGCCCTGCCCACGGCGGCGAATTTGACATGGGCGAGAACGCCATCAAAAGAGCGGTGGAGTTCCTGGAAAGTTTGGGGCGCCTCCCCTTTTTGCTGGAGAGGGACGATCTGGTGGGGCCGGCGGGTTTTAACCTGCAGTGGTTAAGGGGGGGGCAGAAAAATGCCCTGGTGGTACCCTTGAAATGCCAGGCGGTGATCGACTTCCGCATTCTGCCGCACCAGGATGTAAAAACGATCCAGGGGATGCTGGAGGAATTTGCCGATGATTTTGGCCGTGTAGAGGTGAAGTATCTCGACGTTTCTCCCTCCTTCAACATCTCGCTGGAGGAACCTGTTGTCCAGCTGTTTAGAGAAGCCGGACAGGCAGCCCTCGGTGACGACATCCCCCTGGTGGGCATCAGGAGCTGGACAGACGCGCAGCCCCTTTACTCTGCGGGAATTACACCCGTCATTTTCGGGCCGGGCAAACTTGCGGTAGCCCATACACCTTACGAGTTTGTGGATTTGAAGGAAGTGGTTTCCGCTTCGCGCATCCTGGCCGAAACCATGCGCCGCACCTCTATGGTTTACAGCGCTTAGCCGTGATTGCCGGGGAATGATCGGTCTAAACGGGGGATCCTGCTGAAAGCACTGCGCTCCAGACCTAACTTCTGTTCAAACCATGGCGAGGCACCCGCCCTGGCTGGCGGCTTGCCTCAAGCTGCACCTTTTTTCCCGTGCTTTAAAGAAGCACTTTTCTTTACATACTTTACCTATCAAACTCATTACCTCTATAGAAATTTGTGCGCTGCTTTTTTATATAAATGGAAGGAAGCATCGCCGCACGCTGTCCCGGCAGGGCTTCTGGGACAACTCATGAATCTTCCGCCATACTTCGACACTATTATGCAAGGGAGGGTTGTACAATGCAGCTATCTACAAAGGCTCGCTATGCGACGCGGGCCATGATCGAGCTGGCCGTCTCCCACGGGGAAGGGCTGTTGCAGCTGAAGGAGCTGGCCCGCAGGCTTGATGTTTCCGACAAATACCTGGAACAGGTCATGTTTCCGCTTCGGGTGAAGGGGTTTATTTACACCCAAAAAGGAAACCGGGGGGGCTACAGCCTTTCTACGGCACCGGGAAACATCACCCTCAACGACATTGTGCAGACGGTAGAGGGTTCCCTGGCTCCAGTAACCTGCGTGGATAACGTGGATTACTGTGAGCGGGCCGATTATTGCGTGACCAAAGAGGTTTGGGCCGGCTTAAAAGAAAAAATCGTCGCTGAGCTGCAGTCCGTTACGCTGGCGGACCTGGCCGCAAGGCACCTGGAAAAAAGTAAAGCGGAACGATAAAGGAAGCGCACCGACCGGAATCTCACCTGACCGCCCCACGGGCTTTGCCGGGGGAGGGGCAGGGGATGGCAGTGTGGTAGAAATGGAGCCCCGAGCTGCAGCATGACGGGTTTGGCAGAAGCTTGCATGGCCTGCGCTATGCTGGGGTGGGCGTCCCTTGCCGGGGGCGGTGATGACGGGACATTTTTTTAATGATTATCGATTTAGCTCAGCCACCCTTTATACATGATGCGCTGGCTAAATAGATTCCAGTGCCACAGGTGCGGGTATGAGCAACTTGCGAGATTGTAACCAAGAAACTGCCCTTTCCTGAGTTAACCGGATAGCCACATTATTTTTTTCAAAAGGCAGGAAATGAAACTGGTTAGCCCTTAAGGTTAGCCCTACAGCGAAAGATTGCAGCCAGCGCACTCATAGGGACGGTTCGATAGTCACCGGAGCAAAGCGGAGGTCCGAAGGGAAGACGAACGAACCCTCCCTATGGCTATGGAAGAGATAAGCTACTTTTCGCTGTAGACTTAGAATATATTACGAAGAAGGCTTCTATTTAATAATTGTTATTTTTAGGGGGGATTCGAGTGGAGTTGAAGGGAACACAAACGGAAAAAAATGTGCTCACGGCTTTTGCCGGGGAATCGCAGGCCAGGAACCGCTACACCTATTTTGCCAGCCAGGCCAGGAAAGAGGGTTATGAGCAGATCGCTGCAATCTTCGAAGAAACAGCCGACCAGGAAAAAGAACACGCCAAGAGACTCTTTACATTGCTGGAAGGTGGGGCTGTGGAAATACAGGTTTCATTTCCGGCAGGAGTTATCGGCAGCACGGCCGAAAATTTGAAGGAAGCGGCGGCGGGGGAAAATTACGAGTGGAGCGATATGTACCCCTCCTTTGCCCTGACGGCCCGGGAAGAGGGCTTCCAGGATATCGCCCAAGTTTTCGAGGCCATCGCTGTGGCCGAAAAACAGCATGAAAAGCGCTACCAGTGTCTTCTGAACAATATCCAGGAGGGAAAGGTTTTCCGGAAAGAGAGCCCTGTGAAGTGGTTCTGCCGGAACTGCGGCTACATTACCGAAGGAAAGGAAGCGCCAGAAACCTGTCCCTCCTGCGCCCATCCCCGGGCGTTTTTCGAGCTGCTTGCAGAAAATTGGTAACCTCCTTAAAAAAGGAAATTATGGCTGCAAGCTGCAGGGCGGCCGAACATCTTTTTTGAGGCCCCTCACATTCCGTATTTCCGAACATAACGGGCAGCCCTGCCGCACCCGCAAGCGGAAACAGCTTTGTCCTGGTTATCTGGCTGGAGGGGATGGTTTTACCTGTCGGTTGTCGGCAGAAGTTTTTTCCGCCGGATATATTTTAACAAACCAAGAGGAGATGAAAAATGACTGAACTGCTGCAGGTTTATAAGTGCGAAGTGTGTGGAAACATTGTGGAAGTGCTTCATTCCGGACAGGGCGAGCTGGTGTGCTGCGGGCAGCCCATGGATCTTTTCCAGGAAAATACCGTGGATGCCTCACAGGAGAAGCATGTCCCGGTGGTCGAAAAGACCGAAAAGGGGGTGAAGGTCAGGGTGGGGAGCGATCCTCATCCCATGGAAGAGCAACATTACATTGAATGGATCGAGATTATCGCCGACGGCCAAATCTGCCGCAGGTTTTTAAATCCCGGCGATGCCCCGGAGGCCTTCTTCGAAATAAGGGCGGACAGCGTAACCGCCAGGGAGTACTGCAATCTTCACGGGCTCTGGAAGGCATAGTGCTTTTAATTTAATTGCTTTTCCAAACGCAATCGATCCAATTGAATCGATGAATATCAGTCACAATAAGATTCTTTTTGCAACATAATACATCGCCGTAATTTTGTTATAGAGTACTAAGGGCCCGGGGGGTCATCTTCTGCGCATTGCGGAAAGGCATCTCTGTCAAAGCCGGTATCCTTCAGCAAGAAGAGGGGGTGCCGGCTTTTTATTGGCCGTGTTGGAACCGGACAGGCCGCCCTTTTTGCCGGATGGGCGGGCCGAAAAAAACGCCCTGCAAAGGGAGAAAATGAAACGGGATGCGCCGGAACACAGGGGGCAGGGTCATCTCTTTGAATCCAGACCCTCCCGCTGTTTGCCCGCTGGAGAAATGCCGGGAGCTGTTTGAGCAGGCGTTTGCCCTGCGGAAGCGCAGCGGCGGACGTTCAATTTATTTCCCGGGCAACAGAAAAAAAGACCAGGGCCCGGTGCAGGGGAAGGCACAGGGCCCTGGCGCAGGTTTTTTGCCGTTGAAGACTTGCATTCCCAGACGTGGAATGCCGGAGTGGCAAAGCGTGCATCCGAACTGCGGGGGTTTTGCCGGACCCTCTGTGAGTCTGAGTCCCCGGCAGATCAGGCCCTCTACGGCCTTTAAATCTTCATTTTTTCCGGGTGGCGAGCAGCTCCTCGATGACGGAGTGGTCGGCCAGGGTGGTGGTGTCGCCCAGGTCGTCCACTTCGCCGCGGGCAATTTTTCTCAGGATGCGCCGCATGATTTTCCCGCTGCGGGTTTTGGGCAGCCCGCTGACCATCTGCAGGTGCTCGGGAGTGGCGATGGGGCCGATGACTTTGCGGACGTGCTGCACCAGTTCTTTTTGCAGTTCATCGGTGACTTCATAGCCCTCGTTCAGGATTACGTAGGCATAGATCCCTTCGCCCTTTATTTCGTGGGGGAAGCCGACCGCGGCGGCTTCGGCAACGGCCTTGTGGCTGACCAGGGCGCTCTCCACTTCCGCGGTTCCGATGCGGTGGCCGGAGATGTTGATGACATCGTCTACCCGGCCCATCAGCCAGTAATAACCGTCCTCGTCGACGCGAGCGCCGTCCCCGGTGAAGTAATAGCCCGGGAAGCGTGTAAAATAGGTTTCGTAAAAGCGCTTGTGGTCGCCGTAAACCGTCCGCATCATGGCGGGCCAGGGCTTTTCGATCACCAGGTAACCGCCTTCGTTCACGTCGGCCTCCGACCCGTCTTCGCGGAGCACCCTGGGTTCGACCCCAAAATAGGGCACCGTGGCGGAGCCGGGCTTGGTGGGGACGGCCCCGGGAATAGGAGAGATGAGGATGCCGCCCGTTTCGGTCTGCCACCAGGTGTCCACGATGGGGCACCGCTCATTTCCGATGACCTTGTGATACCACAGCCAAGCTTCGGGGTTGATGGGTTCGCCGACTGTGCCCAGCAGGCGCAAACTGCTCAGGTCCCTGGACTGCGGCCACTTGTCCCCGGCCTTGATAAAGGCGCGGATGGCTGTCGGAGCCGTGTAAAAGGTGTTCACGCGGTGTTTTTCGACGATTTCCCAGAAGCGGTCGGGCTGCGGGTACGTGGGCACTCCTTCGAACATGAGGCTGGTGCCGCCGTTTGACAGGGGGCCGTAGACGATATAGCTGTGCCCGGTGACCCAGCCGATGTCGGCCGTGCACCAGTAGGTGTCCTCATCTTGGAGATCGAAAATATAGCGGGTGGTGCTGTGGACAAACACCATGAATCCACCCGTGGTGTGCAGCACCCCCTTGGGCTTCCCCGTGCTTCCCGAGGTGTAAAGGATGAAGAGGGGATCTTCTGCGTCCAGTTCTTCGGCCGCACATTCCGCCGCCGCCTTTTCCATCTCCTCATGCCACCAGAAGTCACGGCCCTCTACCATGTTTATCTCTGTCTCGGTGCGGCGATAAACGATGCAGCTTTCTACACAGTCACATTCCTCGACGGCTTTATCCACGTTGTCTTTCAGCGGGACGCGCCGCCCTCCGCGCCGCCCCTCATTTGCCGTGAGGATCATTTTGCATTCGCTGTCCAGCACCCGGTCCCGGATGGAATCGGGGCTGAAGCCGCCGAAAATGATGCTGTGGATTGCACCGATGCGGGCACAGGCCAGCATGGCGATGGGCAGCTCGGGAATCATGGGCATGTAAATGGCAACGCGGTCTCCTTTGCGGATGCCTTTGCTTTTTAGCACGTTGGCGAAGCGGCATACTTCGCGGTGCAGGTCCTGGTAGGTGTAGGTTTTGTTTTCCCCCGGCTCGTCTCCTTCCCAGATAATGGCCGCCTTGTTTTTGCGCCAGGTGTCCAGGTGGCGGTCCAGGCAGTTATATGAAGCGTTCAGCTTTCCGCCTTCAAACCAGCGAATGTAGAGATCGTGGAAGTCATATTCTCGAACCTTATCCCATTCTTTGAACCAGGTCAGGCACTGTGCCTCATCGCTCCAAAACCCATCGGGATCTTCAATGGAGCGGCGGTACATTTCCCGGTACTGTTCCATGGACTTAAGATGCGCTTTTTCCCGAAAATCAGGCGGCGGTTCAAACATTCTTTTTTCTTCCATAACAGAGACAAAACGTCTTTCTTCTGTCATGAACACCCTCACCTTCCTTTGCAGGATAAAGGGGAAAAGCAGGCATTGCAGCCGAACCTCCCCTTGAGATTATTTTTTATTATAATAACATATTATTTAAGGGAAAACATCCCTTTGCGTTGTGTAAATTCGAAATAGTTTTTATTTGCAGTCAGCGGACGAACATACAAGATATTCTATCCGCTCATGAAAAGGTTGTTGGAGGGTGAGGGCTGCTGCTGCATGATTTTCCGTGATGGTCGCCGGGGGCTGTTTCGCTGTGAAAAAGATATAATGATTATCGATTTGGCTCAGGCACCTTTTATACATGATACGCTGGCTAAATAGATTCCAGTGCCCCAGGTGCGGGCATGAGTATACTTGCGAGAGCGTAACCAAGAAACTGCCCTTTCCTGAGTTAATCGGCCAGTCACAAAAGATATTAAGAGGAAATGGAATTTTGTTTGTCCCATAGGGCGGCGGCCAGGATCAGCAGGCTTGCCGCAAGGCCCAGGTAAAGAGGGTTCAACTGCAGGGGAGCGATGAAGGTTCCGGCCAGGACAATGGAGGGACCCAGCACAATGGCCCTCTGCCCCAATTTCGGGGAAACCCTGCCGGGAAGAAAAATGGCGGCCAGGAGTGGGAAACAGATGGTTGCCCCCCTCAAGCCCAGGGAAAGGTAACTCCACTGGAGGATGATCACCTCTTTACCGGAGAGGTAAACCGTAATGAGGGCCAGCAGCAGCACGGCCAGGATGAAAAGGCGAAAGGTGAGCAGTACCGTGCGGTCTTCCGCTTCCGGGTAAAGGTGCTGGAAAATGTCCCGGCTGAGCATGGTGCTGATGCCGAGGGTCAGGCCGGCGCCCGTGCCCACCGCTGCCAGCAGCAGCGTCGCCAGGGCAACGCCGGCGAACAGGGGAGGCATGTAGTCGATGATGAAAAGTGGCAGCGCCAGGGCGGGGTTGATCTCGGGGTGGTGCAGCCGCATGAACAGGCCGATGAGGATGCCTCCTGCTCCAATGGCGGGGCCGAGCAAAAAGCTGATCAACGCCCCTCCGCGCGCGGCGCGCAGGTTTCGACTGGAAAAAATGGCCTGAAAATAGATCTGGCTCGACAACACGCCGACCAGCATGGAAAAAGCCGCCGCCAGGTCGGTATTAACCCCCCGCCCGAAAAGGCTGAACCACGGATACGAGGGAAAGGTCTGGAATAAGCCGCCGAATCCGCCAAACTGGAAAAGAGAAAACAATCCACCGACCATGAGGATAATGCCGGTGAGGGCGACCTTGCTGACCCCCATGAGGCCGGTGCCCCACACGCCCCCGAAAATGACGTAACTGGTCATCAGCGCAACCGAAAAAAGCGCAGCCAGCCGGGAATCCAGGGGAAACATGGACAACAAAAGGGCCATGGAAGAGAAGACCTGGGGCACGACGTTGATGAACATGCCCAGGGAGACGAAAAGGGCGGCAGAGACCCCTGCGCGCGAACCGTATGCCGAGGCCAGGAACTGGGAAATGGTTTCAAAATGCGTTTCGCGAAGGGGCCTGACCAGAAACAACCCCATCAGGAGACAGGCGATCCCCCCGCCGAGGGTAAACCACCAGGCTGAAAGCCCGTAAAGGAAGGCCAGCTGAGACGTGCCCACAGTGGAAGCTCCGCCGATCAGCGTGCCCATGATGGTCCCCGCTACCAGCGGAGCCCCCGAGCGGCGCCCGCTGACGGAGAAGTCCACCGAGTTGGATATTTTGGTGGCCGCAAAGACGCCAAGGCCGAAAACCAGCAGCAGGGCGACCCCCATGCCCAGAATGTGTGGAAGGGTTAATTCCAAAGCGATCCTGTCCTTTCGGTCCCGGTTTGCGAGGGTTTGGAAAGGGAAAACCGGCAGGGGCCGGGTGTTTCCATTTGCTTATCATATCACGATCTTCCCTTAAAAACCAGTGAAAATAAACGGCAGTGATCAAGATCGGTGGGGAAGCGCGGGGCCGAAGCGTTCGCCCTCCGGGGACCGGCGAGCAGGCCATTTCGACTGACCGGAGGGGTGCTGAAAATATAATTGCATAAAGGGCTGCAAAATGCACGTTTTTTTATTATAATGAGTGGAGTGACATAAAAAAAGTAAATACGACGATTTCCGCCGGAGGCGGAACAAGGTTCAGATGGGTTCAGGGGGCTTATTGATGCACAAGCGGCCGAAATCGATCGCTGGCTTGTGTGGGCCGGAAGCGTCCCCGTTTTTAGGCGGATGCGTTACAAGAAAGGGGTGGTGAGGGTGAACAAACCGACCGCGCTGCTGCTGTTGCTGTTCCTGGTTTTTTCTTCGGCGATGCTCGGATATGGAATTGCCGGCGGCAGGGGTGAGGCGGTGCCTGCGCCCGAAACGCAAGTATATGTAAACGACAGGCCGCTGGATTTCTCCGTTCCGCCGCACCGCCTGGAGGATCGGATCATGCTGCCCCTGCGCGAAGTTTTTGAGTCGATGGATTTTCGGGTGAAATGGGTAGCGGAGAGCCGAAAGGCCCTGTTACAGGGATACGGCCGGGGAATGGCGGTGTTTCCCGAAAGCCCGCTTTTTTCCGTTAACGGTGCGGTCAGCCGTTTTTCCGAGCCCCCTTTTATCGTTGCCGGGCGCATGATGGTAGAACCCGGTTTTTTGCAGGAATCCTTGGGGGAGGAGGGCTCGGTCTGCCTCGCGGAAGAAGGGATGGTCAGGATTGTTTTTGAGGAAAAAGAGAAGGCCTCCGATTATCCGCCCGAGTTTAAAGAGAAGGTCTTTAAGGCGCGCTTCATCGGGGTGCTGCCTTCCGCAGAAAAGGTTGAAGTCGGGGAAGAGTTTGAGGTGCGGTTTACGGCCCCGCTGATCGAAGATATTCACGCGTATGAGGTGCGGTTTGTTTTCGATGCCGAACAGCTGGAGGTCCTGGGGTTCCACAGCCCTTCCTTTGTTCCGGGAAAAACCTTTTCGATGGAAGAAATAGATCAAATTGAAGGCGAAGCGGTCTACACACAGGCCTGGCTGGGTTCAAATACGGAAAAGATGCCGCAGGAAACGCTGGTGGTCATGCACCTCAAAGCCTTACGGCCGGGGACGATTGAGCTGAAACAGGAGGCGCTGCGGGTAGAAATAAGGGACAGCAGCAACCGGGGGATCCCCCTCTTGCTGGAGGCGAGGAACGTTCAAGTAAAAAATCATCAATAAGTTCAAAATACTGTCAAAACGGGGGATGAAGGATCAGTGCTGCGAACAGGACGTGTTGGAGTTTTGACGGCGCTTTTGCTGATCGCGGCTCTCTTGCCTTTGGGAGGAGATGGCGCTGCAGAAGATGGCGCCGCCGCGGCAGCTGCGGAGGAAGTCGGGCTTTTTCTTAATGGAGAGCGCCTGGTCGTCGATGTGCCGCCCTTTTTGAAAGATGGCCGGGCAAGAGTACCCGTGAGGGCTGTTTTTGAAGCATTGGGAGCAGACGTTATCTGGGAAAGCGCTCAGCAGAAGGTGACGGTTGCCCGGGAGGAAAGCCGGCTGGAGCTTTTCATCGGAGAACCTGTGATGCTGATTGACGGTGCCCACGAGTCGCTAACCCATCCCCCGCTGGTGCTGGAAGGCCGAACCCTGGTGCCGGTCAGGGCGCTGGCCGAAAACTTGGGGGTGGATGTTTCCTGGGACGCGGTAGAGAGGGCGATCCATCTTCAAGTGGACGACGGCAGGTTCGGGGAAAGCCGCAACCTGCCGCAAAGCCCGCCTCCTTATTACGAGGACGTGGCGGTGGATGTTGATACATACGGGATAAAGCTGGGGGATCCCGTGTGGGTGCTTCAAGAGAAACTGGGTCAACCTTCGAGGGTCGATCTTACGATCTACGGCTACTCCTGGTGGGTCTACAAGGAAGATCTTTCCCAATACCTGTTGGTGGGGATCCGTCAGGACAGGGTCATTTCCATATATGCCGGCGGAGGAGGATGGCGTTTCGGCCTCCTCTCCAGGGGAAGTACCCGGGGGGAACTGCAGGAGCACTTCGAGCCCCTCAAAAAGCTTGCGGCAGACAGGGAGGGAATGTATTATCAACTCTTATACCCCGCAATGCTTTTTGACCATATGGCGGCCACCTTCTACGTGGACGGTATTGAAGGGACCATTGCCGCTTTATACCTGGAAGATATTGAAGTGATGCGGACAAGGCGAGGCATTTTTTATGACCATTACCATGCAAGGCAACCCGTGGAGCTTCAAAGGGGCCGGGAGCTGGAAGAAGCGGAAAGGGGCCTGGAGCAGCGGATTTTTGACCTGGCCAATGTAGCCAGGGCGCACCGCGGGCTGCCGCTCTTAAAGTGGTGCGAGAAAACGTCGGAAGTTTCCCGGGCGCACAGCCGGGAGATGTTTTGTCACGATTATTTTTCCCACCGCTCTCCCCTGAGCGGCAGCATGCTGTCGGATCGATTGCACGATGCCGGGGTGGAATTCAGGCTCGCGGGAGAAAACCTCGCCCGCGGGCAGCAGGATGCCATGGAGATCCACCACGACCTGATGAGCAGCCCCGGCCACCGCGCAAACATCATCCAGAAAGAATTTTGCTGCCTCGGGGTGGGGGTCTACGGGAACTGCTGCACCCAGAAATTTTTCGTCGGCTTTTAAGACGCTGCAGGAAACCCTCCCAACCCACCCCTCTCGCCCGTGTTGGAGAGAGAGCCACCATGCGGTGCCGGGGATAACCGCCGGGGGTGAGCCGCAGTAAATTCAAAGATTTTGTTGCTTCACGCCCTGTTATTGGTTATAATGTCGTTGAAGTGCCTTCGAGGGCGCCTGAGGGATAGTTATGAAAAAAGCGGTTAAAGGAATGAAGAAGCGGAGATGCCGAATAACAAACACAAAAAAAGAGGCAATAAAAGTGTTCTCAGGAAAGTATTGCTTTACGGGTCCATTGTTTTGATCGGTATCTTGGCTGTTTCTGCTTTCTGGTTGAAGGCCATGTGGGATGAGATTTATGAAGTGGTTCAGAACAACCACGATGACACCCCTTCCACCTCTCCTTCGAACGACCTGGGGGACGAGAAAGAGCGGGATAAATTTCCCGATGTCATGAACGTTTTGCTCTTAGGCCTGGACTCCCGGGATTCAACCCAAAGGTCCGACACCATCATGCTCTTGAGCTTAAACCGCGAAACGGACGAGATTAATATTTTTTCCATCCCCAGGGATATGCGGGTAGAAATCCCGGGACGCGGGCTGGACAAGATTAACCACGCCTACGCCTTTGGTGAAGTGGCCCTGAGCCGGAAAACGGTGGAGGACTTTCTGGATATCGATATCGATTATTATGTGACAACCGACTTTGATGGTTTCAAAAATATCGTTGATATCCTGGGGGGAATTGACCTGGAAGTGGAGCAGAGGATGCGCTATTACGGGATCGACGTGACCATTGAACTCGATCCGGGCTTGCAGCGCCTCGACGGCGAAAAGGCACTGCAGTATGTGCGCTTCCGCAGCGATGGGCAGGGCGACTTGGGGAGGGTCAAGCGGCAGCAAAAGTTTTTGAAAGCTTTGCTCCAAGAAATGATCGCCTTCAGGAACATCATGGCCTACCCGCGCCTGCTGCCTGAGGTGGCCGAAAACGTGAAAACCGATATGGAGCTGACCAGGGCCCTCGACCTGGCGGGAAAGCTCAAAAACATTGATGTTGAAGAAATAAATACCTATACCCTTCCCGGCAAGGTATCGACCATACGGGGAGTCAGCTACGTACTGCCCGATGAGGAAGAGATACAGGAGCTGCTGGACGAGTATGTGCGGACCAGCACCTGATACCTGCAGGGATGGACAGCGGGTGCCGGCCGGCCCGGGTTGGCGACAAAACGTTTGTTATTTTGCGACCGTCACGGGGAATGATCATGGTTCATTCGAACAGGAACAATACAGGGGACAAGGCTGGCACAGCGAATGTTCTGGGGAGAAGGGTGCACCGGGTGACCATGGAGGAAGCCTTGTGCACCCTTCGTTCTGCCTGGAACGGGCCGCGTGTTTTCCATGTGGTTACGGCAAACGCGGAGATGATCCACCGGAGCCTGGCGGACCGAGAACTGGCCGAGGCGATGGATAAAGCGGAACTTGTCACAGCCGACGGGGCGGGGGGGGTGTTGGCCTCCAGGATTTTGGGCTGCCCCCTCCCGGAACGGGTGGCCGGCTATGATCTGGCCGTAAAGTGCCTGGAACAGGCTGCTGCGGAAGGTGTGCCGGTTTTCTTGCTAGGGGCTCGTCCCGAGGTGCTGGAAGAAGCAAAGTCAAACCTGCAGGCGCAAATGCCGGGACTGCAGATTGTCGGCAGCCATCACGGGTATTTTGAGCAAAGCGATGAAATGGAACTGCTCCACCGGATTTCCTCCGCGGGACCGGGCTTGCTGCTGGTGGCGCTGGGGGCTCCCGCCCAGGAAAAGTTTATTTTCCGCCATAAAAAAATCCTTCCCCCCTGTGCAGCGATTGGTGTGGGGGGAAGCTTTGATGTTTTCGCGGGCAGGGTGAAAAGGGCGCCCCGCTGGATTCAGCGGGGCGGGCTGGAGTGGCTTTACCGGATCTGCCGCAATCCGTCCAGGCTGGGGCGTGCCCGGGCACTGCCGCTGTTCCTTTACGAGGTGCTGCGGCAGTACCTGAGTGCGGGAGAAAAACGGCACTAAATAAGCGCGGCTCTTTTGTTCCTGTCATGGGAATGTAATTCCGGGGAGATTAGTGTCAATAGTGCAGGCTGCAGTAGCTCCCACCAGCTGGAAAGGCACAAGTTTTGGTTTCTTGAACGAGGATGGAGAAGTAAAAGCCCCATTTTTTGAGCAGCTTGGACTGCATAAAAAGACCGACGCACTATGACGCACTATTTTAAAACAGGCCATTAAAAACAAACCGCCCCGGGTGCCTTGTGCGGCACGCAGCCCGGGGCGGTTTGTTTCTGGGGGGTCAGAAACACGGCATGCGATGCACGTTTATTTCAAATAGCCCACCACCAAATCGCCGATTTCGTTGGTAGAGTGGCCCATTTGCCCGGCGGATAGGCTTTTGAGGTGTTTCCGGCAGGTCTCCACCACTGCATTCTCTACAGCCAGGGCGGCCTCTTTTTGCCCCAGGTGTTCCAGCATCATCCTGCCGGCGCAGATGGCTGCGAGGGGGTTGATCACATTCTTGTTGGCGTATTTTGGGGCGGATCCTCCGATGGGTTCGAACATGGACGTGCCTTCAGGGTTGATGTTTGCACCTGCAGCAATGCCCATCCCCCCCTGTATGATGGCTCCCAGGTCGGTGATGATGTCTCCGAACATGTTGTCGGTTACGATTACGTCAAACTGCTCGGGGCTTTTTACCATCCACATGGCCACAGCGTCTACATGGCCGTAGTCCCGTTCGATTTCGGGGTGCTCCTCTCCCACCTCGTGGAAGGCCCGCTCCCAGAGGTCGGAAGCGTAGGTAAGCACATTGGTTTTGGCGCAGAGGGTTAGCTTTCGCCTGTCGCGGTTTCGGCAAAGCTCGAAGGCGTAGCGCAGGCAGCGTTCGACACCCCTGCGCGTGTTGATGGATTCCTGAACGGCCACCTCGTAGGGGGTTCCCTTCCTCAAAAACCCACCGCTTCCGGCGTATAAGCCCTCCGTGTTTTCCCGCACGACCACAAAATCGATCTCTTCGGGGCCTTTGTCTTTCAGGGGCGTTTCAATGCCCGGATAGAGTTTTACCGGACGCAAGTTAATGTATTGGTCCAGTTCAAAGCGCAGCTGCAAAAGCAGGCCTTTTTCCAGGATACCGGGTTTGACTTGCGGGTGGCCGATGGCCCCAAGAAAAATGGAATCGAATTGGCGCATTGTTTCTACGGCGCCCTCAGGGAGTACTTCTCCGGTGTGCAGGTAGCGCTCCCCTCCGTAATCGAAGCGCTCCATTTCAAGTACAAAATTGAACTTTGAGGCAGCAGCCTGCAGGACTTTTTCCCCTTCTCTCACCATCTCCGGGCCTGTTCCATCTCCGGGGATGACTGCTATGCGGTAGGAATTCACTTTTGCTGTCACCTGCCTGTAGTGTATTTTTTTGAGTGTAAAAACAAAAAGACCTTGCCTGCCTGTCTTTTCAGGCATGCAAAAACCAGGGGCCCGTTCTTTTGGGTCTGCAATAAGTTCGAGGCCGGTTAGCGCGGCATGATCACTCCGAACCCGAAGCGGTCACTCCACAGCGGGGACACTTATGGGCAAGCCCTTTTTTCTCCTGTGCTCTGGGGTGTTCTTCAACGAAACGGCCGGCAAAACCGCAGCGGCAGTTGAACCAGCCAGGGGCCAGTTGGTAGTGCCCGCCTTCTATGCGGATGGCCTTTCCTTCAACCAGTGCCCGGGCCAGTTTTTGGCGTGCACCCGTGATGATCCGGTGGAAGGTAGGCCGGGAAATGGCCATTTTTTCGGCACAGGCCTCCTGCTCCAGCCCTTCCAGGTCTTTTAAACGTAAGGCTTCCAGCTCTTCAAAGCTGAGGCATTCCTCTTCCAGTTTTTTTAAAGGAACCCCGGCCGGCTTAAAATAGGTCAGGTTGGGAAGAAAGGAAACCCTGCGGGACTTGGGAGGTCGCGGCATTTTTCCACTCGCACTCCTTTGATTCTTTCTAGAGAAACCTGCTGATTTATTATACAGCATGATGAGAAGAAAGGTCAAACGATCTATTGTCATTTTTGAGCAGCGCTGTTATAGTTAAGTAGGCAAATCGCTCAGGCAGGAAACGGGGGAAGGCTTTTGGCCAGAATCGTGCAGAAATATGGCGGGACATCGGTAGGCAGTATAGAACGGATCAAAGAAGTTGCCGGGCGCATCGCCGCACGCAGAAGCGAAGGGAATGAACTGCTGGTGGCGGTTTCTGCCATGGCCGGTGAAACCGATCGCCTCATTTCGCTGGCGGAAGAAGTGTCACCCCTCTACCCGGACAGGGAATACGATATGCTCCTGGCCAGCGGGGAGCAGGTCAGCATTGCCCTGTTGAGCATGGCCCTTAACGCGATGGGGGTTCCGGCCCGTTCTTTTCTCTCTTTTCAACTTCCCATCGTTACCGATGAACGCCATTCCCTGGCTCTCATCAGGGAGGTCGGCACGGAACGCATCCTGCGTTCCCTGGAGAGGGGCGAGGTGGCCGTGGTTGCCGGATTTCAGGGTGTCACCCCGGTGGGAGAAATCACGACCCTCGGCCGCGGCGGTTCGGATACCACTGCCGTTGCGCTGGCCGCCGCCCTGAAGGCCGATTTCTGCGAAATCTACACCGATGTCTCAGGGGTCTACACCTGTGATCCGCAGGTATATGCCGCGGCCAGGAAACTGGCAAGGGTCTCATACGAAGAAATGATGGAGATGGCGGGGTTGGGGGCCAGGGTGCTGCACCCCCGCTGTGTCGAGCTGGCCCGGAAGTACGGGGTCAACATCCTGGTGCGATCTTCTTTTAACAATGAAGGCGGCACCTGGGTTAGTGAGGAGGATGAAGGGATGGAAGGGGCTTTAATCTCAGGGGTCACTTATACGAAAGGTGAAGCCAAGGTTTCCATCATGGGTGTGCCCGACCGCCCGGGGATCGCTGCCCGCATTTTTAACGCCCTCTCCGATAAAGGCATAAATGTAGACATGATCATACAGAATGTCAGCAGGGACAACATGACGGATGTGACGTTCACCGTTCCCCAAGCGGATTTAAACAGGGTGGTCCTCCTGATGGAGCGGGTGGCGCAGGAGATCGGCGCCGAAGGGGTTTTATCCAACAGCGATATCGCCAAGGTTTCGGCTGTCGGAGCGGGAATGAAAAGCCACCCGGGGGTGGCTGCCAGGATGTTTTCCGCCCTGGCCGGCGAAGGAATTAATATCATGATGATCAGTACTTCCGAAATCAAGGTTTCTTGCGTAATCGACTCCCGCTATACCGAGCTGGCGGTGCGGGTGCTGCATGACGCCTTCGGGCTGGAACGGGGGTCTTCCTGACTCGGACAAGCCAGTGCCAAAAAGTTGAATTTCAAAATGAATTTTCTCGTAAAAAAATAAGCCCTCACGAGCTCGTTTGAAAAAGTTTTGCCAAATTACTGAGAAATAAAGAGCCGAGGGCCTAAAGGGCGCTATAGGGTGCTGCGGATGTGCGTTGGGGCGCTGCCGGGTGGCTCAAAAAGCGAGCCTGCCAGCTCCACTATTTGGCGTCGCAGGTGGGGCAAGAAGCATCAACCGGTTACATTCGATGTTTTTTCCCAAGCCGTCAAATGTCCACGAAATAAAACCACCGTTTGGCGGCAGCGCCCGAACGCACTTTGCGTTACACTTTTGCAGCTTTTTCTTCATCGGCAATGAGCTCTTCTACTTCCAGAATCCTCGAAAGAATTTCCGTTTTTTCGGCGCCGCTGGCCAGAACCAGCTGGCGGAGAAGGTCTTCTCTCATCTCTTTCAGGCCGGACAGAATAGCAAGTGCCATAGTTATCCCTCCCTGATGAATTTTCTGTTCTTATGCCCCATGCGTTTCATGCAGTGTTTCTCTGCCGGAATATTTAAAATGCACGAAAACGGGTTTGCCCGGAGGGCTGCAAGTTATGCCACAGTTTTTTCTTCTGCATTTTCCGAAAAAGCGGGGCATTTCAGCAGTGACCGGGAAAGCCGGCCTGTCCCGGCTGTCCCGATCGGTTGGCGGCAGCCCTCTTTCCACCATTTATAATTATTTTAAAAGACAGAGCCCTTAACACTGTGAATATTTTACCATACAAAATAAAAAAAAGCCAGCACATTTAATAATTTTTTATTATTGGCTCTTTTTAAAAGCTTTGTTGACAGCTTTAAATACCTTTTATTGCTTACCTCATTTCGTTTTCCATTTTCTTGTTCGAGGACACAGCACCTAAATTCCAAACAATATCAACACTTAAATTTAAAAGAGACGGCCATGACCCCACACAACGGGGGCACCATCAGAAGGATGAAAATAGGTTGCTATTACCAGATAACCTTTGTGTGTATTTGTTCTATTTTCAGGGCAGCCTTATTATTTTATCAATTGATTACAAAAACCAGAATGGTTCGAAAAACCGGAGAAGATGCCGAACTTTTGGCGAATGCTCTGCTGCAAACACAGGGCAAAAGAGAAGCCGGGAGAAGCCGTCGGTTTCCCCAACGCAGCGCGGGCGATGGGCCGCTTTTCCGACCTTCAGGTTTTGCAATGTCGATGCCACTGCAAAAAGCTTTTTATAAGTTTGCTGGAAAACCCGGCGCCTTTCGGGTAAAATAAATGTACGTGCCGGCTGCGGCAAACCTTGCCCGAGGCGCAGGCGGCTTTTTGACCTGATGATATACTTCTCCAGCAGGGGGCTGGGAAAAGCCCCGCCGGGAAAAAGGCGCCGGCACAGGACAGGAAAACGGGGGGAAGCGGAAGTGATCAGCGTCACCAGGCTTTTGTGCGACAGCGCCGGCCATTACGGCGACAGCCTTCGCTACAGCAGGGATGCAAAGGAAATGCTTCACGGGACGACAGGAGGTCGGGGACCCGTGGTGGTTTGGAACTGCACCCGCACCTGCAACCTGAACTGCATCCACTGCTATTCCAGCTCCGGCAGCGAGACGTACCCCGGCGAGCTTTCCACCGAGGAGGCGTACCGCTTTATCGATGACCTGGCGGACTTTGACGTGCCCGTCCTGCTCTTTTCGGGTGGAGAGCCCCTTTTGAGAGAAGACCTGTTCGAGCTGCTCCAGTATGCCGGCGAGCAGGGGATCCGGGCAACCCTTTCCACCAACGGCACCCTTATCGACCGCGAGGCGGCCGGCCGTTTCAAGGCGCTGGGGCTGGGCTACGTGGGTGTCAGCCTGGACGGGGTGGGGGAAAAACACGACCGCTTCCGCGGGCAAAAAGGGGCGTTTGACAGGGCGCTGCAGGGCATCCGGAACTGCTTTTCCGCCGGGCTGCGGGTAGGGCTGCGCTTTACCGTCACCCGCCACAACCTGGACCAGGTGCCGGAAGTGTTTCGCCTGTTGGAAGAAGAGGGCATCCCGCGGCTCTGCTTTTACCACCTGGTTTACTCCGGCAGGGGCAGCGGGATGGTGAACGATGATATCGGGCCGCAGGAGACGCGGGAGCTGCTGGACGACATCATGGAGAAAACGCGCAGCTTCGAGGAAAAAGGGCAGGCCAAAGAGATCTTGACCGTGGATAATCATGCCGACGGCATTTACATGTACCTGCAGCTGATAGAACGTGACAGGCAGCGGGCGGAAAAGGTGCGGGAGCTGCTGGAATGGAACGGCGGAAACCGCAGCGGCATCGCCATCTCGGCGGTGGACCATGCGGGGAATGTGCACCCCGATCAGTTTACGCCCAGCCACACCTTCGGAAATGTCAAGCAGAGGCGCTTCGGGGAAATTTGGACCGACATCTCCCACCCTGTTTTGGGGGGGCTGAAGAACCGCAAGCCCCTCCTGAAAGGCCGCTGCCGCCGCTGCCGGTGGCTGGACCTCTGCAACGGCAACTTCCGTTCCAGGGCCGAGGCGGTTTACGGGGATTTTTGGGCCCCCGACCCCGCCTGTTTCCTGACGGATGAAGAAATATCGGCAGTTTAGTTCCGCTGCGGTGCGTTTTGTCGTCCAGGAGTTTGTTTGTGCCAGGAATCTATAAAATTCCCAACCGGGACAAGCCAGATCTTCCAGGTTTTCTCGTAGCTTTGAAAAAAGCTTTGCCATTTTTGCGCAGAAATTGAGAACCGAGGGCCTAACAAATGGTAATCTTGTGGAAGCAGGAAAAAGCTGTTTTGCCATGAGCGAAGCGAATTCTCCTGGGGTAAAATAATGCTGTGAAGCAGCCCATCCCGCTGTCGTTTTACCTTTCCCCCGGTGTCGGGAATAACACCGGGCGGCAGCACCGGCATGGTTTAAGGGCGGCACTTTTGACAGCAATGACTTTGGAGGGAAGCCCATGTATTTTCCCAGCTACAGGATGCGGCGCCTTCGGGCCAGCGGCACCATGAGAAGGATGGTCCGGGAAACCGCCTTGACCCGGGACGATCTGATCTACCCCCTGTTTGTGTTCAACGGGGAAGGGGTAATTAACCCCGTTCCCTCCATGCCCGGTATCCACCAGTTTTCGGTTGACCTTGCGCTGGAAGAGGTGGGCCGGGCTCACGAGCTGGGGCTGCCGGCGGTGATGCTTTTCGGCCTCCCCCGCTACAAGGATGAAACAGGCAGCTCGGCTTCCGATGAGGGGGAGGCTGTGCAGGAGGCCTGCCGGGCGATCAAGAAACACTTCCCGCAGCTGGTGGTCATCACCGACGTCTGCCTCTGCGGCTACACCGACCACGGCCACTGCGGGTTGCTGGAGGGTACCGGCATCGATAACGACAGCTCGCTGGAGCAGCTGGGGCTGGTGGCCCTTTCCCACGCCCGGGCGGGGGCCGACATGGTGGCGCCGTCCAACATGATGGACGGGCAGGTACAGGCGCTGCGCGCGGCCCTGGACGGGGAAGGCTTTGCGCACATCCCCATCATGGCCTATGCCGCCAAGTACGCCTCTTCCTTTTACGGGCCGTTTCGAGATGCCGCCGAATCGAGCCCGCAGTTTGGGGACCGCAAGAGCTACCAGATGGATCCCGCCAACAGCGATGAAGCGCTGCGGGAGATAGAGCTCGACATTGCCGAGGGGGCAGACATCGTGATGGTCAAGCCCGCCCTGGCCTTTATGGATATCATTTCCAGGGCCAAAGATCGCTTTCGCCATCCCCTGGCCGCCTACAACGTCAGCGGTGAATACGCCATGATCAAAGCCGCCGCAGCGAAGGGGTGGCTGGACGAGAGGGAAACGGTGCTGGAGGTGCTTTGCGGATTGAAAAGGGCGGGGGCCGACCTCATCTTGACCTACTTTGCCCCGGATGCCGCCCGCTGGTTGGAAGGGTGAGGAGGAAGAAGAATGCTCATTTCGTGGAATACCACCCGGCAGTGCCACTTGCGCTGTCGTCACTGCTACCGCGATGCGGGACAAAAGGAGGCGCGCGAACTTTCGACGGAGGAAGGGCGGGTGCTTTTGGACGAGATCGCCCGCTGCGGTTTCCAAATGATCATTTTCAGCGGCGGGGAGCCGCTGCTGCGCGCTGACATCTGTGAGCTTACCGCGCATGCCCGCGGGTTGGGGCTTCGCCCCGTGTTCGGCACCAGCGGCACCACCCTCAGCCGGGAAGTGGCCAGGGAGCTAAAAAAGGCGGGGGCTTTGTGCATGGGCATCAGCCTGGACAGCGCGGGCGAAACGGTCCACGATGAACTGCGCCGTGTGCCGGGAAGCTGGCGCAGCGCGGTTGAAGGCATGGAAAACTGCCGGGCGGAAGGGCTGGAGTTCCAGGTACATACCACGGTGGTGGAGAGCAATTACGAAGAATTCGAGCGCATCACCAATCTCGCCGCCTCACTCGGCGCCCGGGCGCACCACGTTTTTTTCCTGGTCCCCACGGGCCGGGCGCTGGACATGGAGCAGGAGGCCCTGCGCCGGAAAAAATACGAGAGGCTGCTGCACCGTATCCTGGAGAAGCAAAAGGAAGTCCCCCTGGAGCTGAAGCCCACCTGCGCCCCGCAGTTCATGCGCATTGCCGCCCAGAAGGGGATAAAGCTGCGTTTCAGCCGGGGCTGCCTGGCCGGGACCGCCTACTGCTGCATCACGCCCAACGGCGACGTGAACCCCTGCCCCTACCTGCCGCTGAAGGTGGGTAATGTGCTGGATACCCCTTTTTCACGGATCTGGGAGGAGAGCGAGGTGTTCCAGCGGCTGCGGGCTGGGCCCCTGGGGGAGAAGTGCGGCAGCTGCCGCTACCTGGAGCTCTGCAGCGGGTGCCGGGCGCGGGCGTACTATTATTATGATGGGGATTACATGGCGCAGGACCCCTGGTGTCTCTACCGGTCTGCCGCCGCAAAGGAGGAGCCCGTTGGACCGGATCGATAAGGACCTGCTGAACCGCATGCAAAAAGGCTTTCCCCTCAGCGGCCGGCCCTTCCTTGTGCTGGGCCGCGAGCTGGGCATTTCCGAGGGAGAGGCGCTGGAGCGCACGGCGCGCTTGAAGGAAGAAGGTTACATCAGGCGCATCGGGGGGGTTTTTCACACCCCCGGCTTGGGCTTTTACAGCACGCTGGTGGCGGCCCGGGTGGTTCCGGAGAAGCTGGAGGGAATAGCGGAGCAGATCAGCGGCTGGAGGGGAGTTACCCACAATTACGAGCGCGACGGCGACTTCAACCTCTGGTTTACCTTGACGGCGCAAAGCGAGGCGGAAGCCGACGCGGTGCTGCAGGAAGTGGCGGCGGCGGGAGGCGTGGAGAAGTTGATGAAGCTGCCTGCCCTGCGGCGGTTTAAAGTAGAGCTGAACCTGTTCATCGAGTAAACATTTGCAAAGGGTTGCTTCACCACCAGGTTGAAAACATACCCCGGGGAGCTGCAGGCAGAAGAAAACCGGCGGCAAGGCGGTCTTTTATATTCAGAACGCTTATCATGAACGGAGACCGCCGGAAAGGGGTCGGTATGAGGTTATCTTTTTCGAACATTGAATGAAGCTTCCCACATTCCTGCCGGTGCTGCCTCTTCAAAACCTTGTGCCATGTTTCGTCGGATCGGCTCCTTTGAGGGCAAGACGGGAGAGGAGTAATTGCCGTGGATGCGTTAACAAAAAAGATCGTCAGCGCCCTGCAGGGTGATATCCCCCTTGTCCGTGAGCCCTATCGACAGCTGGCCCGGGAGCTCGGGATTTCCGAGGGGGAGCTCCTGGAGCGCCTGTCCCGGATGAAAAGCGACGGCCTGCTGAGACGGGTGGCGGCCGTACTGCGCCACCGCCGCGTGGGGTTCGTGGCCAACGCCATGGTGGCTTGGCGCGTTCCGGAGGAAGAGGTCGAAGACGCGGGGCAGGCCATGGCCTCTTTCCCCGAAGCCAGCCACGTCTACCGGCGCCCCGCTTTTCCCGATTGGCCCTACAACATCTATACCATGATCCACGGCACTTCCCGGGAGGAATGCGAGGAGGTTGTGGAGAAAATGTCCTCTGTGACTGGCATCGGCGATTGTGTGGTGCTCTACAGCACCAGGGAATTTAAAAAAACCAGCATGGACTACTTCGAAGGCGGGGAGGGTGAGCGTTGATTTATAACGAATCGAAAGAGCTTTTCGAGGCTTCCTGTAAGCTGATGCCGGGTGGTGTGAACAGCCCTGTCCGCGCCTTCAAGTCCCTGGACCATCACCCGCTTTTTCTCAAAAGGGGCCTGGGAGCCCGTGTGTATGACGTGGACGGCCATGAATTCATCGATTATGTGGGTTCCTGGGGGCCGCTCATCCTGGGGCATGCTCACCCGGCCGTGGTGGAAGCCCTGCAGAAAAGGGTTTCGGAAGGTACCGGCTTCGGCGCACCCACCGAACTGGAACTGGAGATGGCCGGGCTGATCGCAGAGGCCGTGCCCTCGGTGGAGAGCGTGCGCATGGTCAACTCGGGGACGGAAGCTACCATGAGCGCCCTGCGGCTGGCCCGGGCCTTTACAGGGCGCGAAAAAGTGGTCAAGTTTGCCGGGTGCTACCACGGCCACGCCGACAGTTTTTTAATCAAGGCCGGTTCCGGGGTGGCCACCCTCGGCCTGGCGGACAGCCCCGGCGTGCCCGCAGGGGTGGCTGCTGACACCGTTGTGGTGAACTTCAACGACATGGAGGGGGTACAGCGGGCCTTTGAAGAATTTGGAGCGGAGATCGCCGCTGTCATCCTGGAGCCGGTGGCCGGCAATTCGGGTGTGCTTCCTCCCCGCGAGGGGTTTTTGCAGGAGCTTCGCGCTTTAACAGAGCAGAACGGCGCCCTGCTCATATTCGACGAGGTGATGACCGGTTTCCGCGTGGCTTACGGCGGAGCGCAGGAGCTCTACGGGCTCATGCCCGATTTGACCTGCCTGGGCAAGGTTATCGGGGGCGGCCTTCCCGTCGGTGCCTACGGGGGCAGAAGAGAGATTATGGAAATGATGGCCCCGGTGGGGCCGGTTTACCAGGCAGGGACGCTTTCCGGAAATCCCCTGGCGATGACGGCTGGTATCGAAACACTCAAGCAGCTGCGCCTCCCCGGCGCCTATGAAGCTCTGGAAAGCAAAAGCCGCCGGCTGGAAGAGGGGCTGGAAGCGGCTGCACGCCGCGTGGAGGCCCCGGTCTGTTTGAATCGCGTCGGTTCCATGCTGTGTATCTTTTTCACCCCCGGGCCGGTCTACGACAACCTTACGGCGGCCGGATCGGACCGGGCGCTTTTTGCCCGCTATTTCAGGGGGATGCTGCGGGAAGGCATCTACCTGGCGCCGAGCCAGTTCGAGGCTTCTTTTGTGTCGCTGGCCCATACGGACGAGGAGATCGAAAAAACCGTGGGCGCTGCCAAAAAGGTGCTGGAAGAGATTTTCAGTTGAGCGAGCTGCGCCGCAGAGGATAAAGGCGGTGACACAGCGCTTCTGAGCATGCATGCAGGGGCACACCCAGTTTCTTTGAAACAGCGAATTGCAGGCGCGCTGAAGGGTTTTGCGCACATAAATTCGTCACCGCAATTTACCGCAATGATGTAATTGAGCGCTTGGCGGCCAGGGGCTGCGGGCCCGGGGTTTGGGCCGGCTGCCGGCCGACAATCATGGAGTCAGGGGGGAAATTTTGAACCGTATCGAGGTCCTGGGGCTCAACCATAAAACGGCACCCATCAGCACCAGGGAAAAGCTGGTCTTTTCCCCCTTCCAGGTGAAGGATGTGCTGTGCCTCCTGCAGAAAGAGGGGATCTCCGAAGCGGTGGTCCTCTCCACCTGCAACCGGACGGAGTTTTACCTGGTTGCTGAAGAGGGGGTTTCCGGCCGCGAAACGGCGGTTTCCCTGCTCGGCCGCTACTGCGATCTGTCGGCGGAAGACTTTGAGCCATATCTGTACGATTACCGTGACGGCGAGGCGGTGCGGCACCTCTTCGAGGTGTCGGCGGGACTGGATTCCCTGGTGGTGGGCGAAACGCAGGTGCTGGGGCAGGTGAAGGAGGCCTACCAGCTTTCAATCGAGCATGGCGGCGCCGGTTCCATCCTGCACGGCTTGTTCCAGCAGGCCTTTACGGCGGGCAAGAGGGTTCACCGGGAAACCGGAATCAATGACAACGCCGCCTCCGTCAGCTATGCGGCTGTGGAACTGGCCCGCCAGATCTGCGGGAACCTTCGCGGCAAAACCATCCTGCTGATCGGCGCCGGAAAGATGAGCGAATTGGCGGCAAAGCACCTTTTTGAGTCGGGCACCGCCTCGCTCGTTGTCATCAACCGCAGTGAGCAAAGGGGGGCGGAGTTGGCCGCGAAGTTCGGTGAAAAAGCTTTCCCCGCCCCTTACGACCGGCTGCGGGAGAAACTGGCCGAGGCGGATATCGTCATCAGCAGCACGGCGGCCCCCCACCTCATTATTTACCGGGAGGCGGTCGAGGAAGCCCTGGTGAAGCGCGGCGCGCGGCCCCTGCTCTTCATCGATATTGCCGTGCCCCGCGATATCGAATCCTCGGTGGGAGAACTGAAAACCGTGCACCTCTACAATATTGACCGGTTGGAATCGGTGGTGCAGGGGAACATGCAAAAACGCCGGGAAGAAGCGGAAAGAGCGCGGAAAATCATCGCTGCAGAAGTGGATTCGTTCATGGAGTGGTGCCGGACGAGAGAGGTGGTGCCGGTGATCGCCGCCCTGCGCCAGAAGGCCGACCGGACACGCCGGGCGGAGCTGGAAAAGTACCACAAAAAGCTGCAGCAATTGAGCCCGAAAGAGCGCCAGCTGGTAGAAAAAATCAGCCAGAGCCTGGTCAACGGCATTCTGAGGGATCCCATGCTGGTTCTGAAAGATTCTGCCCGGGAAGAAGAGGCGGAGCTCTACAAACAGGTGCTGTCCCGCCTTTTCAACCTGGAAGACGGCAATGACGGGGGCGGACAAGAGCGGCGCCACGGCAGCGTTCCTGGCGGCGCTCCGGAAAATAAGCCGGCGGCCGAAACCCGGCGTAGGGATGAAACGACTGGCGGCAGGGGGGGCGACACCTGAAAGGTTATGTTTACCTGGTCGGGGCCGGTCCCGGTGCGCCGGACCTGATCACCGTGAGAGGGCTGGCCTGCCTCAAGAAATCGCAGGTGCTTATCTACGACCGGCTGGTGGACAGGCGGCTTCTGCGCCATGTTCCCCCAGAGGTGGAGCGCATTTATGCCGGAAAGAGGCCGGGCGGCCACACAATGAGCCAGGGAGCAATCAATGCGCTGCTGGTTCAGAAAGCGCGGGAAGGCCTGGTTATCGCCCGCCTGAAGGGCGGGGATCCTTTCGTTTTCGGGCGGGGCGGTGAGGAAGCCGAAGCCCTGGCCGAGGCGGGGATCCCCTTTGAGATCGTCCCCGGTATCACCTCCGCCGTGGCGGCCCCGGCCTACGCAGGGATCCCGGTGACCCACCGCGGCAGGAGCTCCAGCTTTGCCGTGGTGACCGGACACGAAGATCCGCTCAAGGAAACCTCCGACCTGAACTGGGAGAAGCTCTCTACCGCCACCGGTACCCTCTGTTTTCTCATGGGCATGGGCAACCTTCCCCTGATTGCGGAGGAGCTGATGCGGCACGGACGGGATCCCCAAACCCCGGTTGCCCTCATTCGAAACGGGACCAGGGCCCTTCAGGAAACGCTCACCGGGACGCTGGAGGATGTCGCCCGCAAGGCGGAAGGGGCCGGCTTCAAACCGCCGGCGGTTATCCTGGTGGGTGAGGTCGTGGCGCTTCGCCAGAAGCTGCGCTGGTTTGAGAGGCGCCCCCTTTTTGGGCGGAGGATCGTGGTAACCCGCGCACGGGAGCAGGCCGGCGAACTGTCAGCGCTGTTGGAGGAACGGGGGGCCGAGGTGGTGGAGTTTCCCACCATCAAGATCGCCCCTCCCCCGTCATACGTTCCCCTCGACCGGGCCATCGACCGGCTGCAGGAATACGAATGGCTGGTTTTTACCAGCATTAACGGGGTGGAATCCTTTTTCCGGCGCCTGCAAAACAGCGGGCGTGATGTCCGGTCGCTGGCCGGCCTTAAAATATGTGCCATCGGTCCCCGCACGGAGAAAGGACTCTCCTCCCGGGGGATTCAGGTAGACCTGGTGCCGGAAGAGTACCGGGCCGAAGCCATCATAGAAGGATTTCGCGAACAGGTGAAGGGGAATGAGAAAGTGCTCATTCCGCGGGCCAGGGAAGCCCGGGAAATCCTTCCCCGGGAACTCCGCCAAATGGGCCTGGGGGTGGAAGTGGTTGATGCCTACCAGGCGCTCAGGGAAGAGGAGGATTCCCGGGAGCTGCGCCGGATGCTCTTCTCCTCCGGGGTGGATGCGGTAACCTTCACCAGCTCCTCCACGGTCAAAAATTTTATCGAAATGCTGGGAGAGAGCGACCCGGCCGGTGCCATGCAGGGGGTACTGACTGCCTGCATTGGCCCCGTCACCGCCGATACCGCCCGGGAGATGGGCCTGCCGGTAGGGGCGGTGGCCGAAGAATATACCATCGAAGGGCTGGTCTGCGCCCTGATGGAGAAGCTGGGTAGAAAAAGTGGTGAAGCGGATGATGGATTTTAAAATGGAACTGTGCGGGGTGAGCAGAGCCTGTAACGGCTGCCCCGCCTTCCCGGACGGTTTTGCTTGAGCGGAAAGAGGACCGAGGGGGGTTGGCGCCCGAATTGTGCGGTGAAAGCGAGGGGGAGCGGCTTGCCCGGAAGTTCCACCGGTTTGAATATACTGGTGATTGAGGACGAAAAAAAAATAGCACACATGGTCCAGGGATTTTTGGAAAATGAGGGCTTCAAGGTGGGCGTTGCCCACACCGGCAAAGAAGGGCTTGATCTCGCACGCCAGGGATATTTTCACCTGGTTGTGCTGGATCTCATGCTTCCCGATGTGAACGGGCTGGAGGTTTGCCGGCTGCTGCGCAGAGAAAGCGAACTGCCCGTCATCATGCTTACGGCCCGCTCCCAGGAGATGGACCGGGTTGTGGGCCTGGAGGTCGGGGCCGACGATTACATCACCAAGCCCTTCAGCCTGGCCGAGCTTTCGGCGCGCATCCGGGCTGTGCTGCGGCGGGCGGGGGCCGCTTCTGCGACGGTCGAGGAGAATAAGCTCATTGTTGCCGGCGATATTTCCGTTGACCTGGAAAAGCACCAGGTTCACGTGGGGGAAAAAGAAGTATTTCTCACGCCCACTGAATTTAATATTCTGGCTCTCATGGCCCGCCACCCCCGCCGGGTGTTCAGCCGCCTGCAGCTCCTGGAAAATGCCCTGGGGGAGGTTTTCAGCGGGTACGAAAGGTCCATCGACACCCATATCAGCAACCTTCGCCGGAAAGTGGAAAAAGACCCGTCCAATCCCCGGCATATCGCGACGGTTTTCGGGTTGGGATACCGGTTCAACCCTTGAGCTTCAAAAGCCGACAATAAAACGGGGAACGGGAATGGTGGAATGATGAAAACAATGCAAATCAGGTCCAGGCTGATGGCCGCGTTTATTGTGGTTATCGCCATTGCGGTCGGCATGATGGGATTTGCCTCTATGAACTACATCGATGAAATTTTCGCGCGCTACGCGGAAGAATACCGCTCTACCTTTGCTGAGCAGTGGGGGTTTATCTTCCTCTCCTATTACCTGAACACGGGCAGCTGGGAAGGGGTGGAATCGGTATTGGACCACCGCGGCCGATGGGGGCTGGGATCTCCCGGGACCAGGGGGCAGATGGCCGGTGGGATGCGGGGCACCCTTCCCGGGGAACGCCTTTTGCTGGCGGATGCGGAAGGGAGGGTGGTGCTGGATTCAAAGGATGAACTCGCCGGGGAATCCCTCGGCAGCCGGCAGCTTGAAAGGGGGTATCCCCTGGAGATAAACGGCCGCACGGTGGGCGTGCTGCTTTTTGAGCCCACTGCACCGGGGGGGATCGCCACACTTGAGGAGCAGTTTTCCCGTTCCCTGCTGGCCGCCGTGGCCTGGGGGGTGGCCCTGGCGCTGCTGGTAGGAGCGGTGTTGAGCTTTGTTGTCAGCGGGCAAGTTGCCCGCCCCGTTGATCGGCTCATTCACTCGGCCCGGCGATTTGCGCAGCGGGACTTCGGGCACCGGGTGAAAATGGAGCGGGGCGATGAAGTGGGCAAACTGGGAGAGGCGTTCAATTACATGGCCGAGAGCATAGAGGAAAGCGAAAGGCTGAGAACAAACCTCCTGGCCGATGTAGCCCACGAGTTGAGGACTCCTTTAACGGTGCTGCGGGGCAATTTCGAGTCGATGCAGTCCGGCAAGCTCCAGCCCACACCGGAAATCCTCTCTTCCCTTTACGACGAAGTGCTCCGCTTGAACAGGCTGGTAAGAGACCTGGAGGCGGTGAATTTGGCCGAGGCGGGCAGCCTTTCCCTCCAGCGGCGGGAGGTCAATGTGGAATCCCTTCTTTCCCGTGTGGCCCATGCCTTCCAACACGAGGCGAACCAGAGGGGGATCGATTTTTCCGTGGAGGTGGGAGAAAAGGGGCAGAGCTGGACCCTGGACGAAGACCGCTTTATGCAGGTGGTAATTAACCTGTTGGCGAACGCTTTCCGGGCGACTCCCGACGACGGCATCGTTTCCCTGCGCTCGGAGCAAAAAGGAGGAGATCTCCAGCTCGAAGTTGGCGACTCCGGTCCCGGCATCCCGGAGGAAGATCTCCCCTTTATTTTCGACCGTTTTTACCGGGCGGGCTCCGGCAGACGCGAAGAAGGGAGCGGGCTGGGGCTCTCCATCGCCAGAAGCTTTGTGGAAGCCCACGGCGGGACCCTCAAGGCCACAAACCGCCCCGAAGGGGGAACCCTCTTTACCGTCACGCTCCCCTAAGTGACGGTCCTCGATTTTCCTGGCAGCGATTACCAGGCCACAGGGGTTGTGATCTGGTGGCCGCCTTTCTGCAAAACGGTTACCGGGAATGTCTCCAATCGAAGCTGTTTACTCTGCCCCCTCTAAAGCCGCTGTTCCTTTTGCCCGGTCCCATATCTTCGATGCGTTCCCGGTATTCTTCCGGCAGGTGTTCGCTAATTTCTTCGTGCATTTCCTCCCGAAGCTGCTGCCTTTCTTCCTGCGCTTCCCGCAGGTTCTCCAGGTCTCCCGCGTTCCTGTATCCCCAGATTATTTCCCGCAGCTCCTTCATTTGTTCCCAGAAATTATCTCTGATACTTTGAATCTGTTCCCGTGTTTCTTCAGAAATCTCATTCACCCAGGGCGCTGCGCACGGCCCCCTTTCGAAATGAAAGCCGCCTTTAAAACCGCCTGAGCCGGAGCTGTACGCCGAAGCGACCTGAAAAGCTCCCAGGACCAGTATCCCCACCAGCAGGACGAAGATCCATCTTTTGAACATGGTTTTTCACCTTCCCTGTTGTTTTTTGTCCTTTCAATATTATTCTATTCCTTTCGTTTGAACTTTTCTTGAAGAAGGTGTCAAGATTTTGTTAAGAATGGGGGGGTTGGAGCGAATAGCGGGAAGTAAAAAAGGGATAAGCGTGTATGCTGGAGAAGTATTGCAAGCATGGCGGGGATGTCCACTTAACGGCAAAAGGCTCGGTGCCCTGCTGCACCCAAAAAACACCGGGATGGTGGCATTTTCGTCCCTGAAGCAAATTACTCGCTTTGCGCGGGAGATGTCCGAACCGGGCAAAGCGGTTGTGCCTGTTGCAGTTTATTGCTGCAGGGTTAACCAGTGCCTCTTTCATTTCCGCACCGGGGGGCCAATAATTTCCGGGGGCGTTTTTCGGATGCCAATACCCTTGAATTGAACACGCAGGGGAGGGTTGTTGAGGTTGGGTTGGGCGGCAGTATTGGGTTTAACGGTCGGGCTGCTGGCGCTTCTCCTGCTGGCTGCGATGCGGGGAGGGGAGGTTGCTCCGGAGATTTCGGCCAGGTTTTCCCCAAAGGAGATAGAGCGGGCAGCGAGCCTATCGCAGGTGCGTTTTCTGGTGGCCCTTCTCGGCGCTTTTTTGCAGTTCTTTTTCTGGGGCTTTCTCTTTTTCAGCGGTTGGGGGGGGAAATGGGCCGGCTTTTTTGTCGGGCCCGGAGACGAAGGGGATTTCCTTCGCCTGGCTTTGTTTTTCCTGTCCCTATTCCTTTTCAGCCGGTTGATGCACTTCCCGCTGCGGCTTTACGGGGGGTATTACCTGGAGAAAGCTTACGGGTTGGGGGTGCAGCGCTTTTCCTCCTGGCTGAGGGATTACCTACTCTCCGGGGGCATTTCCCTCATCCTTTCCCTGGGCGGGCTGTTGGGGCTCTATGTGTTCATTTCCTGGTGGCCTGCGGGCTGGTGGCTGCCTGCAACCCTGGCGGCGCTGGCGCTGACGATTTTGTTTTCGGCCCTGGGCCCCCTGCTCTACGATCCCCTTTTCCACCGCTTCACCCCCCTGGAAGACCGCCAGCTTAAAGAGAGGCTGGTTTCCCTGGCCGGCCGGGCCGGAATAACGGTTGACGAGGTGCTGGTGATGGATGCCAGCGCCAAGACGAAAAAGGTCAACGCCTATTTCACGGGGGTCGGGCAGACGAGGCGTATCGTGCTTTACGACAACCTGGTAAATGACTTTTCCCGGGACGAGGTGGAGACGGTGCTGGCTCACGAGTTGGCCCACTGGAAAAAGCGCCACCTGCTGAAAGGGATGGCGGGAGGCGTCCTGGCCGCGGCTGCCGTTTTTTATGTCGCCGGCGTGCAGCTGCGCTCCCAGGTTGGTCGCCCTCCCCTGTTCCTGGAGGGGGCGGCGGACCCCGCCGGAGCAGTGCTGCTCCTGCTCGTTTTTGTCCTGAGTTCTTTTCTGCTGCTGCCGGCCAGGAGTTATATTTCCCGCCGGGCTGAACGGGAGGCGGATCGCCTGGCGCTGAAGCTTTCGGGGAAGCCGGCGACCCAGGCGCGGCTCATGGAACAACTGGCCCGCAGAAACCTGTCCGACCTGAATCCCCATCCCTTTATTGTCTGGTTCTACTATTCACACCCCCCTATCGGGGAGCGCATCCGTTTTGCCGAGCGTTTTGGCGGGGATTAGCATTTGAGCGTTTGCAATGAAGATTTGCGCAAAAATGGCAAAACTTTTTCCGGACGTGAGAGAGCCTTGCGGTACTGCATCCCCGGGGCTGGGACTTGTTTCCCGTGTGGGAGGGAGGCTGGAGCAGGGGGTGCAAAGAAGGCTTGACACGGGGGGGATATTTTTTTACTATGAGAGATACACTACAGGACGGGAGAAGGCACGTATTTGCCTTGCCGGGAAAAGAGAGGGGGCAGAGAGCAGTGAAAAGCAAGCGAGCAGCTGCCGGGCTGGTGCTGCTATTTTTTCTTTTGGCCGTTACGCTGGCGGCGGGATGTGGCGAAGTGACGGAGGAGGAGACAGGCGGGGACGCTGTGGCGTTGGTAAACGGCGAAGAAATAGGCCGCGAAGAGTTCGAGTTTTACATGCAGCAGGTCAAAAGCATATACGAAATGCAGGGCGTTGACTTGGGTGGCGAAGAGATGGAGGAGCTGCTGGAAGGAGTGGAGCAGCAGGTGCTGGAGGAGCTCATCAACCAGAAGCTTCTGCTGCAGGTAGCGGAACGAGAGGGGTTTTTTGCCGCCGAGGAAGAGATCCAGACCGAACTTGAGCAGTTGGAGCAGCACTTTGGAGGGAAAGAAATGCTCCTGGAAGAGCTCGAGGAGATGGGAATGACTGCCGAAGATTTAAAAAAAGACCTGCAGCACCAGTTTATGATCCAGGAGTATTTGGATTATTACGTGGAAGAAGTGGTCAGTGAAAAAGAGCTGGAGGTTACCGAAGAAGAAATAGAGAAACTGTATGAGACCTACAGCGAGCAGCAGGATATGCCCGAGCTCGAAGAAATGGAATCGCACTTAAAAGAGGAGCTGGAACAGCAAAAAATGTGGGAGGCCATGGAGTCGCTTTTCCATCAACTCCGCGACGAGAGCGAAATCGAAATATTCCTCTAGGGGCTGCCGGCACGCCCGCTTGTCACAGCTGCTTTTCCTTTCTTGTCCCTTTTACGGGTGCTCACCGAGCATACAACGGAAATAAAGATGCCCCGTGCCTGAAGCCGAGACGAGCAGGCCGGGGCTTCTCTGTTATTGATTGAGTTTGCACACCATCCGTGACGCGAGCTTTCAGGCGGTGGTCACCCACCGCCCGACCAGGGGAATGACTTCGGCCGGAAAGTGTTTGCGGAAGATGCGATAATAAAGGAGTTCTTCTTTGTTCCTGACCGGGGCGCCGCCGTTAACCGCTTCTTTGATGTAATCGCTGTCACTGACGTGTTCTTCTGCAATGTATTCCATCATGTTGCAGGAACCGGCACCCTGGTCAAACTGCTTTTTCTCTCTCCACGCCAGCTCATGGCCCAGGCGGTCCTCAAAGGCCTTGCGCAGGATCCATTTATCCTGGATGATGTGGGAGGAACGGCATAACTTCCATTCCAGGGGAAGGGCCATGGCGAACTCCACCAGGGAGTGTTTTAAATAAGGCAGGCGGCATTCCAGGCCGTGTGCGGCGTTCATGCGGTCTACCCGCTGCAGGCCGGTGTGGTGGAGGCTGTTTACCAGTTTGAAGAGCTCCGCTCTGATCTCTTTCTCCCTGGACAGCTTTTTTAGGTAGCTGTAGCCGGCAAATATTTCATCCGAACCCTCTCCGCTCAGCATGAGCTTGACGCCTTTCTGTCTTGCCAGTTTTGCAGCCAGGAAATTCGGTATGGAGCTGCGGACATAAGCGCAGTCGAAGGATTCCAGGTGGAAAATCACTTCTTCCAGTACTGCCAGCACCTCATCCTCTCCATAGGTGTACTCATGGTGCTCAGAGCCGATCAGGTGGGAGACCTCTCGGGCTTTGTCCACGTCTTCGCTGTTTTTAACGCCCACCGTAAACGTTTTTACCGGTGTAGAGGTTGCTTCTGCCGCCAGACAGGCGACGATGCTGCTGTCCAGCCCCCCGCTCAGGTACACTCCCCAGGGAATATCACCTGTTTTTTCCCTGACAGCTTCGAACATCTGGACCTTCAGGCTTTCAATCGCTTCTTCCAGCGCGACCGTCCTGTTTTCCTTTGTGTCCTGTATGCTGTAATACGGTACAATTCCCGCTTCTTTGTGCAGGTAGCTTCCAGGCGGGAGCGCCTTTGGCACGGTTCCCACACCCAAAAGGGCTTTTATTTCAGATGCGGCATAAATTGTATCTTTATCTGAGGCAAAGTAGAGCGGTTTGACTCCCAGGGGATCCCTCACCGCCAGCAGGCTGCTTCCCGCCAGCTTTCCTGCCAGGGCGTATTCTCCTCCGTCCAGGCGTGAGGTGTCTTCATGCAGTTCCTCGAGGTCGTTTGCCGGTTCCGGTTCCTCTTCCAAGACCTCCGGGTCACTTTGTCCCGGTGGATAAAGGTAACCGTCAATCACCATGGTTTCAATGGGGGGTTCTCCCGGCAACGGATTTTCGATTGCACCCAGGCAAAACCCTTTTCCCTGTACGGTTACCTGCGTGCAGGGTCCTCGAACCACCATCCTCTCCATCATTGTCCTCAAAAAGTCGTCCCCATCATCCTTTCCCATAACGGCCGCAATGCGTGACATTGTCAAACCAACTCCAGTTAAATTTTTCTTGCGGCCCCGGGTTCTGCCGCGAGATTTTTACTAATCTTATTATAGCACATTCCGCGGTGAACAAAAAATCACCTGTCTTCCGCCAGGATTATTCCACCGGGAGGTTCACCCCACAAGGAGAGTACAGGGGCAAGAGACCGGTTGTTCTCGGTTTTGCTGACTCATGCTCCCCTGCAGGCGGTGATCTTTTCTGGAATAACTTTCTTCCTCAATGGGCGGTTCCACCGCCTCCCCTTTTTGGGAATAGGGATACACTTCCCACGAAGGAATGCCATTTTCAAGGTCGGGAGGATACACCTCCTGCGGAGGAATGTCATTTTCAAGGTCGGGGGACACGCCTCCTGCGGAGGTGTGTCCCTTGCCTCTTCTGCGGTGGCGCATAAACTGCCCCCTGGCAGCGCTCCCCTCAAACCGTGCCTCCTGAACAGCAGCAAAGGTGTCAGCCGAAAAGGCCGCCGGCCTCCTTTTTTTTCCAGAGCAGCTTATGGGCGATAACGTTTTCCAAATCCTGCAGGGTGTTGCAAGGAAACATGGCTGCAGCGTCCCGAAAAATGGCGATGGTGGGATACGTGTTCCACTGGTCGTAAGGAAGGGGGTTTAACCAAACGATATCTTTTACCCGGCTTTTGAGTTCCAACAGCTCTGCCCTCGCTTCCCAGGGATATGAGGTGCGGGTATCACTTACCAGCAGGAGAATGGTGTTCCGGGTGAACTCTTTTTTGTGCTCGCTTTTGAGCACCTGCAGAGCGTAATAAAGATCGGTGCCCCCGCCCCACAGGCCGCTTTCCTGGAAAAGGGCAATTATCGAGCGGTCCATTTGTTCTCCCCGTTGAAGAAACGGGCTGATATGGGCCAGGTCATCAGAGAAAATGAAGCTCTCAATTTTTTGCAGCACCGAGTGCAAACCGTAAATAAACTGGAGGACGAACCCGGCATAGCTTGACATGGAGCCCGAGACATCACAGAGAAGAAGAAGGCGCGGCCTTTTCCTTTTTCGGCCTCTGTACTTTAAGGTAAAGGGGGCACCGCCCGAAGTTATGCTGCTGCGCATGGTGGACCGCAAGTCCAGCTGGTGGTGCTTTTTATCCTGGGCATGGCGCCTGGAAAGGGAAAAGGCGAGGCGGCGGGTCATTTTGCGAATAATCTCCACGGCTTGAGGGAGATCTTTCAGATCGATCAGGCTCATATCTTCCTGCAAGAGTTCCTTGGTTCCCTTTTTCCCGGCCGTTGCATCCTGTATGGCTTCCAGCTCTTCTTCACCGGCGGGTTTTCTCAGCCTTTCCCGGTGAAGCTCTGTAAATAGTTTTTTGTGCCAGTAACCAAGGCGCTCTTTTACCAGCAGCTCCACCGAGGATTGATACTTTTTCTGGGCGGCTTTTCTGATGGAAGACAGGATAATGCCCTGCAGAAGGGAGTCGTGGTATTGGATGAGGTCTCTGATACGCACCCTTTCCTCTTCCGGCAGGCGGGCGTAAACCATTTTCTCTTTCCGGGTGATCTGCATTTCTTTGCCGGCAAAAGTGAAGATGCTTTCCGCTTCCTGTATGCTTTTTTGCCGGCTGTTCATTTTCAGCCGGAAATGCTGGAGGAGTTTTTTTCTCTCCTCCGGTGGGGCAAAAAAATGCTCAAAAGTTTGCTCAAATATCTCCCGATCGGCAGCTTTTTTCACCAGGGTAGCCTTCAGGGCAGTTTTAACCGCATTTTTGTCCCCGATGGAGATCACCTGCAGCGCTTTCAGGGCATCCATAATTTCCGAACTGCCTATGCGTATGCCTTCACTCCGCATGAGGGAAACAAAACGCACGATATTGTTTTCCAGGCAGTGGTGATAACCCTGCTCGGTCAAGCTGGAATTTTCTAAAGGGAAAAAATGCCCCTCGACTTCTTGACCGCTTTCTTCTTCCCGGCCGCGGCTTTCGAGGGCGCTTTCTCTTCTCCAACCCCGGTAATCCTGACCATCGGCGAATGCGTTCCGGGATGTGTCTTTTGGGCGGTTTTTGAAGGAAAAAAGCTCAAGCCCCCTGGAATACAGACGTTTAAGCTTTTTCATTGCGCTCACCGCAAAAGAAAAATTTTAATTCATGATTATCAACTTAACTCAGGGAATTCTTTGTTGAGTGGCCCCCAAAATACAGCTTTGTAGCAGATCAAGACCTTTTTGTAAGTGTGACCTTTTAAAACCTCTTTTTTACGGGGCTTCTTTCATTGTCATCCTGAGCAAACCCGATAGTCTGATTTAAATTTTATCATTAATTCTTAACAAATAAATTCTTTATAGATACCGTCAGATCCTGCCGCGAAATTCTGTCTTGTTTTGTGATTTTGAGGGGGGCGGGGCAAAAATAACAGCAGTTCTGGCAACTTGTTGCCCCCGGCCGGCAGGATTTTACCAGAAAAAATGGAATACTTCTTTTTTAGGGCTATAAATTCAGCCCCGCATCGGATTAGAGGCTCCTACAGGAGAAAGGGTGTTATTCCAAGGAGTGGTTCGAATGCCGGCGTTTTTGAATCCCCCAAGTTCATTTATCAAGCATTTGAGGTGGGAAAAATGAAACAAAGAATACATAAGGTTTGTGCAGTATTGTTATTTTCTTTTTTCGTATTCCTTTTGCCCGCCTGCGCGGCAGAAGCGTCCGCTGAGGAAATAAGCATGTATATTGAGGAAAGGCAGTACACCTTTGTGCCTTCCCCCGTTATTCGTGAGGGCAGGATGTTGGTTCCCATGCGCGGTTTTTTTGAAGTGCTGGGCGCTGAAGTGGAATGGTGCGGCGAGCAGCGCGTAGCGTCGGCTTATCGAGAAGATGTGGAGGTCAACATCCCGGTGGGGAGCACGGCGCCCGAAATGAATGGGGCAGAGCTGAGCATTGAAGTAGCGGCGGAGATTATCAACGAGAGGACCTTCGTCCCCCTTCGCTTTGCGGCCGAGTGCTTGGGCTACGAGGTGAGCTGGCACGAAGAGAAGCAGGCCGTAATCGTAAATGAAGGCGATGGAAAGACAAACGCTTGGGAAAAATACATAAAAGAGGCGGAGGAAAAAGAAGCCGGTGAAAAAGGCAGCGATGAGTCGTGGAAAGTAGTGTCCACCCAGCGGGGAGAGGCCTCCTGGTACGGAAGCAAATTTCACGGTCGAGGAACGGCCAGCGGGGAGATTTTCGACATGTATGCCTATACCGCGGCCCACCGCACCCTCCCCTTCAACACCAGGGTGCGGGTTACGTTCCTGCAAACAGGACGCGAGGTGGTGGTGCGTATCAATGACCGCGGTCCCCACGTGGCGGGCCGCATCATCGACCTGTCCTGGGCTGCGGCTGAAGCCATCGGGCTGAGGGCATGCGGGGTGGGGCAGGTGAAGCTGGAAGTGCTCGAAAAGAATCCTTGATCCTGCTGTGAAAATTAGGGGGGAAGCACGCACGGGGTTTTTCGATTCGCTACGCGCTGCGCTGCCCGGTAATGTTGCCTGCAGTTAATGTTTTGCGTTTCGGTCAGGCCTGAAATGCGGAAATAAATTGTGAGCAAAGGGCATTCTTCGAGAGCGGGTTAAAGCGTAACCGCCGCCCCACGGAAGGCCCTCCCGGAAGGACAGGGCTGCTCTCCGCGTGGTTTGGCTTTGCAGCAAAACTGGCATTCTTCCGCTGCAGACTCAATCCTGAAGAAAAGAGATTTTTTCATGCCGGGCTGACGTTATGGCACGGGTGGCCATGTCGGCTGTTCATTATTTATGCCTGGGGAGCTGGGAGCATGTCAGTTTTGAAAAGGGGCTTCTTTTTTTTTAGCGATTTTTTTTCAACCTTTCGCCTACGCGAACACCTGCCGTCTATCGCCATCATTGCGGCCGCCTGCCTGGTCATTTTGAGCTGCTGGGTCGCGGTCTACTTCGTGGATGTGCTAAATCTCACCTCCATTTCCCCGGAAAGGGGCCTCTGGTGGCACCTCTTCCGCAATCGCGGGCCGGTGGAGTGGGTGCAGTGGATTTTCATTTCCCTGACCTGCCTGGGCGCCGCTGTCCTCTGCGGGTCTTTTTGGGAGAAAGGGGAAAAAAGAGGGCAGCTGTTTTGGGGCCTTATCGCCATCACCTTCATCCTGATGCTCATTGAAGATGCCGGCGACCCCAGGCATGTGCTGGCCAACTACGGCTACGAGCTGTTCGGCATGAAGAGAAGGAACATCGAAGGGGTATACTTCGCCCTCATGGCCTCCCCTCTCCTCTACGCCTTTCTGCGCTTTCGGGAGGTTATCTTTAATATACCTCAAACCCGGCTCTACATTGTGGTCGGGGGGGTGCTCTATGCAGTGGCGGCAACAGCCTCCGTTTTTCGCGAGTATGGCGATTTTTATGTAAACTTGGGGGAACGCCTCAGCCAGGAGGTTACCGGCGGTGTGATCCCTCCTTTTTTCCTGATGGACTTTGTGCTGGAAGAATCCCTCGAACTTTTTTCTGCCGCCACCATTTTTGCCGGTGTCTGCATCTATTGGCGACTGGCCGGCCCCGGACGCAAATATAACCGTTTTCGTTACCCCCCTGGAGCAACAAAAAGCCGTTCTTTTCGTTGATCAAGACAAGAGAGGTTTTAGAGGAAAAGAGGAGAGGCCGATGCGAAAAAAATTGCTGAATATTGTTTTGATGGCCCTGCTGGCCTTTTCGGCCTTTGGTGCCGCCGGGGGCTGTGGGAATAACTCCGGGGAAGCAAACAGCATCTCTCCCGCGGGGGAAATGGAAGAGACTTCTTTCCCATGCGCGGCCAAAGGCGAGGGCGATAACTCCGCCGGGCCGGAGCAGGAGTTCAAACTGGGGAACGAAGTGCTGCTGGAAAGGTACCGGCACCTGGTGGAAGGAAAACGGGTGGGCCTGGTGACCAACCAGAGCGGGGTGGACCGGAAAGGGAAAAGCACCATGGAGCGCTTGCACGAGGACAGCGGGGTGAAGCTGGCCGCCCTTTACGGGCCGGAACACGGTATCGACGGCAAAGCCGGTGCCGGAGAGTATGTAGAGTCCTACGTGCACGAAGAGCTGGGCATCCCCGTTTACAGCCTTTATGGAAAAACCAGGAAACCCACCGCAGAGATGCTGCAGGGGGTGGATGTCCTCCTCTACGACATACAGGACATCGGCGCGCGCAGCTACACCTTCATCTCGACCCTCAATTACTGCATGGCTGCGGCGCAGGAAAAAGGGCTCCCCGTGGTGGTGCTGGACCGGCCCAACCCGCTGGGGGGGATGATGGTGGAAGGCCCTGTGCTGGAAGAGCGGTTCCGTTCATTTGTGGGCGTGGACCACCTGCCCAAGGCCCACGGGATGACGGTGGGTGAGCTGGCCCGCTTTTTCAACCGCAAGATCGGGGCCGACCTGACGGTTGTGCCCATGGAAGGGTACCGGCGGAATATGCTTTACCAGGACACGGGGCTGACCTGGGTGCAGACATCCCCGAACATCCCCGACCTGGAGGCGGTTTTCGGCTACATGGCCACCGGCCTCGGTGAGGGGACGGGGGTTTTCCAGGCGGATAAATTCAGGTGGATCGGCGGGAGGGGGATCGACGCCGTGCATTTTGCGGCGCTGCTCAACGAGGCGGGCCTGGAAGGAGTGCGGTTTATCCCCGAAGTGAGGGGGGAGGCGGAAGGCGTCAGGCTGCACATTACCGATTATTACCGTTTCAACCCCGCCCGGACGGGGATCTATGCGCTGACCTGCGCTTTTTCCCTGGGCGATTTCCAGGTCCCGAAAAGCGAAAAAGACGACATCGTCATGTTCGATAAGATCATGGGGACCGATCAGATGGGGCAGTACCTGGAGCAGGGGTTGAGCCCCCAGGAGATCGAAGCGCGGTTTGCCCCGGAACTGCGGCGTTTCAAAGAAGAGCGCCAGAAGTATCTGCTGGCGGAGTACGCCCCCTCCTACAAGGTGCGGGTTTGGGGGGCTGCCGTCGATTTCGACTCCCCCCCTTACATCGACTCCAACAACCGGCTCATGGTCCCGGTGAGGGCCATCGCCGAAGCGCTGGGCGCGGACGTGGGCTGGGACCCGGAATACAGGAAGGTTGCCGTAGACCGGGAGGGAAAAAGTGTTCTTTTCACCATTGACAGCGCCCGGGCCGAGGTCGACGGGGCAGTAAAAACCATGGACACAATCCCGGTCATACGAAATGGCCGCACCATGATCCCCGTGCGCTATGTGAGCGAGTATTTGGGGGTCGATGTGGACTGGAACCCCTACACCCTGACGGTTTCCGTGAATTAGCTCCGCAGGAGGGCGGGCAGCTCAAACAGGTTGCCTGCGGCTTGTGACAGGTTTTGGTTTTTTAGGCCCCCGTTTTAAGGATCTGCGCAAAAATGGCAAAACCTTTCACCGTAACGAGAAAACATCATGGCCGTGTCTTGTCCCGGTCAGGACTTTCCTGCCCAAGTTTTTCGTTTTTCGCAGGAATGGCAAGAATGATTCACAGAAATAAAAAGCCTGTATGGCCCTGGCCTGTCCCGGTTGGGTTTGTGTGCCGGGGGACTTTGCATGTACAGGTAGTCTACCCGCTTACTGTGCGGCAAGAGCGACATGGCGACTTGCGGCCTTTTTGTCTTTTCGGCGCGCGGAAGAATTGCCGCTGGCGGCGCAGAATCTCCGGGCTGAAAGCGGTGAGGCCGTTTCGCGTGCCCGGGCCGGTTCAGCCCTGTCCTTCGTCCCCGTAGAGCCAGCGGTAAGTCAGGTACGAATCGCGCACCCTGGTAATGTATTCCCTCGTTTCACGGTACGTGATGGCGGTGGGGAATCCGCCCGGTTCTTCTCCCAGGTGGGACCGGCTCCAGCGCCGGGCATTTCCCGCCCCCGCGTTGTAAGCGGCCAGCGCTTTGTCCAGGTCGTTTTCAAAGTTGTTAAGTCGGGAGCGCAGGTACCAAGCCCCGAAGCGGATGCTCGTCTCCGGGTCCAAAAGGTCGTCCACGACAAAATCGTCGAAGCCCTTGCGCCGAGCGATCTCCTCCCCCGTGGAGGGCATGATCTGCATGAGCCCCACGGCACCCGCCCAAGACACGACCTCCGGTTGGAAACGGCTTTCTTCCCGCATTACCGCCAGCAGGAGAAAGGGGTCCACCAGGTAATCCTCGGCCGCTTCTGCCACCAGGGGCTCAAACGGCTTGGGGTAAGCCAGTTCGTAAGCTTCCCGGCTGGGATGCTTCTCCAGCAGTTGAATGCCCTGGCGGACACCCCAATAATAATGTCCCTCCTGCAGGTACCATTCGCCCAGGTAAAGCCTTTCTGCAGGTGTGGCCAGCTTTTCCCCGATGGCCATCTCCAGCTCGGCCAGATCTCCCCGCCCGCTCTGCCGGTACGCTTCGGCCCGCCCCAGGAAGTCCGGCTTGGCCGGGGAAATTTTGGGGGCAGCCGACCACCGGGGCTCTTTACCCAAACGGTCCAACCAGGCGGGGTGATGGGAAAGCTTTCTCAAGAAAACGTCCGCCTCCGGGTCCCCTTTCCTGGTGAGGAGGATATAGGCTCTGTAAGCGGCATCGTCTCGAAGCGAGCTGCTGCCGCGCGCCAGCTCTTTGTAAACGGGAAGCGCTTTCGAGCTGCTGCCCAGCTCTTCCAGCCTCCGGGCCCCTATCCACTGTACGCTGGGATCCAGGGCGTTGCTGAAGGCTTCGGCGGCTTCTTCCCGGTATCCTTCCTGCTCCAAAAGGAGCCCCCTGCGGTGGTTGCCCCTGGGGCCCAGGAGGGTATAAACCCGCAGCGCCTCTTCTTTTTCGCCGAGGGCTTCCAGGGTGCGGGCGTAAAAAAACTCCACCTCTTCCCGGATCTCCTGGCCGGGGTCCAGCTCCTCGCGCAGCTCTTCCAGAAAGGGCAGCGCTTCCTCAAAGCGCTCCAGTTCCACCAGCGCTCGGGCGTAGCCGTGCCGCAGTTCTTTGGACGGATCGTTTTGGATCAGGGGCCCCATGAGGTCGACGGCTTCGTTCCACATGTCGTTTTCGAGCAGGTCCAGACCGATAAGGGAGGGCTCGACCTCCAACTGGAGAAGGCCTTCCAGGGCTTCACGGTCGGGCAGCAGTTTTCGATACACTTCCCGCGCTTCAGAGTGAAGGCCCCGAGATTTTAAATAATTGGCCAGCTCCAACCGCACTTCCGAAGTGGTGTGCAGTGCGAGCGCCCGGCGGAAAAAGCGGGCGGCCCCCTCGGCGTTTGTCGCTTTCCGGTGGGCCAGCTCCAGGCTGGCCCGGTAACCGACGGCATCATTGCGGCGGGAAAGCCGGAGAAGTTCTTCTTCCCCCGCCGGAGGTTCTTTCTGCAGGACTTCTTCCAGCCGCTCAGCGTAGCGCAGCTTTTTGTCTTCCTCGGGCACTTCAACTTCTTCCTTGCTCCGGAACACTTCCGTCAGCCTGTCGTGCAGCAGATCGAAGCTCCCCGGCGGAAGCAAAAAGGCCGCGGCTGCCAGTAGCAGGAGGCCCATGAATACGCTTAACAGGACTTTTCCAAATTTGGTCATTTTCCTTCCTTTTCCCCCGTCTCGAGTGTTCAAGGTGTAGTGCTAACAAGTTACCACAGAGAGGGTTGCATGTCAACATAAATACCCGGGCAGCTTGGCTTGAAGCCTGTGGAGGGCCCTGAAAGGTGGTGCCGCAAGGGCGCTGCTGCAGGAGAAAAACGGGGGGCTCGATTGGTGCGGGCCTGAAAGAAAAAGCCCGCCGGCTGCAGGGAGGGGGGCAGGAATAAAAACGGAAAAAGACAATTTCAGCGGCGGCTTTTTTTTCCGGCAGGAACAAGCTCTTCTACCGCTGGCACAGGGCGGCCTCCGGAAAAAACGTGGTTCTGGAGCCCGAATTCATCCAGCAGCTGGAGGGCTTCGTCGATACCGCTGCCCAGCTCTTCCAGCCGATGGGCATCCGAACCGACGGTGAATATGGATACACCCGCCTCGACGGCCATGGCCACGATTTCGCGGGAAGGGTGAAACGTTCGCAGCCCGCGGCGCAGGCCGGAGGTGTTGATTTCCAGACCCATTCCGCACGCCGCCAGGTCTTTCAGGAGGGGTTCCAGGGCGCTGCGCTGCTCCGTGAGAATGGGGGGGCCGTAATAGTGGAGGCCGTAACGGCGGTACAGGTCGAGGTGGGCCACGCAGTGAAAAAGCCCCGTCCGCACGCCGCTGTGCAGCACTTTAAAATAATCTTCCAGCAGCCGGTGCAGCGGGCGGTGGCGGAAATAGCGCGGGCTTTCGTCCATGGAGGAGATGGCGACGTGGTCCAAACAGTGGACGGCGCAGAGCACGTAATCGAAGGGGTATCCCTCCAGCAGACTTTCAATTTCTTTCTCCAGGCCCAGGTCGTAGCCGATTTCCACCCCGGCTTTCACCCGCAAGCCCGTCCCCCGCAGCCGATCTCTGGCCGCTTCGATCTCGGAGAAATAGCCGTCCAGCCAGCGCTTGTCGCGGACCGGGTGTGTTTTGCCCCTGAAGATTACATAATTGTCTATTTCTTTTCGCACCGGGTCCAGCTCCGCGTGGGTGGTAAAACAAATTTCTGTCAACCCCAGCTCTACTGCTCGGCGGCAGTAATCCATGATGGGTAATGGTTCCGCATCGATGGAATAATCCGGGTGCAGGTGATAATCCGTGCGGGGCTGGCGGAAAAGGGGTTTTCCCTCTAAACGGCGGTTCGCCGGATTTGCCTTTCTTTTGACGCAGGTCTTCTGTTTCAACGTTACAGCTCCTTTTTGTCCCGTATTATTGTTGCAGGGGTAAGGCTTTGCTCGCGCCTGTATTTGATAATACTTGCAAAGGTCCAATTGGTCAAGGGGTTACCAGGTGGTGTCGGCCTCATAAATATGCAGGTGCATGGGCAGAAGACCTGTTTTAACCCCCCAGGCAGCTGAGGGCAGGGTTTTTCCCTATTTGTGTTTAAATAAGCCTTCGATTTCAAAGAGACAGGGCCGGAAACAAACCTCACTCAGAGGGGCACCTCCGTCCCTTTGTTTGCAATGGAAGGGTATTTGCAGCGTCCCAGCAGTTCAAATGCTGCAGATATACAGCAGCGCTTCCGGGGCCGCATACACGCTGCAGGGCTCGCGGGATCAGCCGGTGTCACCGCCTTCCTGCATCAAGGCGTGAATGGCGACTTCGACCGCTTTGTGAGCCGGGGGAATTAACCTGGGGTTGATGATTACGGGGCTGAACGTCCCCAGGAGCACACCGGCTGTTGGAAAGCTGCCGATGAAGGTGAAGGCCTGCGAAAGCGCAAACGCCGTCTCAATATCGGGGCATAAGATGATGTCGGGATCGCCCGGGACGGGGCTTTTAATGCCCTTGAGTTCGGCTGCTTCCCGCTGGATCACGGCATCAATGTCCAGGGGGCCTTCCACCAGGGCATTCAGCTGCCCCCGATCGGACATCTTGGAGAGCACGGCGGCCTCCGAGGTGGAGGGTATGGCCGGGTTAATAGTTTCAATGGCGGAAAGGACTGCCACCTTCGGTTTTTCCATGGAGAGCGCTTCGGCGAGCTCGATGGCCCTGTTCAGGCAAGCAATTTTTTGCTGCAGGTCGGGAAAATCATGCATGTAGGTATCGGACATCAGCAGCAATTTGTGATGCACCCGGTCTTCGAAAACGCTCACAAAGCAGGGGTTTTTTCCCAGGATTCCCTCCGCTTCCAGGAGATCAAATAAACGCTGAAGGGAAATATTGCCCTGGAGGAGCATATCGGCCTGTCTGTTTTTAAGAAGGCGGCAGGCTTCCTTTACCGAGTGCTCTTCGCCGCCCTCCGGGGCAGTTACCGCGTGGCCCCTGCGGAGGAGCTCTTCTTCTAAATTGTCGGGCAGTGCGGCACCTTCCGGTGAAGGGGCTGTGACAATGCGCCTGGCGGGAGCCCGCTTTAGGATTTCAGCGAAAGTTTTCACAGTACCCCTCCTTAAATCGAGATGCCACGACGACAACCAGGGATATCTCGTCCACCAGGTGGATGGCGCTGTCGGCACGAGCCGGGATGAGCACCGGCCCCCAGGAAGTCATGACCACACCCCGGCGCTTAACATCCAGGAAAAAGTCCAGCTTAACGATGCTGTTGGCCGTGACAAGATGAGGCATGAGCAAAATGTTTGGCCGCTCTTCCGGTTCTGCTTCAAACAGGTCCCTAATGTTCCCGCTTATGACAGGGCAGTCGTAGCCTTCACCGGCCAGGGCTTCTTTCAAGTAATCCCGGTCGGCGTGCGAGGGGAGTTCGCGGTCAAGCTCTCTTTTTGCCGAAACGAGCATGATTCTGGGGTCGTCATGCCCAAAAAGCCCCCGGTAGGCAATGGCGTTTTTTAGCAGTTCGACCTTGGTCTCTCGGTCCGGGGCAATATTGACCCCGGGGTCCGTCAGGATGACAAAGTGATCTAATGGGGAAATTTCCCAAAACGTAGTGACGGCGATGACCTTCTGCAGCCCGGTTTTTTTCATTTTGCGGATCACAGCCCTGTACACGTAATTGGTGGACATCTGCCCCTTGCTGATCACGTCCACTTCGCCTGTGGAAAGCAGATCAACCCCCTTGTCGGCGATAAGCTGCGGGTCATCAATGAAGGTTTGGTCAAAGTCGCTGATATCAAAGCCGATTTCCGCTGCAGCCGCCTCCATCAACTCTTTATTGCCGATCAATACGGGAATGATCAGGTTCCGCTCGCAGGCCATCCGGATAGCCTTCATAAAGTTGGGGTCACCGGGAGAGAGGATGGCCAGCGTAATGGGGCCTTTTTCTAAGGCTTCCGCGTCCACTTCGGCAACATTGTTTAACTTTTTCACGGGAAAAAGCACCTCTTTTCTCGGGGATTCCTCCGGGGAAGAGCTGGAATAAGCCCAAAGACCTGATACACTCCGCCCCCTTTCCCCGGCCCGTCAAGCAAAAAGTCCTCTGGGAAACAAACCCGTTTCCGCCAAAACTCCCCATTCAACGGAACGTGCCCGATTTATCAAATATTTCTACGTTTTGTCCTCAATAACCTTCATCCTGTTCCAAATTGTTTGATCAGCGTTAACAGCAGTAAAATAAGCCCTTGGTTCCCAAGTTCTTTGTGAATTTGGCAAATCTTTTTCAAGTGATCCTGTAAGGGCTGATTTTTTCTACGTTAAGAAGGGGCATTTTAAAATGTGGCTGTCCGATTAACTCAGGAAAAGGCAGTTTCTTGGTTGCAATCTCGCAAGTATGCTCATACCCGCACCCAAGGCACTGGAATTCATTTGGCCAGCGCATCATGTATAAAGGGCTCCTGAGCTAAATCGATAATCATTTTTTGAAATATAACTGTTTGACACCGGATTGTCCGGGTTAGGTCCTTAAGCCCCAAATTCTACGCAAATTTGGCAACCTTTTTTAGTGATCACTTGTGAGCACCGATGTTTACTACGTTTAGCAGGGGTTACTTTTCAAGATCGGTATTTTATGGCACCGGCTATGTCCAGGCTGGGTGGAGAGAAATCTTGCGACCCTTAAAATTATCAAAACCGGCAAAAAAACAGGACAAAGGATCTGCCGTGAATGGCGGGAAAAATCTTTTTAGCCGGCGCGCACATTAGCCGGCGCGAAGATCTTGATTTCCCATTTGTTTGTGGTATAATTTCTCTTAGCAAGCAGCCTGAAAAATGGCTTGCTGTATCAGGCCGACATAGCTCAACTGGCAGAGCGGCGGAATCGTAATCC
>PWTK01000027.1 GCA_003563895.1 Syntrophomonadaceae bacterium
AGAAGCCCCGCAAAAAAGAGGTTTTAAAAGGTCACACTTACAAAAAGGCCTTGATCTGCTAAAAAGCTGTATTTTGGGGGCCACTCAACAAGAATTCCCTGAGTTAAGTTGATAATCATGTAGATTTATTAGGCCCTTGGTTTTCAAGTTCTTTGTAAATCTGGCAAAACTTTTTCATACGATCGCGTGAACACTAATGTTTACTACGCTTAGAAGGGGTCATTTTGAATTTCAACTTTTATGGCACTGGCTGTGTGCGTTCCAGGTTGGGATTATATTTAAGAATATTGTTGAGAAAAAGGTTTACCAGCGCCTGATTGTGAGGCGGATTATATCAAAGCCAACATAATATTGGAACTTACATTCTTTTTTCGAATGTATGAGGAAATAATCTATCATTTGAAAAAGCTGGCAGTTTTTCTGCCAGCTTTTTGATGGGAATGTTTTCCTGGTGTCGGGGATGGGAGTCGAACCCACACGGTGTTACCCACACGGCCCTCAACCGTGCGCGTCTGCCTGTTCCGCCACCCCGACATGCTGTTCATTAGGTAATATAGCACAGAAAGGCCAAAAGATCAAGGCGAGGGAAGGCTTTAAAAATAATGTTTTATCGAAGAGCGCAGCTTTTTTTGAGAGGCAGAAGGAATCGAAGCGGGGGTGGCGAATAAATGTTCCTAACGGAAAACGGTGCAGAACTCCCGGACACCTGGAAGGGGTTGAGCCGAGATGCGCAAGGGCACCGCCAGGCTGCCGCTGCACGGCGGCAAGTGCCCGGCATGGCTTTTTGAAAAGATGCAGCGCCTGGGCGCGCTGATCATGGAGGTTGTGCTCCTGGAATACGGGGCACAGGAGGTGCTGCGGCGCCTTTCCGATCCGCACTGGTTCCAGGCCCTGGGCTGTGTGCTGGGCTATGACTGGCATTCCTCCGGGGTGACCACCACCACCTGCGCCGCCTTGAAAGAAGGGCTGCGCGACCGCCAGAAAGAGCTGGGTCTTTTTATCGCCGGCGGCAAAGGCAACACCGCCCTGCAGACGCCCCGCGAGATCGAGCACCTCGGGAGCAGGTTCGCCCTGCAGCAGAGGGTGTGCGGCCTGCAGGCCACGAGCCGCCTGGTGGCCAAGGTGGACAACACCGCCCTGCAGGACGGTTTCGACCTCTATCACCACACCATTTTCTTCACTTCCGACGGCAGCTGGGCGGTGGTGCAGCAGGGGATGAACGGGGAATCCAGGTGGGCCAGGCGCTACCACTGGCTGGGAGAGCAGGTCAGCGATTTCGTCTCCGAGCCGCACCAGGCCGTCTGCTGCGATCAGCGGGGTGACGTTATTTTAAATATGGTGGCACGGGAAAGCGAGGCCAACCGCCAGGCCAGCCTGCAGGTCGGTCTGGGGAATCCGGAAGAGTTTTTGCGGGAATGGTCCAAAATCAAGGACAGCGAAGCCTCGCTCCATTTGCCCAGGGAACATGCACTGCCGCAGGGCAAGCGAATCGCCGCTGCCCTTTACAAAGCTCACGAGGAGCAGCCGGCGGATTATACAGCACTGCTCTCCATTCAAGGGATGGGGCCGCAAACCATCAGGGCCATCAGCCTGGTGGCCGAGCTCAGCTTCGGCGCGCCGTCCAGCCGCAAGGATCCGGCCCGCTACAGCTTTGCGCACGGCGGAAAGGACGGGCATCCCTACCCGGTGGACAGGGAAAATTACCGGCGCTCCATTCATATCCTGGAAGAAGCCGTTTCCAGGGCGCGCATCGGGAACTCCGATAAGATGCGCGCTTTGAAGCGCCTGGCTGAGCTCAACCAGGAGAAGGGCGTCGACGGGTAGAAGCGATCCGGTCGGGGCCTGGTGTCTTTTTGATCTGCCAGGTGTGCCGGAAGGGCGGGGCCGCCGCTGCCGTGCACTTCCAGTCCAGAAAAGGCTTCAAAAGACTAAATTATGTTCAGCGAAAAATCCAGGGCCCGGACACTGCTGGTCAGGTAGCCCAGGGAGATCAGGTCCACCCCGGCGGCCGCCGCCTCATGCAGGTCCTCCGGCCCGATCCCTCCGGAAGCCTCCACCAGCGCCCTGCCTCCGATCAGCCCGGCCGCTTCTTTCATCAAAGCGGGGCTCATGTTGTCCAGCATGATCACGTCCGCCCCGCAATCCAGCGCTTCACGCACCTCTTCCAGGGTGGTGGTCTCCACCTCGATCTTCAGGGGAAAGCCGCAACCCTGGCGCACCTTTTCCACCGCCCGCGTGATAGAGCCTGCACCTTTAATGTGATTGTCTTTAATGAGCACCATGTCCGACAGGTTGAAGCGGTGGTTGGTGCCGCCTCCGACCTGCACGGCGTACTTGTCCAGGAGGCGCAGGCCGGGGGCCGTCTTGCGGGTATCGGTAATGCGGGCTTTTGTGCCGCGGACCTTTTCCACCGCTCTGGCGGTGGCGGTGGCGATGCCGCTCATCCTCTGCAAAAAGTTCAGCGCCACCCGCTCGCCCGTAAGGATCCCTCTTATCGGACCCTCTATGATTGCTGCGCGGGCGCCGGGCGCAAGCCGATGGCCGTCCTGCAGCAGCGGCTGAAAGCGGATTTCCCCGTCAACCTGGGCGAACACTTCTGCCGCCACCGCCAGGCCGGCGATGATCCCTTCCTCCCGGGCTTCGATGGCGGCCCTGCCACCTTCCTGCTGGAAGATGCTCAGCGTCGTGCGGTCCCCGAAGCCCAGATCCTCTTCCAGCGCCCTGGATACGATCTGTTGAAAGAGTATTCTCTGCACGGTTGGACGCCCCCTTCATCGGTCTTAGCGTATCAGAAACCCTTCCCGCCCCAAAGCTTCCAGTATCTCGGAGAGGGTCTCCTCGTCCGGCGCTTCGATGGTGTGCAGGTGCACCCCGCCGGTGAGGGCCATGAGAGGGTTGGCCCCGCTTTCCTCCAGATGGGAAACAAAAAAGCGCACGTCCCGCCGGTTGGAGATCATCAGGCTTCCCCTCAGTTCCCCGTAGACCGGGTGTTCCACTACCGCGTCCAGCACCCGGCCCCCGTGGTCGACCACGATCCCCAGTTCTTTCTCGATATCTTCGCGGCTGTGCTGGCAGGCGATGGTTTTGCGCACCCAGCTTTCCTCAGGCAGGGACGGGAACACATACCCCTGGGGGGTGGCCAGGATCATCTGCCCCGCTGACCTCAAAATGGCGATGTCCTGGACGATGACCTGCCGGCTGACATTGAAGCGGGCGGCCAGATCGGTTCCCGTCAAAGGCCTGTCGGCTTCGCGCAGCAGCTGAAGCAGATCCCTGCGGCGTTTGGCTGTCTCCATCACATTCACCCCGTTACATTCTCTGCCCTCCCAAAACAGAGGGAGTTAGAATTGATAATAAATACTTCGACGCCCCCCGGCAATTACCTGCCGGCAAGCCCGGCAGGTTCTGGGGGTCCCCGGGATGCATGCAGCTCTTCGGCTGTGAGGTTCTGGCTTAAAGGATAAACTTGCCAGGGAAGGTAAAAAATATCAAAGAAGAAGCGGCTTTTTCCTGTAGACCCACCGCGCATTACCGGGCTGCCGCTCGACGGCTGCGACGGCTGCGAAACTCCCGCAGGTTTCCTGCTGTGTCGTGGCCTGCGGGGATTGGGGACGCCCGGGATCGCCCCGCCGTTTCTAAGGCGCCATTTTTTGCCGCTCCCGGAGGAGGAAAAATCGAGCGGCGTTGTCGAATATACTGGTAAGAATAATGGCAAAGGAGCTGGTTCCCGTGACAAGAGAGCTGGTGAACTGGAAACAGGAGGGGAAAACCGCCGAAGTGGTGATCGACAACCCTCCCATGAACGTGCTGAGCTTTAAAGTGATCGGCGAGATGCTGGAGTGCTGCCGGGAGATCGAGGAGACCCCCGGCTGCTGCGCTATGGTAATGACCGGCGCCGGGGACAAAGCCTTTATGGCCGGGGCAAACATCAAGGAATTCCCGGAGATGCTTAATGTGTCTGGCGCCACCTACCGCTTCACCGAAAAGCTGCACGAGGTGCTGCTGTTTATCGAGAACATGCGCATACCGACCATCGCCGCCTTAAACGGCTACACCCTCGGCGGCGGGCTGGAGCTGGCCCTGGCCTTTGACATCCGCGTGGCCTCGGAAAAAGCCATGCTTGGCCAGCCCGAGATCAAGCTGGGCATCTTCCCCGGCGGTGGCGGGACCCAGCGGCTGCCGCGCCTGGTCGGTCCTTCCCGCGCCAAGGAAATCATGTACTCGGGCGAGCCTATCAGCGCGGTTGATGCCAAAAGGATCGGCCTGGTGAACCAGGTGGTTCCTCACGGTGAGGTCCTCTCCGCCAGCAGGGAGTTGGCCGAGATGTATGCCCGGCGGGCGGGCACCGCCCTCGGCTTGATCAAGGAAGCCGTCAACCGCGGGTTGCAGACCACCCTGGAGGAAGGCCTGAAAATAGAGATGGACCTGTTTGACAGGGTCTTTCAGACGGAAGACGCCGGGGAAGGGGTGCAGGCCTTTATCGAAAAAAGGGATCCCCAGTTCAAAGACCGTTAACGCCGGGGCGGACATTTTTGTTGGCTCATTTAAACTGGTATGTGGATATTATATTGATTGGATTGGGGTTACTGATGCGCAGCAAAGAAATGAAGCGGGCAATTAACAAATTGATATCAACAATACTGGTATGATAAAAGTAAACAACGAAGTTGTGGATAATTAGCAGCGGCAGTGGGGAGGGAGAAGGCGATGTACAGGCTTCAGCTCTACCGGGTCAGGCAGTCTGTGTGTCGGGAGAAAATCGATTCCCTGCAGGATGCAGTTCGCCGTGAACTGGAGCACAAGGAGGCCCGGGAGCGTATCAAGCCCGGCTGGAAAGTGGCCGTGACCGTCGGCAGCCGGGGCATCGACGCCCTGCCCGAACTGCTGCGCTGCTTGGTGCACTGGCTGAAAAGCCGCGGGGCCCACCCCATTCTGATCCCGGCTATGGGCAGCCACGGAGGCGGCACGGCCGAAGGGCAGAGGGGGGTGTTGCAGGGAAATGGCGTGACTGAGGCAAACGTCGGGGCACCTATTGTCTCCTCCATGGTGGTGGAAAGTGTGGGCCGCACTCCCGCCGGCACACCGGTTTACGTGGACCGGGAAGCTCTCGCGGCCGATGCCGTGGTGGTGCTGAACCGCATCAAGCCCCATACTGCCATGGATGGGCCCATCCAGAGCGGGCTTTTAAAGATGCTGGCAGTAGGCCTGGGCAAAAAGGCGGGCGCAGCCAGCATGCACCGCCTGGGATTGGAGCAAAATGTTCTCCCCGCAGCCAGAATAATCCTGGAGAAAGTTCGGGTGGCTTTCGGGGTGGCCATTATAGAAAATGCTTATGGAGAACCTTGCCGAATTGCTGTGATTCCGCCGGAGGAGATCGAAGAGGAAGAGAAAAAAATGCTCCAGCAAGCGCTGGCAATACTGCCTGCTGTGCCTTTTGACCCACTCGATGTGCTCATTGTCAGGAAAATGGGGAAAAACATTTCCGGTACGGGAATGGATACCAACGTGGTAGGGCGCTGGCGCCGCATTGGCAGGCCGATAGACAGGCACATCGGCTGCCTGTCCGTTTTGGGCCTGACCCCGCAGAGCAGGGGCAATGCATATGGCATGGGAATGGCCGATTTTATCACCAAGGATTTTTATCGGTCCATTGATTTTCAGGCTACCTACGCCAATGCGCTTACTGCGGGATGGCCCGCCGGTGCCAAACTACCCGTTGTGCTGGAGCGAGAGAAAGATCTCTTTGAACAGCTGCTGCGTTGGTATTCCTATCAAAAAATCGCCCTGGCCCTGATCGAAAGCACGCTGCAGCTAGAAACCTTCTGGGTTTCCCCGGCGCTCCTGGAAAAGGGCGGCGGGCCTTCGCCTGTGGAGGTCCTTCAAGGGCCGGCAGAGGTCGGCTTCGACGCTCAAGGGAAAATGGCACTGCTTGCTAAAAGGAAAAAAGGGCCTTTATGGTCCGCCGATCGCCCTTAACAGCGCTGAGAAGGCTGCCTTGTGCTCTGAGGCAACCCAACCTGGACAAGCCAGTCCCATAAAAGTTGAATTTCAAAATGCCCCTCTCCACACGCAGAAAAAATTAGCGCTCACGAGATCGCTTGAAAAAGTTTCGCCCAACTTACAGGGAAATTAAGAACCAAGAACCCACAAAACAAACGGCCCCTTTCGGGGACGGCCGGGGATGAGCATGTTTGAATGCATCCGGCCGCTCCCCCCCGAAGAGGGGCCGCCTTTTTCAGGCAGACGCAGCGTCAAACTGGACAAGCGGTAACCTGGAGGCCCGCACTGCCCGGAAAATTGATTCTTCATTTTTTGCGCCGCACGATATGTGCCGATCTGCGGGGGGAAAGCCCTGCACTACACGTTCAGCTCGTCGAGGATGCTCTCGTAGTAATCCAGGCAGTCGGGATTTGCCAGGGCATCCCTGTTTGTGACGGGCCTGCCGTGGACCAGGTTGGTGACAGAGCTTTCCACCTTTTTCATGTTGAGGGTATAGGGAATGTCGGGCACCTGGATGATTTTGGCCGGCACATGCCTGGGAGAGGCTTTCTCGCGCATCGTTTTCCGTATCTTGTTTATCAATTCGTCCGTTAATTCCAGCCCCTCGGCAAGCTTGACAAACAGGATGATGCGCTGGTCCCCTTCCCAGTTCTGCCCGATGGCCAGGCTGTCGGCGACCTCTTCCATTTTTTCTACCTGGTTGTAGATCTCTGCCGTGCCGATGCGGACCCCGGACGGCTTTAAGACGGAGTCGGAACGTCCGAAGAAGGTAAACCCACCCGTATCGCTGTATTGCACCACGTAGTCGCCGTGGCGCCAAACGCCGGGGAACACGTCGAAGTAGGCCTCATGGTATTTCTTGCCATCCGGGTCGTTCCAGAAATAGAGCGGCATCGAGGGCGTCGCAGCTTCACAGACGAGCTCCCCCTCGCGGTCCCGCACCGGGTTCCCATTTTCATCATACACGTTCACTTTTTTGCCCAGCACGGGCCCCTGGAGCTGTCCGGCATAGACGGGGCTGATGGGATTGCCGGCGCAGAAGCAGCCGTTGATGTCTGTTCCGCCCGAGATGGAATTAAACCACAGGTCTTCTTTGATTTCCTGGTACACGTACTCGAACCCTTCGGCGGAGAGGGGGGAACCGGTTTGAGAGATCTCGTGCAGGCTGGAAAGGTCATAGTCTGTGCCGGGCCGTGCGTCGACGCTCCGCAGGTAATTGATATAGCTGGCGCTGCAGCCGAAGACGGTCACCTTCTCGTCCTGGATGAGCTTCCACATGGCGCCGGCATCGGGGTAGTTGGGGAACCCGTCATAGAGGACCAGCGTGTTTCCTATGGCCAGGGAGCTGACCATCCAGTTCCACATCATCCAGCTGCAGGTGGTGATGTAAAACAGGACGTCGTCTTTTTTGAGGTCGGTGTGAATGATCAGCTCCTTCAATTGGTTGATGAGCACGCCTCCTGCGCCCTGCACCATGCACTTGGGCTTGCCGGTGGTGCCGGAAGAGAACATGATGTAGAGGGGCTGGTCAAAGGGCAGCTGTTCGAACTGGATTTCGAGCCCCTTTTCGTCGGCCAGGAAGTCCTCGTAGTGCACGGCGTTGGGCACGTGGCTGATATCCGCCTTCCCTCCCAAATACGAGGTTACCACGACCTTTTCAATGGAAGGGGTTCTCTCGGCAATGCCTGCGGCGTTGGCCAGGGAGTCGAAGGGTTTTTCCTTGTAGAAGTAGCCGTCCACAGTGAAGAGGATCTTGGGTTCTATCTGGCCGATGCGGTCGATGGCCGCTTCCATCCCGATGTCCGTGGCACAGGAGGACCAGGCGGCGCCGATGCTGGCAGAAGCGAGCATGCAGATGATGGTTTCCATGGTGTTGGGCATGTAGGCGGCCACCCTGTCGCCCGGTTTGAGGCCGGCTTCGCGGAGCGATTTCGCCAGGCGCGCTACCGTGTCATAGAGCTCCGCGTAGGTCATGCTTTCCCTCTTTTGCGTTTCTCCCCGAAAGATGAGGGCGGTGCGGTCGTCCCTGAACTTGAGCAGATTCTCGGCGAAGTTCAACCGCGCCCCTTCAAACCACTTGGCACCGGGCATTTTGTAAGGGTCGTCGACTACAGAGTCATACTCCCTGGATGCCTTGATGTCAAATAACTCCCATGCCGTGGCCCAGAACGCGGGAATGTCTTCGACTGACCAGTTAAAAAGCTCGGCGTAATTGGTGATGTTTTTGTCATATTTTTTGTTGACGTGGTCGATAAATTGCTTGATGTTGGAGTTATTTTTCCTCTCCTCGGACGGCTCCCACAACAGCTTTGCCATTATACCCACCTCCAGGTGATATTATAATTAAGTAAATTCTGGAAGGATCCCCTCGCCGGCAAGGGGACCTGCCGAAAAACCGGGCAAATAAGCCTCACAGAAAACGAAAAAAGACCCAACCGGCGACCCTGCCTCGTTTATATTTTCACATCAGTTTATTCTATACTTATTTTAACATTCAGTCAACACGTATCGGCATTTTGTTTGGGCTTTATTCAGCAGGAAAATCCTTATGATCCAACGCCTTCCCGGCAGCCCCTCAAGGCTTCCATCTGCGGGCCTCTGCAAGCCGGCACCGCGTCAGTTTTTTATATGTTCCCTGCGGGTTCGGGGAAAGCGGAGGAGTGCAGGTGCCTCCGTGTTTTTTCTCCATGTATTAGGGGCTGCATCTCAGGTCCATTTGCCCGGAAAAAGATTTTATTTTTCTGCGCGACTTATGATATAGTATTATGGAATGCGTATTGAAGGTGACTTAAATGATGAAAAAAGCCATTCCAGAAGAACATGCCGATGACTTTATCAAATTCCTGGGGACCGCAGGCGCCCGCTTTGTCGTGATCAAGCAGCTCCGGGCTTCCGGGGGGCTGTGGTTCAAGCTGGGCCGCGAGAATGTTTTGGTGGATCCCGGGCCGGGATCCCTTGTGAAGTGCCTCGCCTCCCGACCGAAGCTGGACCCCTCTTCGCTGGACGGGATCGTGCTGACCCACAGGCACCTGGATCACTCCAACGATGTCAACGTCATGATAGAGGCGATGACCGTCGGGGGGAGGGAAAAAGGCGGCTTTCTCTACGCGCCCTGGGATGCCCTCTGTTCCGAGGATCCGGTGGTGCAGCATTACCTGCGCCACTTCCTGAACGAGGTAGAGTGCCTGGAAACGGGCAGAAAATTCCACCGCCCCTTTTTCACCCTGGAGAGCTCCCTGAAGCACCAGCACCCCGTGGAAACGTACGGTTTGAAATTTCACCTCCCCTACGGGAAGGTTTTTCTGCTGGTCGACACGGCATTTTTCCCCGAGCTGCTGGATCACTACCGGGGCGCCGACATTTTGATCATTAACGTGGTCATTTTCCAAGACCTGGCAAGCGACAAGATCTATCACCTGAACTTCCGGCAGGCAGGCGAAATCATTGCAGCAACCCGGCCGAAGCTGGCCGTGCTGACCCATTTCGGCATGACCATCCTCCAGAACAAACCCCACCTCCTGGCCCGCGAGCTCGAGGAGAAGACGGGGTGCCGGGTGATGGCCGCAACGGACGGCAAAAAACTGGCCCTCCCGGCGCTGATGGCGGGTGAAGGAACGGATCCGGAAAGGTAGTGAAATACCGGTGCGGGAAGGGCGGCGCGGGGCTTTGGAGCCGGCGGATTTGGTGGTGCGGGCCCTGGGCCCGGGCCCTGCGGCGCGGGTGCGGGAGCAGCGAGCGGGTCCGGCGGGAGCAGCGATAACCGCGGATCGGGTTCGGCGGCGCGGATCGGCCGGGCTGCTATGTCGCCACAAGCGGGTTCGGCCGGGCGGGATCATCCGGCAGAACCGGCGGCGGGGGATCCCCGGCGGCCGCGGAACCGACAGATACATCGAGAAAGGCAGGCTGGAAGGACTCCATGTTTGTAGGCATTTGCCGGCTCGAGCTGGTCCTCATGGAAAGCAATTCACTGAAAGAAAAAAGGCAGGTGGTGCGGAGCATTGTGGAACGGCTGCAGCACCGCTACAACATCTCCATTGCGGAAACCGGGCAGCATGAATCTCTGAGGAGGGCCGAGATCGGCTTGGCTGCGGTCAGCAACGAAACCGTTTACCTGGAAAAATTGATGGGGAAAGTGGTTAACTTTGTGGACCAGGACACCCGCGTGCAAATCGTCAACATCAGCAAAGAAATATTTTGAAGGCCCTGGAGCCTGAAGTTTCCTCCGTTAAAAGCGTATGCTGAAATCGGAGAACTTTTCCCCGGGCGATATTTCTGACGCGTACACTTCTTCCACCCTCCCCCTGGGGCAGCGTTCCACCATCGAATGCAGGTTTTTGAGCTGTTCCTCGTTTCCCTCGGCGACGCATTCCACCCTTCCGTTGGGCAGGTTTTTCACGTATCCCTTAACCCCCAGTTTTTGTGCGCAATTGTAGACGTAGTGCCTCATGCCTACACCCTGCACCAGCCCGCAGATCTCCAGCCGCACGTTTTTCTTCTCCGCCATTTCTGCACCCCCTGCTCATGCGTATTTGAACCGCCGCTTTTTTCCGGCCTGTCAGCATTCCTGTTTCCCCGCAAAATGCTTATTTTCTCTAATCAATTGTAATGACTGGCCGCAGCGGTTGTCAAGTTTTTGAAAAGTAAATTGACAGCGAACATGACTTATAGTATGATTTAAAAAAGAAACAGCGAAGCAGCTTTTTGGGAGGAGGGAGAAGTCGAATGCCGACCTATGAATTTGTTTGCACCCGCTGCGAAAAACCTTTTTCCGTCAGGACCTCCATCGGGGAGAAGGATCTCGTGCGCTGTCCCCACTGCGATGCCGGAAGCCCCAGGCAGGTTTTTCGAAGCTGCAATTTCATGAGAGGCGGAAGCGGCGGCTGTGAAGCGCCTCCCCGCAGCGGTTTTGGTTGAGGTTAACAAAAAAAGGGGGCCGTCGGACCCCTTTGCTTTCATTCACTGCCATTGCCGTTTTGCCGGAAACGGACATAAGATTGCAAAAAGGGATGTGTGCCATGCGGGTTGGCGAGAGGTTGCATGAATCGCGCAAGGCGCGGGGGTATACCCTGCAAGAACTGGCCGAGAAAGCCGGCCTGTCTCCCTCCTACCTGAGCGAGATAGAGAAGGGGAGCAAAAAGCCTTCCCTGAAATCCCTGGAGCGCATTTCACATGCCCTGGGCATCTCCCCAGGGGAATTGAGCCGCGGGGAAGATAAAGAGCTGGATCCCGGTACGGGCACGCGCATTCGGCTTTTCCGCAAGGAAAAGGGGATGACCCTGCAGGATTTGGCGGAGGCCGCCGGCGTTTCCCTTTCGTACATCTGCGAGGTGGAAAGGGCCGCCGTGCCGCCGTCCATTCAAACGCTGAAAAAAATCGCGGAGGGCCTCGACGCCCCGGTCAGCAGCCTTTTCCCTTCGCGCGCTTCCATCGGAGGCCGCCTGAAACAGGTCCGCCAGGAAAAGGGGCTCAGCCAGTCCGAACTGGCCCGGGAGGCGGGCTGTTCTCCGGGGCTGGTCGGCCAGATCGAACAGGAAAAGATCCAGCCTTCGCTGGGGACGCTGGAAAAAATGGCGAAAGCGCTGGACATCTCCCCCTGTTACTTTATCGCCGGCGAGGAAGACATGGAGCGGCTGTTGGGGCTTTTAACGCCGGAAGTGCGCAACCTACTTTTGGAACCGGAAGTGCAGGCCGTGCTGCGGTCCCTCAGCCAGTGCAGCGAAAAGGAATTCCGCTTCATCATGGACATGATCCGCCTGATGAAGCAGTCCCGCCTGGCGGAGTAACTCGTGATGCCCTGAGGTGCCCTCGGGGTGCGGAAAAGAGACGGTGCCTCCGGGTCAGCGGCTTTGCATCCTGCCCAAAAAGAGATACAATAAAAGCGGGGAAGGGCCCCTAACCTGGACATAGCCAGTGCCATAAAAGTTGAATTTCAAAATGACCCCTTCTAAACGTGGTAAACATCGGTGTTCACACGATCGCTCGAAAAAGTTTTGCCAAATTTACAAAGAACTTGAGAACTAAGGGCCTAATGTCCAGCAGGGGGGCATGGGCTGGTCCCGAAGGTATATTCGTGCGGCCTTCCACCTGAACGGTGGCGCGACGGTTTGCGGAGAACGAGGGGTTGTGAGAATGGCTCTGCTCTCGAGTGCGGTTGAAATGGCCCAGGAAATGGTATCGAAAGCCGTCCGGGAAGGGGACTGGGCCGTGGATGCCACGGCCGGGAACGGCCACGACACCCTTTTTTTGGCGAGGCTGGTGGGAGAGAATGGCCGGGTTATCGCCTTTGACGTGCAGGAGGAAGCCCTGCAGAACACCCGGCTGCGCCTTCAGAGGGAAAGCCTGCTTTCCCGCGTCCGCCTGGTCCGGGACGGGCATGAAGCCATGCCTCATTACCTGGAAAGAAAAGTGGCGGCGGTGATGTTCAACCTCGGCTATCTGCCGGGAGGAAGCCGCGACATTATCACCCGCCCTCAAACGACAATTTCCGGCATCTGTGCTGCTCTGGATCTGCTGCAGGAGGGGGGGGTTGTCACGATTGTTGTCTATACCGGCCACCCCGGCGGCGAGGAAGAAAAAGAAGCGGTGCTGGAGTGGTGCAGCCGCCTGGACCAGCAGCGTTTTACCGCCGTTTTTTGCCGCAACATCAACCGAGCGAAAAAACCGCCCTTTTTAATCACCGTGGAAAAACATTCCCCTTCACCCTAACCCTCCTTCTGAAGGGAAAATTTTCGTTTCTGCATCTTTTCGCTTCTGTACGTGATGCACAGCGCTCCACCAGCGTTGACGAGCGTAATCGATAAAGGAAAGCGCAAAAAAGCGTAGAATTAAACCTACAGCGAAATCTACACACAGCGCTGCCGTGGGGGCGTTTGAGCGTCACTGTAGCGAAGCGAAGATAAGGGGAAATTCCTCCACATGGGGTGTGCCCCCATCCCCTTGAAAGGGAAGACGATGGGACTGCCCCCATGGCTTGCAATGTATCAATGTTCATTCAGTCTTTCGCTGCAGGGCTAATTTGCATTCCCCGTGATTCATGACACGGCCCCGAATGATCAGCCCTGATCAGCACCCCACTCTAAACGATGGGCGGGTGAAATGGATTTGCGTTCACACCAGGATTTGTTGGAAATGGTTCCGGAGCTGCCGGAAGTGGAACAGTGCTTCCTGGCAAACTTGCAGCTGCCCGTCATGGAAAAAATGGCCCTGCAGTCATCTTTTCTGCACGAACAGAAGGGCAAAAAGGTCCGGCCGGCCCTTTTTTTGATAACGGCGCGCTCGCAGGGGACGGTACGAAAGGAGTTGATACCCGTAGCCGCTGCACTGGAGCTGTTCCATACGGCCACCCTGCTCCATGACGACGTGGTAGATGGAGCCCGGTTCCGCCGCCACCGCCCAACCATAAATCAGCTTCTTGGCAACAAGATGGCCGTTTTGACCGGTGATTTTCTGTTTGCGCGGGCGTTCAAACTCCTCACCGCTTACGGGAGCATCGAGATCGTGGACCTTATGGCCAACGTGGTGGCAGAGATGAGCTCGGGCGAACTGCAGCAGCAGTTGGACGCCTTTGAACCCACCCTGACGGAGGAAGAATACCTGGAGCGGAACCGTCAAAAGACGGCCGCTTTTATGGCTGCCTGCTGCATGGCGGGAGGGATTGCGGCTGGGGCGGAAGACCGCGTGAACCTGGCCTTTTACCGGTACGGCCTGCACCTGGGCATGTCCTTCCAGCTGGTCGATGATATTCTCGATTTTTACGGCGGCCTCAAAGGCACCGGCAAGGAGGCCTGCAGCGACCTGCGAAACGGAATCGTGACGCTGCCGCTGATCCATACGCTGCAGGTTTCGGACAAAAGGGAACAAATCAGGGCCTGGATCCGGGAAGGGAAACTGGACCGGGAGCGGATTGACCCCATCCTGAGCGAGGTGAATAAAAGCGGAGGATTGAATTACAGCGCCGGGAAAGCGGAGCAGTACATGCAAAAGGCCCTCCACTTTTTAAAAGAAATCCCCTCGCCGGAAGTGGTGGAAAACTTGAAGATGATCTCCAACCTGGTCCTCCACCAGCTTTGAAAAATAATTCTGTATTTTTGCTATGCGCTGTGCTAAAATAGCAATATGTATTTGGGAGGATTCGCCATGCCCCCCGTTTTTTCCGTGGTGGGTCGCAGCAATACGGGGAAAACCACCTTTGTAAGGAGCCTGATCAAGGAGCTCAAGCGAAGTGGGTACAGGGTGGCCGTCATCAAGCACGATCCCGACGATCACGGCGAAGTGGACAAAAGAGGGAGCGACACGGAACTTTTCTTCCGGGAAGGCAGCGATGCCGTCGCCCTCTCTTCGCCGACCCGGCTCACCGTATTTCGAAAGGCGGAAAAAGACACCCCGCCGGAAGAAATCATCGCGCTCTGCGGCGCGGTGGACTGTGTCATCCTGGAAGGCTACAAGGGCAAACGCTATCCCAAAATAGAAGTGCGCATGCGCGAAGAGGACCGGCTGCAGCTGGAACGGGAGCAGCTTCTGGCGGTCGTCTACAGCCGAGGCGCGGGATTTGACCTTGCGGCTGCCCCGGGGACTGGAGGAGCGGTGCAGGAGGAAGGGCAAAAGAAAGAGCTCCGGCTGGAGGAGGGGGAGGATCCACCCTGCTTTTGGAACGATGAGCTTGCGGAGATTTTAGGGTTGCTGCAAAGGACCGTATTAGCCGACCGCGGCAAGGAAGGGGGAGATGATTAGATGCCTTCAGAGAACAGGGATGCACCGAAATCGGTGATCCGAAGACTGCCTATTTATCTGCGCATTTTGGATAACCTGATGCGGAATGAAGTGGATGTTGTCTCGTCTCGGGAACTAAGCGAGGAGACAGGCTTCACGGCGGAGCAGATTCGCAAAGACCTGGCTTTTTTTGGGGCGTTCGGCACGCGCGGCACGGGTTATCACACGAACGTGCTGCGGGAAAATATCCTGCGCATTATCGGGCTGGATGTACAGACCAACATCATCGTGGTCGGGGCCGGACACCTGGGCACCGCCCTGGTCCGCTACAATTCTACCAAAAACCCTTACGTGAACGTGGTCGCCGCTTTTGATATCGATCCCGAAGTGGTGGGCACCCGCATTCTGGATGTCGAAGTGATGCATTCTTCCAGGATGAAAGAGATCGTTGAGCGGCACGAAGTGAAGGTTGCCGTGCTGGCTGTTCCCTCGAAGCAGGCGCAGGCTGCTGCGGATGTTATTGTCAACAGCGGGGTGAGCGTGATCTTTAACTTCTCCTCGATAAAACTGCAGGTGCCCGAAAACGTGTACGTGCACAACGTCGACCTGAGCATCGAGCTCCAGAGCTTGATTTACTATGCGAACTCGGAGAAAAATGCCTAGTTTCCGGCCCATGCACGCCCGGAAGAGGGGAGTGCGCCGGCTCGACCGCGTGAAGAATGTAATTTTGACGCAGCAGCTGGTTGACTTTTCGGCGGTTTTTGTGTATACTGAATCATGCAAAGCGCGGAGCTGTGGTGTAACCAGGTTAACATGCCGGCCTGTCAAGCCGGAGAGCGCGGGTTCAAATCCCGTCAGCTCCGCCATTTTTTTGCCGAGATAGCTCAGTAGGTAGAGCAGCGGACTGAAAATCCGCGTGTCGGCAGTTCGATTCTGCCTCTCGGCACCAGTAAAACAAAGGATGAAGGGACTGGCAATAATAACCAGTCCCTTTTTTATGTGCGTATAGTGTGCGGCTGTGTGCTGTCCATTGAAAAGCATGCCCTCCAGCTTGTCCGCTTCCGCCTCCTGCGTATTTGGCAGAACGTGGGAATAGGTGTCCAGGGTCAGGGTAACGCTGGCATGGCCCAAGCGCTCACTGACGATTTTCGGGTTTTCCCCGGCAGCCAGAAGAAGGGTAGCGCAGGTGTGCCTTAAACCGTAGAGCCTTATGTCGGGCAGTTTAGCGGCCTCCAGGAGCGGCTTAAAATGCCTCCTCAAATTGGAGTTATAAACACTTGACTTTAATACAAAAGGCTGTTACATTTGTTTTAGAAAAGGAGGGAGTGCAGTAATGTTTCAGATTAGCAAAGTAGAAAAGATTACAGGTTTAACGCGTAGGCAGATTAGTTATTGGCATACCACCGGCTTAGTGGAGGCTGCCATTGCCCCAGGAGAAAAAAGACAGTCTAGATTATGGGATTTTACGGATCTGGTTGCTTTACGAACAATTCGTAAATTACGCGCGCAAAATGTAAGCGTGCAAAAAATCAGGAAAGTTTTGGAGTATGTTAAAAAAACTTGGCCGGACCTAGAAAGCCATCTGACCGAGCTGACATTTTACGTGCTGGGTCGAGGGGAAGAGATCTTGGTTTTAGGCCCTGATGAGCACTTTCCAACAAGTGCATTAAGAGCCCAAGGGCAAAGCGTGCTTGTTCTCCCGGGTCGTGAAGTAGCGCAAGAGATCCAAGAAATTGTTCAGAGGCTAGCCGATGAACCGCTAACCCCCGAGGAGGCCGAAGAAAGCTCCCAGGCATGGCAAGAATATGTAAAAGGGGAAGATCCCGGCGAGCCGCTTGATAAGGTGCATCAAGAACTGTTAAAGGAGCAGGGAAAGCGCCGTGCCTAAGGGGTGGCAGGTTATAATTTTGCGTCGGCCCAAGCGTTACTTGCAGCGGTTGCCAGAGAATGAAAATAAGAAGATACTGGAGGCTCTGCAAAACCTCCAGGCTGATCCTGTGCAAGCGCCTGTAAAGCCTTTAACAGGGCGCCCTGAGTGGAGCCTTCGAGTTGGCGATCAGCGGATTTTGTTGCGGATGGAAAAGGAACAGAGGCGAATTGTAGTAACCCACATCGGCCCCCGGGGCGATGTTTATAAACGTTAAAGCAAGAAGCAGTATCAAGAATCCCCCAGATACAAAAAGCCATCTATCAAGTTTAATCAGGAATTCAAGCCTTATGACATGGCCATTAAACAGATCCTCAGCATGTTGTCGTGTGGAGCCCATCTAAAACCTTAAATATACAGGGCTCTTCACTATTACCCTGAGCTAATTTGATAGCCATGTAAATTATTTTTGGGTTCATTGTAAGGATAATAACTATTTCATGCGTCAGTGCTGTTTTCTCAGCAGGACTGACGCATGACTTTTAAAATACAGGCATATCAAGGCTTACAAGGATTGCAGCCAAACAACTTTTCGCGCCATTTTTCTAACAAAGTTTTGAAATATAAAGGGTTTGAAG
>PWTK01000103.1 GCA_003563895.1 Syntrophomonadaceae bacterium
GAAACAAACGAGGTGAAAGCAGCTTATGTCTGTAAAATTCCAGGACTATTACAAGATCCTCGGCGTTGACCGCAACGCGAGCGAAAAAGATATCCGCAAGGCCTACCGCAAACTGGCCCGCAAATATCACCCTGACCTTCAACCGCCGGAGAAAAAAGAAGAGGCGGAGGAAAAGTTTAAAGAGATCAACGAAGCCTACGAAGTGTTGATCGATCCCGAAAAAAGGAAAAAATACGACCGTTTCGGACCCAACTGGCAGCACGGTGACGATTTCACGGCCTATCAGCAACAGCAGCAGCAGCAAAGAACCGGCAGGGGTTTCGAAGGGGCACCGTTCGACTTCGAAGACCTGGGAGATGTCTCCTTTTCGTTTGGCGGCAGACAAGGTGCCGGCGGGTTCAGCGATTTCTTTGAATCCATTTTTGGAGGGGGATTTACTTCCGAGAGGGCCCGGCGTTCCGCCGGCCAGCGCCGCCCCCGCAGGGGAGCCGATGTTGAAGCGGAAATGGAAGCGGAGCTGGAAGACATTTACCATGGCCGCGAGAAACAATTCCAGCTGGCCATACAGGACCTCTGCCACCAGTGCGGCGGCACCGGGATTCTGGAGAGAAATTTCTGCCCGGCATGCGGGGGCAGCGGTTACGTCAGCAACCTCAGAACCATTAAAGTGAAAGTCCCCCGCGATGCCCGTGACGGGAAAAAAATACGGTTGAAGGGCCAGGGAGGAGAAGCAGAGCCGGGCGGAGAGCGGGGCGATCTCTATTTGAAAATCAAAATCGCCCCCCATCGCACGTTCACCGTTAAAGGCGATGACCTGGAAGCCGACCTTCTTGTTTTCCCGTGGCAGGCCGCCCTGGGAGACAAGGTCACCGCGCCGGCCCCAGAGGGGACCGTTCGTGTGACCGTCCCACCCCGCACCCACTCCGGGCACAAACTGCGGTTGCGCGGGAAAGGCATGCCGCGCAAAGATGGCAGCAGGGGAGACCTTTTCCTGCGTGTGGTGGTGGACATACCCCGGGATATCGGGCCGGATGACGAAGAACTCTACAGAAAGCTGGCCCAATCAAGATCGTAAGAGAGGGATTGCCCAATGAAGAAATGGCAAGTAGAACTTTACTGCTTCGAAGTGGAGCTCTGTGAAGAAGACCACACCTGGGTGGACATAAGAAAGCTAAACCTCCCTCGAGACCTCATTGCAAAGTTGGGCGATGTGGGGATCATTGAAATAAGAAGCGAGCGCATCCGTTCCGACCAAATTAACCGCATTTTCAAGGCTCTCCGGCTGAAGCGCACCCTGGGCGTCAGCCTGGCCGCTACGGCAGTCATCATGGAGCTGCTGGACCGAATGGAAGAGATGCACCAGGAGCTGGAAGAGATGCACAGGGAGCTGGAGCGCTTGAAAAGAGAGGGGCGTTAGGCCGAGCCGGTGGGCCGGGAGGATATTGCTCGAAAGGAACCCGGGAATGGAGGGGGAACTGATTAGGGGGGATGTTGATGGATATTTACAATGTTATTCATAACCGGCGGAGCATACGGAAGTATAAGCCCGACCCGATCCCGAAAGAAAAAATTATAAAAATCCTGGAAGCGGCGCGGGTGGCCCCTTCCTGGGCCAACAAGCAGTGCTGGCGCTTTGTCCTCGTTGAAGAGGAAACACGAAAAGAGAAGCTGGCGGCAGCGCTGCCTGAAGGAAACCCGGCCACCAGGGCGATCCTCCAAGCACCGCTTGTCGTCGTTCTCTGCGCCGATCCCCGTGCCTCAGGAAGGGTGAACGGCAAGGAATATTACCTGCTTGACGCCGGCCTGGCCATGCAGCAGCTGGTCCTGGCCGCATGGGCGGAAGGGCTCGGCACCTGCTGGGTGGCCTGGACGGACGAAGACGGGATCCGCAAAGCCTGCAATATACCCGGGGAATACCGCGTGGTCGCGCTGACACCCGTCGGAATTCCCGCCAAAGAACCGAAGCCCATCCCGCGCAAAAATCTCTCCGAGATCGCCTTCAAGGAAATGTGGGGCAACAGCTTCACCGCTTGATCAAACCGCTTTTTTGCAGGCGGACCATTCATCCTTCTCGCACCCAAAAAGAACCCCGGCAGCAGGAATGCCAACGCCGGGGATTTTTTTGTCCTCATCTGCCGCTGTCAAAATGAAATGCCACAAATGTTTCCTCGACGTCATTCAAGATCACATCAAACCCTGCCTGTGCCGACACCTGGGCAATACCGCTTCCCATCAGCCCTGCACCGACAACCCCGATTTTGCGGACTGGCATACTATTTCCTCCCATCTTTTTTTACTAAAGCTTGCCTTTTTCAGCGGCGATCTGCCTAAGCTGTTCTTTTTTATCTTTCGGTATCTCGTAAAGGGGTTTTTTCCTCTGCAGCTGCAGCGCGCCTGAGGGACAGACCGATACGCATACTCCACACCCAATACATTTTTCCTCGTCAAGGAGGGGCTCACCATTCTGGCCCGGGCTCAATGCATAAATGTGGCAGCTGCCGATACAACTTTCACATCCTGTACACTGCTCCTCATCCAACCGGGGCAAAAAGTTGCTGGGAAGGACAGAAGAAATATTTCCTTCGTTTACATAAAAATGGGGCTGCTCTATCCCCCAGAACAGCCCCATGCTGCCAGGGGTGATTACTATAAAATGCAGCCCCGACATATTTTATGCTGTAAGGTCAAAGACCGTCATCGGTGGGCTTGGCAAGGCCTGTTTTGCTGTTTTATTTATTTCTGCAGCAGTTCTGCCAGGTCTTCATCGGGGGTGCTGATGGGTTTGATATCGAAGTTCTTCACCAGCACGTCCAGCACATTGGGGCTGACAAAAGCAGGCAGGCTCGGCCCCAGCCGAATCCCTTTAATGTTCAGATGGAACAGGGTTAAAAGGATGGCCGCAGCCTTCTGCTCATACCAAGAAAGCACCATCGACAGCGGCAGTTCGTTTATATCGCATTCAAAAGCCTCGGCCAGGGCAGCGGCCACCTGGATGGCCGAGTAGGTATCGTTGCACTGCCCCACATCCAGCAGGCGGGGAATGCCCCCGATATCGCCCAGTTTCTTATCGAAAAAGCGGAACTTTCCGCAGGCCAGGGTCAGGACAACAGCATCTTCGGGAACCTTCTCTACGAATTCGGTGTAATAGTTCCGCCCCGGTTTTGCCCCATCGCAGCCGGCCACCAGGAAAATATGCTTCAGCTCCCCGCTTTTTACGGCACCGATCACCTTGTCAGCCACCTCCATGATGGCATTGCGCGCAAATCCTGTCATCACGGCATCGGCTTCCCCGTCTGTTTCAAATCCGGGCATGGCGAGGGCCTTTTCGATCACGGGGGAGTAGTCATCGCCTTCGATGTGTTGTATTTCCGGGAAGCCCGCGGGGCCAGTGGTAAATATGTTTTCCCGGTAATTATCGGCCGGCTTCTGGAGACAGTTGGTCGTCATCAGAATGGCGCCGGGGAAAGCCTTAAACTCTTTTTTCTGGTTCTGCCAGGCGGTGCCGAAATGGCCGTAAAAGTGCCCGTATTTCTTCAGCTCGGGATAGCCATGCGCAGGCAGCATTTCTCCGTGGGTATAGATATCGATTCCCCTGCCTTCGGTCTGCTTCAGCAGTTTCTCCAGGTCCATGAGGTCGTGGCCGGAGATAAGGATGCATTTGCCTTTCCTGTGCCCCAGCGGTACCGTAGTGGGCACAGGGTGCCCGTATCTTTCGGTGTGTCCGGCATCCAGGAGTTCCATGGCGCGGAGGTTGATCCCCCCGCAGCGCAGCACAAGCCCGATCCACTCGTCCAGTCCGAGGTTTTTGTCCCCGATCGAGGAAAGTGCTTCATGGACAAAAGCGTAAACGGCCTCGTCTTCCTTACCCAGAAGGTGCGCATGGTAGGCATACGCGGCGATACCTTCCAAACCGTAGAGCAGGGTCTGCTGCAGGGAGCGGATGTCCTCGGATGCGTCGGGGTCAACCGGCAGCCCGAGCTCCTCCCCCTTCCTGACCAGTTCGGCAACACTGCCTGTCGGCTCAAGGGCATCCTCCGAAAAGGCAAAGTCGGCCTTCCCGCCCGCCTGGCGCACCTTTTCCTTCAAGCGGGGTGCGTGTTCTGTAACCGCCTCCATCCGCTGGCGGTAGCGCTCCGGGTCAAAGTTTACATTGGTCAGGTTGGTAAAAAGGGCCTCGCAGGTGAAGCGGTTGGCCTCCTCGTCAACAACCCCCACGCGGCGCCCCTCCTGCGCATAATGGGAGAGTCCCCGCAAGGCATGGACCAACAGGTTCTGCAGAGCAGCCACTTCCGGCTGTTTGCCGCAAACCCCCCTTACGGTGCAGCCCGTTCCCTTTGCCGTCTGTTCACACTTGTTACAAAACATTCCTTTTCCTCTCCCTTCAAAACAATATTTTCATTATCCTTTCAGCATACGTCCAGCCGTTGGCCTTTTCTCGACAGTACAGCGGTTTAATCGGGCTCCCCTTCCATTGGTCCCCCTCCTTTCTTCTCTACCCGTTTAATATGGTTTAATTCGGTCTTATTTATCCCGTATTGGATTGAAAAAAAGAGCCCTTTCATTTTTTTCAGCATTCCTTCTCCTGTACGTCACATTTACCTTTGAAACACCTTGTTTTCCTCTGCGGCAATGCCGGCAATGGTCTGCCGGGAGAGCTTTTCCATCAGAGCCTGCTGCGCTTCCTCCAGGGCGACCCGCACCTGGCAAAAACTTTCGTTGGGGCAGTACCCCCTTTCCTCCAGGCAGCGGTTGATGGCAACCTCTC
>PWTK01000088.1 GCA_003563895.1 Syntrophomonadaceae bacterium
AGCGCCTGGGTGGACGAAGACCTGCACCCCTACCTGCGCACCCGGGTCTACTCCTTCTTCGGCAACCCCAACGTGCTGGCCGAGTACCTGGTGCTGACCGTCCCCTTCGGGCTGGCCCTGGTATGGTCGGCGCGCGGGCTCTATCAAAAAACCGCCCTGCTCGCCTGCACGGCGGTCCTGCTGCTGACCCTTCTTTTAACCTTTTCCCGCGCCGGTTGGATGGGGATGGCCGCCGCGCTCTTCGTCTTCTTTTTCCTGCTGGATCGCCGCGCCTTCGTCCTGCTGCTGCTGGGCGCCCTTGTCGTGCTTCTGGCCGGGACGGCCCTGCTGCCCGACGTGGTGGTGCACCGGTTGGTTTCCATCTTCAACCCCTACGACACCTCCAACCTCTACCGGCTGACGGTCTGGCGGGAGGCCTTCCTCATCATCCGCGACTTCTGGGCCTCGGGCATCGGGCTGGGCCACCAGGTTTTCACCGAGATCTACCCCTACTACATGCTCACCCGTGTCAAGACCCCCTTCCACGTGCACAACACCTACCTGCAGCTCCTCATGGAGCTGGGCGCGGTGGGCTTCGTCATCTTCCTGGGCTTCCTGGCCGCCGTTTTCCGCCGGGGCCTGCAGATTTTCCGCGCTAGCCGGGACGGTTTCCTGCGCGCCGTCGCCGCCGCTGCGCTGGCCGCCATGGCCGGCCTGCTGGTGCACGGCCTGGGCGAGCACGTGCTCTACCTGCCCAAGATCATCACCCTCTTTTGGCTCTGCGCGGCCCTGCTCTTCCTCTGCGGCCGGCTGGAGACCCGCCGCGGGGCATCCTGAGCCGTTTTCCCCGGCCTGCGCGTTCCTGTTCCCGCTCCATTTCCACCCCCCTGCTTCTCAACGCCCTTCATTGCCGATTATTTTGGGCCCCAGCGATTTTTTGACCTCCCGGCCGCTGAAAAAGGCGCGCACCAGCCCCCGCGGTCCCGCGATCTGGCGGAAGTTTCGCCAGGTCTCCTCTCCCCACGCCTGCACCAGCGGCCCGTAGGTGCCGAGGCGGGTGCGGGCGAAAAACTCGGACCCCCGCGCGCCCTCCCGCATCCCTGCCGGCAGCGCGAACCGCCGGCACTCGTCCAGCAGCAGGAAGGGCCCGAAGTCCAGCGTCTGCGAGCGGAAGAGGGAAAGCGCCCGCCTTTTTTTCTCCAGGGCCTCCCCGTCCAGCGGAAAAGCGCGGTTGGCCATGTGATGCGTCAGGGGCGAGTTGACCGCGTAGAGGTAGAGGGGAAAGTCCCCCTTCGCGCCCAGCCCCTCCAGCGCCGCCGCCCCCAGGCCCGAGGCCGCCGTGTGGTCGCGGTGGCCGTCCAGCAGCGAGGGCATGAAAAGGGCCTCCGGCCGGAAGGGCTCCAGCGCGTCCTTGAGGAGCGCCGCGTTTTCCGGCGAGGTCGCCAGCGCCCCGTCCTCCAGCCGCAAAAAAACGGGCGGCTCCAGCCCGTAGAAGGCGGCCGTCCGCTGCGCCTCATCCTCCCGCGCCGCGATGAGCGCTTCCCGGCTTAGGGCGGGGTGTTCGCTGCGGGCGCCGTTGGTCAGGTAGAAGACCTTCACCGCGCACCCTTCCCCCGCCAGGCGGCTCAGCAGCCCCCCCAGCCCGATCACCTCGTCGTCGGCGTGGGGCGCCAGCACGGCGAGGCGCATCCCGGGCATCTTCTCCACCGGCCCCAGACGGTAGCGCCCCCGGGCGGAGCGGTAATAGAGGGCAAAGAAAGAGCGGTGGAACGCCCTCAGCGGGCCGGCGGCGGTTTTTTTGAGGCGGTTATTCACGGCTTCTCCCCCCAACCTGGGCAAGCCAGTACCAAATGAAAGTAGAATATCAAAATGGCTTCTTTTAAACGTAGGGTAACTGTTCAGCCCCCGGTTCTTTGCAAGCCGAAAAAATGCCAATTTAGTTTCTGGGGGAAAAAGGTTGCCCTCTAATGCTGCTTTAATGGCATCGAGGACAGGAAAAGCAGCCCCCACGGGATCGCTTGAAAAAGTTTTGCCAAATGTACAGGGAAATAAAGGGCTGAGGGCCTAAACGTAGTCCGAGTCGCCGATGGTGAGGTACCAGTTTGCCGGGTCCTGCAGAAGCCCCCGCTGCTCCGCGCTGCAGCGGATGTCCACCAGCGCCAGGGTGTTGGGGCTTTTCACCCGCAGGTAGCCGTTCGGCTTCAGCTGCGCCGAGAGCCGCCCGTCATCCAGGCTCCAGCAGGAAAGTGCCCAGCAGCCCTCCTGCCGCGCGGCCCGGTCGGCCCGGCTCAAAAGGGGCTTCACCGCTTCCCGGTCCTCGGCCAGGAAATCGGCGATGTGCGCCAGCCCGCGCTCCTCCTCCCGGTAGAGCACCACGTAGCCGCGCACCTGTTCCCCGCCCCCGGCCTCCAGGGCGAAGAGGCGGTAACCGTTGGGAGAGTCTGCGAAGCGCCAGTTCAGGTAGGCGCTGTCGCGCACCACCGCCACCTTCAGTTCCCCCTTCACCCGCTCCCACAGTGCGTCGAAGCGCTCGTCGAAGCGGGGGATCTCCACCGTGCCGCGGGCGCTGCCCGAAAAGCGGTTTTTGATCAGCAAAACCGACAGCGCAGCCGCCGCCAGTTCCCGCGGCACGCGGGTGCCCCGCAGGTGCTCGGCGGCCTTGGCGCCGCTGTAAAATTTCACGAAGCGGGGCACCTGGGCCACCTCCAGCACTTCTTCGCAGCGCCGGAGCGCCTTCAGCGCCGGCTGGTTGGGAAACCCGTAGGTGAAGAAGAGCCCGCGCTCTTTCCCCCGCTCCAGCAGGTGCCGGAAGAGGGCCTGGAAGCGGCCCTCGCCGCGCCAGCCCTCCTCGATCATGGAGTTGAGGCGCAGCCCGCCGGGCAGTTCCTCCTCCCCCACCTTGAACAATGTCGGCTGCAGGCTCAGGTGCCCCCGCACCTCGCCGCTGTCCTTCAACAAGGCGATCAGGCTCTCCCCCTGCGGGTTCTGTTCGTTCTCCCAGCTCCAGTGGTCCCGGTCGCGCCCCTTTTCGAAAACGCGGTCGAAAAGCTCCAGGATCCTCTTGTCGTCCCCGGGCTCCGGGTCGCAGATGTACGGCTCCATCGATAACGGTCCCCCTCAATCTCTTGCGCCTTGTCTCGCGCCGTTATTCTTATTCGGTTCCCCAGGCTTTTCCGCTTCTCCTTCCCCTGCCGTATCATAGCGCTGTATCATATCAAAGAAGACTCCAGGGCGGCCGCATCTCCCCGCCCGCCTTCTCCGCCTGTCCCTCGTGCGCCTCTTCCGCCCGCCTCTGCCTTCCTGCCGCCGGGTTTCGGGGAAGGCATTTTCCGCTCCGCGCCCCTTGACGCCCCCCAGCCTTACCCGTCCCCTGAATATATTTGACGATCACACCGCCGTTTCCTCTCCCCGCCGGGAATTTCTGTGTTTACGCGCGGCGGGATATTATATATAATGGGGATTGGCCCGCTCCCGGCATTTCGCGGCGCAGAAAGGGGAAAAGAGGAATTGTCCGTTCAGGGCCCGCCCGGCACCAACTTCCTGGTCAAGTCCATGACCATGGTCATGCTGGCCACCGTTCTCAGCCGCGCGCTGGGGTTTTTCCGCGAGGTGGCCGTGGCCTACCGCTTCGGCGCCTCCATGGAGGCCGACGCCTACCTGGTGGCGGTGCTTTTGCCCACCATCCTCTTCTATTCCTTCAGCGACGCCTTGAAGAGCACCTTCGTCACCGTGTTCACCCCCTTCAAGGGCGAGCGGGAGGCGCCGCTCTTTTTCAACACCATGGCTTTCTACCTGGTGCTGGTGCTGCTGGCGCTCCTGGCCCTGGGGCTGCTTTTCACCCCCGGGCTGGTCTTCCTCCTGGCGCCGGGCTTCGAGGGGGAGGCCTATGAGCTGACGGTGGACCTGACGCGGGTCCTCCTGCCGGGCATCTTTTTCACCGGCCTGGCCGGCCTGGCCACCGGCTTTCTGCACAGCCACCACCGCTTCCTGGCCCCGGCGATGATCAACGTGCCCCACAACCTGATCGTCATCGCCAGCGCCCTCTTCCTGGCCGTCCCCTTCGGGGTGGAGGGGCTGGCCTGGGGCAGCCTGCTGGCCGTTTCCTCCCAGCTGCTCATCCAGCTGCCCTCCATGCGGCGCACCCCCTTTTCCTTCCGCCGGGGGCTCGACTTTTCCCACCCCGGCCTGAAGAAGGTCTTTGCCCTTCTGCCGCCCATCCTGCTCTCCAGCGCCGTGCTGGAGCTGAAGCACCTCCTGGACCGCCTCTTCGCCTCCTTTCTGCCCGCCGGCAGCATCGCCTCTTTGAACTACGCCGAGCGCATCTACCTGCTGCCGCAGGCGGTCTTCGTCTCCGCGGTCATCATCACCCTCTACCCCACGCTGGTGGAGCTGCTGAACCGCCGGGAGATGGAGAGCTTCAACCTGCAGGTCCGCCGCGGCGTGCACCTGTTCTTCTTCATCCTCTTCCCCATCGCCGCCGGGCTCATCATCCTGCGCCGCCCCCTGGTGGAGCTGCTCTTCGAGCGGGGCGCCTTCGACGCCGCCGCCACCGACCTCACCGCCTTCGCCCTGCTCTTCTACACGCCGGGGCTGATCGGCTTTTCCCTGCACTGCTTCTGCAACCGCATCTACTTCGCCCTGCAGGAGGTGCGCACCCTGGCCATCG
>PWTK01000056.1 GCA_003563895.1 Syntrophomonadaceae bacterium
CAACTTAACTCAGGGAATTCTTGTTGAGTGGCCCCCCAAATACAGCTTTTTAGCAGATCAAGGCCTTTTTGTAAGTGTAACCTTTTAAAACCTCTTTTTTGCGGGGCTTCTTTCATTGTCACCCTGAGCAAACCCGATAGTCTGAAAGAACATAATCAAAACGGGGTCCTATTGCCCCTTCCTGCGCATAAGGCAGTTCCCGCTTGGAGTTGGAGCGCGAGCAGCTGTTGCTGTTTCCTTCTGCAGCAGCCCGGCGGTGAAGTCCGGGCCGCAGGGCCGGCGCCGGGCATTTCCCATTTTAAGTTTGCCCTGACCACCACCGGTTACAGAAGGGGAGCACCCGCATGAAACATGGCCCTGCCGCAAGAAGCGATACGGTTCGCCATCAACCCCCCTTCTCCGGGATTTACGGTGTGCCTTTTCAAGCCCTTTCTTTGTCCTTCCGAGCATAAAAACGAGCGTCTTTACCCTAAAAATGCAAGATACCTGACATATCTTGCATTTTTTTATTTCTTTGAAGGCCCTCAGCAGATGTCTCCGCCGCCATTTTCCCCGCTCCCTCTTTGAAGGGAAAGATAGAGATCGTAGACCTCGCTCCGCGTCAAGGCAGAATCCCTTGCCGCCGCGCTCACGGCCCGGGTGGGAGGCATCCCCTCTGCCAGGTCCCTGCGCAGGCGCTCGCGCACCTTTTCTCTTTCGTTCTCCCCCCCTGCGTCCTTTCCCCCGTTCCCCTTAGCCTCCCGGGGAGAGAGGACGAGGGCGATCTCCCCGCGCGGCGGATGCTGCCGGCACCATTCAGCCAGTTCGGCCGCGCTGCCTCGCACCACCTCTTCGTGAAGCTTGGTCAACTCCCGGCAGACTGCCAGCTCTCTCTCGCCCAGAATATCCGCCATGTCCTGCAGGGCCCTCTGCAGGCGGTGCGGTGATTCGTAGAGCACGACGGTTTTCTCTTCCGCGGCGAGAAGCTGAATCTCCTGCCGCCTCCGGCCGGCTTTGCGGCTCAAAAAGCCCCAAAAAACAAACTTTCCGGCAGGGTAACCGGAAAGGAGAAGGGCCGCCAGGGCGGCGGAAGGACCCGGGACCAGGGAATAGGGGAGGCCCTCGGCTTGCAAAAGCCGCAGCAGGTGGTGGCCGGGGTCGGAGATGGCGGGCACGCCGGCATCGGTGACCAGCGCCACCACCTGCCCTTCTTTTAACCGTTCTACAATCTGTCGGCCGGCCCTTTCCCGGTTATCCTCGCGGTAAGCGATGAGGGGCCTTCTGATCCCGTAATGACGCATCAGTTTCCTGGAGCGGGCCGGGTTTTCGACCGCCACCACGTCGGCCTCCTGCAGGCACCGCAGGGCGCGCAGGGTGATATCTTCCATGTTTCCAATGGGAGTGGCACAGAGGTAGAGCGTGCCCCCCTGGAAGCGGCTCTTCTGTTCCTTACTCATGGTTCCCCTGATTTCTCCCGGGTGAAATTTTTTCTATCTCTTCCACGGGAAAGTCCTGCATTTTGGCAGACTCTTTCAGCTCCACGGTGACGCTTTTTTTGATGATATTTTGGGCGACCACCTTGCCTTCGCCGTTGGGGGTGATCACCACCCCCCCGATCTCGGGAAAATCTTCCCGGGCGTCTTCGTACTGCCCTGCCTCATAGCGGAGGCAGCACATCAGGCGTCCGCAGATGCCGGATATTTTCGTGGGATTTAGAGAAAGGCTTTGTTCTTTGGCCATGCGAATGGAAACCGGTTCGAATTCTCCCAGGAAGGTGGCACAGCAGAGCCCTCTTCCGCACGGGCCGAGCCCCCCCAGCATCTTGGCTTCGTCCCTGACGCCGATCTGGCGAAGCTCAATACGGGTGCGGAAAACGGCCGCCAGATCCTTCACCAGCTCGCGGAAATCTACCCGGCCTTCGGCCGTGAAATAAAAGACGATCTTATTGTGGTCAAACGTATACTCCACATCGACCAGTTTCATGTTCAGTTTATGCTTTTTAATTTTCTCCTGGCAGAGGGTCATGGCTTCCTTTTCTTTTTCCTTGTTCTCTGCCAGGCGTTTGTAATCGGCCTCCGTGGCCAGGCGCCGCACGGGCTTGAGGGGAGGCACAATTTCGGATTTGTTTACCTCTTTGGCCCCCTGGATCACTTCCCCCAACTCCAGGCCGCGGCTGGTCTCCACGATTACGTCCTGCCCCGCTTTCAGTTCCAGGAATCCGGGGTCAAAATAATATATTTTTCCCGCTTTGCGAAACCGTACTCCTACCACTTTAGGCAATTTCAGACAACTCCTCTCACTTTTAAAAAAAGCGTCTCCAGCGCCAGGCGGCGATTAACGTTTTGAGGCAGCTGGTCGCGTACTTTTAAAAGCTCGCGACAGATCTTTTCTCCGGAAAGAGGCCGCTTCGGTCTCCGGGTTTCCTTTCCTTTTTTTTGTCCACCGGTATGGGGAAAATGCGCTCCCCCCTCATTCACTTCTTCATCCCCGCAAGCCTCCAGGCACCCTATCAGGCGTTCGCGGTAAATCGCGATGAGCATATCCAGGATATCCGGCAGGTCTTCGCGGGAAGAGAGCTCTTCGGCCCGATTGAACACGGCCTCGGCGGAGGCCGTCTCTAGCTCCTCCACCACTTCCAGGGCCTCTTCGTATCGCTTCATCCAGTCACCGCCGGCGGCCATCTCCAGCGCCCTGCCGGGGTTGCCGCCGGCGAAGTCCGTCACCATCTCCTTCTCCCGGGCCGCCAGGGCAGTGCGGCCTTCCAGCAAACGCACCAGTTCTTCCCTGCCCAGCGGCTTCAGGGGAAAATGCGCGCAGCGCGAAACCACCGTCGGCAGCAGGGCCCAGGGCCGCGAGCTCAGAAGGATAAACACCAGGTCCCGCGGCGGTTCTTCCAGAATTTTTAAGATGCTGTTTGCAGCCGGAAGGGTCATCAGGTCGGCCTCATGCACCAGGCACACTTTTCTTATCCCTTCCCTGGGGAAGTAAAACAGGCTTTCCTTGATCGCGCGAAACTGGCCGATTTTAAGGGATGCGCCTTCCGGTTTTAGCTCGTGGATGTCCGGGTGGACCCCGCCGGCGATCTTGCGGCAGGAAGGGCAGCGGCCGCACGGAATCTCTTCCCTCTCAGCCCCGCAGTTCAGGGTCCGGGCAAACAGCCCTGCCAGCGTTTTTTTTCCACTGCCCCTGGGGCCGGAAAAGAGGTAGGCGTGTCCGACCCGGTCGTTCAGCACCGCCCCCTGTATCGCTTTCAAAACCACATCCTGCCCCACAATATCCTCAAAACCCATTTTATCTCCTCCTGAAGCGCTTACGGTTGAACAACCATCTGCCTGTCGAGAAGTGCTTTCCAGACCCGAGCCCAAACCCGGGCGTGCACCTCCCCGGGCTCCTGTTCGGCATCAACTACATAAAATCGCTCCTCTTCTCCGGCAGCCAGCTCAAGAAACCCGCGGCGGACCTTTTCGTGAAAGTCGAGATCCCTCTTTTCGATCCGGTCCCTTCCCGCTTCACCCTCCTTTTCGGAGGAAGCAGCGGGGCTGCGTAACCGTTCCAGACCCTTTTCGGCCCTGACATCCAACAGCAGGGTTACGTCCGGCCGGACCTGACCCGTGGACCAGTCGTTAATGCGAGCGATCTCGCGGGGATCTTCCCCGCCGGCGAGGCCCTGGTAAACAATGCTCGAATCCAGGAAGCGATCGCTGATGACGATGCGTCCCCGGTTCAGGTGCGGAACCACCAGTTGGTGTACAAGCTGGGCCCTGGCGGCGCTATAGAGCAGCACTTCGCAGCGAACCGTCATCTCCCCGAAGCGGGGGTTGAGAAGGATTTTTCTTATTTCCTCCCCGACAGCGGTCCCCCCGGGCTCTCGGGTCAGATAGACCTCCAACCCCAGGCTTTCCAGCCGCTGCTTTAGCAGCTCCGCCTGGGTGGTTTTTCCGGCCCCCTCCGGGCCCTCAATACTGATAAATATTCCCTTCCAGCCAGGCCGGTGAACGGGTTTGTTTGTCATGGCTGATGCCGGCAACTCCTTTGCCGAAAACTGGCAGCCCAACAGCCGCCCGAGGGGGACGGTGCCGCCCTTTTATGCTGGTCCTATTTTATCATATATTATCGATAATATCATGATCCCCTTGAAGCGGTTTAAGGATGAGGGGATAAAACCCCAGGAAAGACCCTGTACGCCACATGATCCGTTATCTTCTTCCGTCCCATGGGTGAGCCGGATTTGCGAGAAGGTTTGCAGCGGCACCCGGGGTGGGGAGCCGTATCAATAACATGCTCGCAAAACATGTAGGTGCCGGCGAGGCGGCGGTCCTGAAACCCCGCTGCTCCTTTTTGCCTGTGCCAACCACAAGACCCGGCAATGGCACCGAAGCAAACGCTCGCCTTTTTTGCAGCCGAACCCGCTCGCACGGCATATTGCTTCATCAAGTGTCAGGGCCCTCGCAGGACCCTTATTCGCCTGAGCGCCGGGTCGGCCGTTCCGTGGAAGGAGGCTCCTCCTTCTCTTTTCTTGCAAAGAAAGGCTGCGGTTTCTTCCGCAATGATCTCTCCGGGAGTCAGGAGAGGAATCCCCGGCGGGGAAAGGGCGACCGTCTCGGCGCTTATCAGGCCGGCGGCGCTCTCCAGGTTGACGGCACGGGCGGGAGCGCGGAGGGCATCCTGCGGCGTCAGGAAAAACGAAGAGGCCCCTTCAAAAAAGTTTGGCGGGAAAAAGCCCGGCGATGTTCCATCCCCTGCGGCAGAGCAGCCTTCGGGCTTATTCCAGGCCCGGGTTCCTGCCTCACGCAGCGACCTGCCAAAGCGGCGGGCCAGGGAACAGGGAGAATAAGAAAGCAGCGCCGGCCCGGCAATGGCCAGCAGGTAACCGCTGTCCTCCAGCTCTACCTGGATGCGGGATTTCCCGGCAAGCTTTTTTGCCGCAAGGACTCCTTCACCCGCGGGGAAAAGCATCGTCAGGCGGCAGGGGTCCAACGCGAAACCGGCGGCGGCCACCTCCCTCACCCCAATGAGGCGGCACCCCTCTTTTTCCAGCCGCAAGCGAAGCTCCAGCGCCCATTCCCAGCAGCGCCTGTAGAGTTCCGTGCCGTTTAAGGCCAGCCCCCGCCTGGCCAGGTCCAGGGAGATCATCAGGGGGTACGGCGGGCTGCTGGTCTGGAAAACCTGCAGCCAGTGCCGGAGCTTTGCGGCATGCCGGCGGCTGCCCAAATGCAGCATGCCGCCCGGCGTAAGAGCCCCCAGGGACTTATGGGCGCTGTGCAGCCAGAGGTCCGCCCCGGCCCCTGCGCTGTGAGGAAGCCGCTGCGGGTAAAAGGGCAAATGCCCACCGTGGGCTTCGTCCACCAGCAGCAGGGCCCCGTAGCGGGAGGTTATACGGGCGATATCGTCCAGTGGTGCGGTTACTCCCCAGTAAGAGGGGGAGGTGATGAGCACCAGCCTGGCCCCGGCTTCTTCCCGCAGGGCCCCTTCCACCGCATCGGGAGAAACGTTCAGGGGAAAGCCGGTGTGGGGCTCCCGCTCCACGGGAATATAGCGGGGCAGCGCACCGCTCAGGGCGATCCCGTGCACGGCCGATTTGTGAGACAGGCGGGAAAGCAAAACGCGATCTCCCGGTTGGCACAGGGCCGAGAAAAGCGCCAGCATCCCCCCGGTGACCCCGTTCACCAAAAAAAACGATTTCTGGGAACCGAAAAGTTCCGCCGCCAGACCCTGCGCCTTTTTCAGAGCCCCTCTTGGACGATGCAGATCGTCCAAACGGTCCACTTCCGTCAGGTCCCAGCCCAGCGAGGAGTGAAAAGCCCTTCTCATGGGCCCCGGTGCTCCCCTACCGCGGCCGTGCAGCGGCACGTGAAATGGGAGGCGGCCCTTTTTTATATAATGCTTGGCCGCCGCAAAAAGGGGGGCTTCCCCCTGACGCCTGGACACGCCACCACATCCCTTCAACTCTATCTTCAGGTATCTGCATGGGCACACCTGAAAAAGACCGCCGGCCGGCGGTCTGAAATATACAGGGAAAGATGTTGAGAAACAGCCGCAAAAAAACCGGGCCTCTCACCGTTTTCACGGCTGCCTTTCGGAGCAACTAACCCGCCAGGTCATCGAAGCGTATAATTGGGGGCTTCCTTGGTGATCTGGACGTCGTGGGGATGGCTTTCGGCCAGCCCGGCGCCCGTGATGCGGATAAAGCGGGATTTCGTCTGCAGCTCTGCGATGCTGCGGGAACCGCAGTATCCCATGCCGGCCCGCAGCCCCCCCATTAATTGGAACACCATGTCCGAGACCGTGCCGCGATAGGGGACCCGCCCTTCAATGCCTTCGGCCACCACTTTCTGCTCGGCTTCCTGGAAGTAGCGGTCCCGCCCCCCTTCTTTCATCGCCCCGATGGAACCCATTCCGCGGTAAACCTTGTAGCTGCGCCCCTGGAAGATCTCCATCTCGCCGGGGCTTTCCTCCGTTCCGGCAAAAAGGCTGCCCACCATGGCCACATCGGCACCGGCCGCAATGGCCTTGGTAATGTCACCGGAAAACTTTATCCCTCCGTCGGCAATCACGGGAATCTTGTGAGAATGTGCCACTTGGGCCACATCAAAGACGGCGGTCACCTGGGGCACCCCCACCCCGGCAATAACCCTGGTGGTGCAGATGGAACCCGGACCTACACCGACTTTCAGTCCGTCCGCTCCCGCCCTGATCAGGTCCCTCGCCGCTTCAGCGGTGGCGATATTGCCAGCCACCACGTCCTTTTCCGGAAACTCGGTCTTGATTTTTTCAACGGTGTGCAAAACTTCCTCCGAATGGCCGTGGGCGGTATCCACAACCAGGATATCCACTCCCGACTCGACCAGCGCTACGGCGCGCAGCAGGCTGTCCTTCCCAACCCCGACCGCCGCTGCCGAGAGCAGCCGCCCACCTTGATCCTTGGCTGCCCGGGGGTATGCAATGGTCTTTTCGATATCCTTGATGGTGATTAATCCTTTCAGCATGAACTGGTCGTCCACAATGGGCAGTTTTTCGATCTTGTAGCGGGCCAGGATCTCCTGGGCCTCGCTGAGGGTCGTTCCCTCCGAGGCGGTAATGAGGCGGTCTTTTGTCATGACATCTTTGATCAAAAGCGTGTAATCGCTTTCAAAGCGCAGGTCGCGGTTGGTAATAATCCCCACCAGCTTGCCGTTTTGGGTAACGGGCACACCGGAAATGCGGTAGCGTTCCATGAGCGCCGCCGCGTCGCTGATGGTATGTTCGGGGGAAAGGTGAAAGGGATTTGTGATCACTCCGTGCTCCGAACGCTTCACCCGGTCCACTTCCTCGGCTTGCCTCTCCACGGACATGTTGCGGTGAATCACCCCCACACCGCCTTCCCGGGCCACGGCGATGGCCATCCGGGTCTCGGTCACCGTGTCCATTCCCGCACTCATGATGGGGACATTCAGCGCATAATTGCGCGTTACCCGGGTGCGTATATCTACATCGCGGGGCAAAACCTTTGAGTGCGCCGGCATTAACAAAACATCATCAAAGGTTATTCCTTCTTTCTTGAACCGCTCCTCCAAGTGTGGCACCTCCTGCCTGATGATCCGGCTCAAACTTTTTCTAATCATAGCAAATAAATGTGCATAGTGTCAACTTATAAGAAGGGCGGCACGCCACGGGAAAAGCTCTCACCGTCCGGGTGTAATGCCGTCCCCCTCGGCATGGATTTCTTTTTTGCCGTTAGCAGAACCGGTCTTGGAAAGCGTGGCAGTCTGTAGTAAGATCATAGCGGAGCGGCACCCGCCGAAAAAGCGCTTTGTCCGGAAGGTTATTCAGGAACCTCGATCCCTTGTGCTGCGAAAGCCGATCCCGGAGAGATAGCCGCATCAAAGGGGGGAAAGCGGGAGCGGCCGGTCCGCCAACCGGCATTCATGCTGGAAAACCCATGCCAAAAGGAGGTTGATCTCATGTACTGGACCAAAAAAGGACCGGAGAATACCGGGGCTGTCATCGACATCGCCCTGAAAAGGTCGCAGGAACTGGGCATCAAGCACATCGTGGTGGCCTCAAATACCGGGCAAACCGCTGAGAAAATCCTGGATAAAAGCAGCCTGAAACTGGTCTGCGTCACCCACCACGTTGGCTACAAAAAGCCGGGCGAGATCGAAATGACTCCTGAAATGAGGGAAAAGCTGACCCGGCAGGGCGTAAGCGTCTTGACCGGCACCCACCTGATGGCCGGAATCGACCGGGCGGTCCGCCTCAAGTTTGGGGGGTTGTATCCTGCGGAAATTGTTGCCGCCGCGCTGCGCATTTTTGGAGAGGGTCCCAAGGTATGCGTGGAGATTGCCGGGATGGCCCTGGATGCCGGCCTCATTCCTTACGGGGAAGAAATAATCGCCATCGCCGGCAGCGGAAGGGGCGCAGATACCGCTTGCGTTATCATTCCGGCTCATTCCAACTATTTTTTTGATGCGTCGGTGAAAGAAATCCTCTGCAAGCCGAGGGAGAGGTGAAAGGCGTCATAACCCCGCCTGACAAAACCGGCCTTATCTCCCCTGACGTCTTCACCAAAGGGGACAGTTCCGCCTGGCAGAGAAAGCCCTCTTCCGCCAGGGCAGCTTCAAAAGTTACAAGAACGCGGTAACTTGCCTTTCATATTAAGGTAATCAAATATATTTTGGTGTAATAAAAAATATAACATATTTATGTGAGAATATTGACATGCTGAAGGGTATATATTATAATAATAACTGCCGAGGGGAGGGACGCTGCATGAGAGAAAAGCGCGACAATGAGCCGCTCTACAACATCAGCATTGCCTCCAAACTCGTAGGCGTTTCCCCCCGGGTATTAAGGAGTTATGAAGAAGCGGGGCTGATTAAGCCTCACCGCACGGAAGGCAAAACGAGATTGTATTCGGAGCGGGACATTCGCAAGATGATCGTCATCCATTACCTGCACAAGGAAAAAGAGGTAAATTTGGCCGGCATTAAAATCATCCTCTCCCTGCTCTCCAAAGGCGAAAGCGGCAAAAACGAGGAAAGAAAACAGCAGGTCAAAGTAAAAAGGGAGCTGCTCGAGAAAATTGGGGGGATCGCTCCTGAAATCATCCCAGCAGCCCGGGATACCCGGGAAGGGCCAGCCGGCAAAGAATAAAGGCTTTCTCTCCTGCAACCTTTTTTCAAGTCATTTTTCACTCGCCAATCAGAACAAAACCAAAGCGGAGGTGATCGTATGGTAAACATCATGAGAAGAAGGCAGCTTCCTGAAATCAGGAGCTTAAGGGAAGAAATGGACCGCCTTTTCGGCGACACCCTGCGCGCTTTCGAGCGAGGTTTTGAAGAAGGAACAATGGGCTGGAGCCCATCCGTAGACCTGGAAGAAACAGAGAATGATTTCGTCATTACGGCCGAGCTGCCGGGCATCAATAAAGATGACGTCAAAATTTCCATCAGCGAAAACAAAGTACTGCTGGCCGGCGAGGCTCATGAAGAAAAGGACGTCCAGGAGAAAAACTACTACCTGAAAGAGCGCATCAAAGGACGTTTCAGCAGAGGGTTTACCCTGCCAACAGCAGTAGACAGCAACAGGGCAGAGGCCACTTTCAAAGACGGAATTCTCAAGCTCGTCCTGCCCAAAGCCGAAGAAGCAAAGCCGAAAGAAATCGAAATCAAGCAAGAATAATTGATGCGGAAGCAAACTGCGTCGGTTTTCAGTCAAGCTCCTGGAAAACGGGAGCGACTCCCCGTGGCTATAGATGGTCGGGGCTGAATCCAAAACAGCTTTGGGTTCAGCCCCTTTTGCTTTTGTCCTAAAAGGAGATCGGCATTTTATGTAGAAGATCATAACTCGTAAAGCAGATCGCCCGGGCACCGGTTCGGGATGGATCGCACCCATTCAATTCGAAGCAGGGGGTGAAAAAATGTCTCTTTCTAAAAACTTTGTTCATCTGCCGGACTCGGGCTTTGAGCTCTGCTATTACGGCCGCCTGGAAAACGAAAAGCTTCCCCTCGTGTTCCTTCACGGCGCAGGTGGACACGGCCTGTTCTGGGAGGACCAGCTGGAGGGGTTGGGCGCACAGTTTTGCTGCCTGGCTCCGGACCTGCCCGGCCACGGCCATTCGAAGGGCGCCGCCGCCGCCGAGATTGAGCGTTATCGCGAACATGTACGGGAATTCAAAGAAACACTGGGGCTTCCCCCGCTTGTCCTGGGAGGGCATTCCATGGGTGGAGCCATCGCCATCTCTTATGCCCTGGCCTATCCCGGGGATTTGAAAGCGTTGATCCTCATCTCCACGGGAGGCAAGCTGCGCGTGGCCCCCAACTTGCTGGAAACGTACCGGCAGGGCAAGCAGGCGCCCGAGCTGGTCAAACACCTTTACGGCAGGGGAGCAAAAAAAGAACTGGTCGAAAAGGGGAAAGCGGAGCTCCTCAAGGTCCCCGCCGCCGTCTCCTACGCTGATTTTACGGCCTGCGACACTTTTAACGCCCTGGACCGCCTGCAAGAGATAAAAATCCCTGCGCTGGTGCTGTGCGGGGAGGAAGATGTCATGACTCCTCCCAAATTCAGCACCCATCTGGCCGAAGCGATCCCCCACGCAGAAGCAAAGATATTTCCGGGCGGAGGGCACATGCTGATGCAGGAAAAACCGAATGAGGTAAATCATGCCATCGCGGTATTTCTGGAAAAAATCAACTGAGACGGAGGCAGACAATGGACGGCAGAACGGTGGCAATTGTGCCGGCGTACAATGAAGAACCGCGTATCGGCAGCGTGCTCGAAGTGATCACGGGCTGTGCACTGATCGACGAAACCATCGTTATCGACGACGGGTCTGAAGATGATACTTCGCAAGCAGCGGGGGAATTTCCCGTCCAGGTGCTCCGGTGGCCGGAAAACCGGGGGAAAGGTGCCGCGCTGCAGGCGGGATTGGACGAAGCCAAAGGGGCGCGCTTTTTCATATTCCTGGACGCAGACCTGCTCAACCTGAGGCACGAGCACATCGAAGCGCTTTTGACCCCTCTGCAAAATGAAGACCCACCGGCCATGACGGTTGGCGTTTTCCGGGCCGGGGAAAAAAACAGCGTGAACCTGGCGCAGCACTATTTTTCCATCCTTAACGGCCAGCGCGGCCTCGGCAGGGATTTTGTGGATATCCTGCCCGACCTGAGCTGGTCCAGGTTCGGGGTGGAAATCCTGCTTTCCCGTTATGCGCGGCTGGCCGGCAAAAAAGTGCAGTGCCCCGAACTGAGCGGCATCACCCACGTAATCAAGGAAGAAAAATTGGGCTATTATCGGGGTTTTCTCTACCGGCTTCAGATGTACCGGGAATGTCTCAGGACGCTTTTTCACTACCGGGAAATGATTCGGCAGCACCCCGGCAGAGTCCCGCAGGAACTGCTGGAAAAAAGAACCGGTCCCTCGGCGGGGGGATAGAAAAGCGTATTCTTTGGGAAATGACATGCCGGCCCGGCACCGGGAAAACCGGCCGGGCTCAAGAGAGGCAATACTTGCTGCCCTTGATTGAATCACCGGAAAGGAGGAGGTCCATGGATCTCGAAAAGAAGAACGGGGACGAAAGGTATAACCTGAACGTCACCCTGGAAAAGGCCGTTGTAGATCTCTCCCGCAAAGATCCCCGTGAAGTATCGCTCAACAGCGGCGTCACCTACAATCGTGAAAACGGCAGCTATCTCCTGTCTTACCTAAACCGCCAGTATTACGTCCACCACGAAAGCGGGGAAGTAAAGCCGCTGGAGGGAGAGCAAAGTATTTCCATCCAGCAGCGGATCCTTTTCCTGCATTACCTGGCCTGCGCAGACGGCACACCGCTTAAAAATGAATGGATCACTTTCAAAGAACTCCCCGGCGGGCAGATCTACGTGGAGCCCTATCAAAAACGCACCATCAAGCCTCTGTTAAAGATTTTCGGCCACCAGCCGGAAAAGTTCGCCGAAATGGCTCCCGCTTATGGCGGAATCCGGATCTCTCTGACCGGAGATCTGGCCGTGCACTTTAGGCCTTTCCCCCGCGTCCCCATGGTGTTTGTGCTGTGGGAAGGCGACGAAGAACTGTCGCCCTCGGCCACCATCCTCTACGATGTCTCCGCGGCCAATTATCTGCCCACCGAGGATTACGCCCTCCTCCCGGGAATGATCATTTTTGACATGGCTGCAAAGCTCAAGAGATAGCGGGATCACGTTCGACCCTTTCCCCTCCCGTTTTTCGGATAAACAGATCCTTTCCCTTTCCGCCGGCGCCGCGCCCGGGGGAAAGGGCTTTTAGAAATGTGGCTGTCCGATTAACTCGAGAAAGGCCGGTTTCTTGGTAACAATCTCGTATAGTATGCTTATACCCGCACCTGTGGCACTGGAATCCATTTAGCCGACGCATCATGTATAAAGGGTTCCTGAGCTAAATCGATAATCAATTTTAGAAAACCCGCCGCTTTTTCAAAAGGGGGCATAAAATGAGCGACCGCCCTTTCCGAATGAAGCCGGAAAGCGGCGGTCGGCGGTGTTCGGTACGGCAGGCAATGGTGGGGAACCCCACGCCATAACGGCCCGTGAATGCGCCTCGCCCGGTGCTTAGGGGCGTTCTACAGCTCTGGAGTCACGGGCCGGCGAAGATCCATGTGCCCGACCAGTGTTTCTATTTCCTCACCCTCGATCAAAAATTTGACCTGTTCCACTTCCTCAAAGCCGCCGACAAGGGTATGGGTGACAGACATTACGGTCATCCGCTCGCCCGCTGACCCGCCCCAGTGATCGGAGCGAATCTCCTCGGAAAAATTGACTTCGGCCACCCCTTCGCTCATTTCCACCCCCAGCACTTCAGTGCTTTCAGGAATGGTGCGCACCAGGTCGGGGTCTTCAGGGCCTTTGATCAACGCTTCCAGCGCTGAAACCATCAGGCCTCTTTCGCCCGCTTTGATTTCCCTCTCTTCCGTCACCAGGTGTTCGGCCTGGTCATCCGAGAAATAAAGCCTCAACACCTGGCTCTCTTCTACAGCTTCTTCGTCGTTATGGATTTCATTTGTCTCTTCCTCCGGCGGTTCCTCTGCCGGCGGCTCTTCCGGCGGCGCACATCCGGCAAAGGTGACTGCCGCAAACAGCATGACCAGAACCAGCAGAGAAACCTTCTTCAAAAATGCGTTTCCGGTTTTCAATGAAAATCCCCCTCTTTATGGTGTGATCCGTTCTGTACACCCTTCCCAATTGTATCAGAAACCGGCTCGGCACCTGTTATTATTCATTTAAGATTGTCTTAAATTTCCGGCCCAATCCCTGCCGGCGTTTTTATGCCTCGGGGCCCGAAAGTGAAGGGCTACATTCCCCGGAACTTCATGACCAACTCGTACGTTCCCGCCTCCAGTTTCTTCTCCATCTCAAAGCCCATTTTTTGCAGCAGGTGGATGATTGCACGGTTTTCAGGCACCGCTTCCCCTGTGAAACCGACCAGACCGTTTTTCTTGGCGATATAAGTGAGGTGCGAGAGGAGCTCCTCGCCGAGGCCCATGTTCTGGTAGTCATCGCGGACCACCACCCCCACGTCGGCAGTGAGAGTGTCGGGGTTCATCCCGTACTGGCCCAGGCCCACCACTTCTTCCCGCTCGGGATGTTCCAGCACGGCCAGGATAACCATTTCCTTGGAGTAATCGATCACCACCTGGTCCAGCAGCGCCTCATGGGGCACATCCCGGCGGATAGAGTGGTAGCGATAGTATTTGCTTTCGTTGGAAAGGGCGTAGAAAAAATCCTTCAGCAGCGGCTCATCGTCGATGCGCACGGGGCGCAGGAGGATCGGCAGGCCGCTTTTGGTGGTCCGACGGGCTTCCAGCTCCTCCGGGTAGCGGCCGCTCTGGCCGGGGATATAGGGCTGGTCCCTGTAAATCAGGTTGAGCTTTTTGGCCTCCTCCAACAGCCAGGGCTGAAACCGGGGGTGAGCAATGGCGATCAGCGACATGGCCCGCTCGCGGATGTTTTTGCCGTGCAAAAAGGCGATGCCGAACTCGGTCACCACGTAATAGATGTCCGTGCGGGTCAGGGTAACCCCCGCCCCCTCGGTGAGGAAGGGCACGATGCGGGAGGTCTCGCCGCCCCTGGCGGTGGACTGCAGGGCCAGGATCGTTTTCCCTTCCGGCGCAAGGACCGCACCCCTCATGAAATCGGCCTGCCCCCCGATCCCGCTGTAAAAGGTTTTCCCCAAGGACTCGGCGGTGGCCTGGCCGGTGAGGTCGATCTCCAGGGCGCTGTTAATGGCCACGATGTTGTGCAGGCGGGCAATATTGAGAGGGCTGTTGGTGTAATCAATGGCGCGGAATTCGATGGCCGGGTTGTCGTGCAGGTAGTCGTAGTCCTCTTTTTTGCCCACGCAGAAAGCGGCCACCGTTTTCCCGCGGTTCAGGGATTTGTTGCTGTTGTCCACCACTCCTTTTTTCATGAGCTCGATGATGCCGTGCCCCAGAAACTCCGTGTGGACGCCCAAGTGCTTTTTGTTCTCCAAATTGGCCAGGATGGCGTTGGGAATGCTCCCGTAGCCGACCTGGATGGTGTCCCCGTCTTTGATGATGCGCGAGACATAATAACCGATGCGGTCCGTAACTTCGCCCGGCGGGGAGGCCTCGTACTCCAGCAGGGGCTCGTCATGGTGGATAAAGTAATCCACTTCGCTGACGTGGAGGAAGGCCTCACCGTGCACGCGGGGCATGAAGGAATTGATCTGGGCGATGACCAGATCCGCCTCTTCGATGGCTACCTTGGCGAGGTCCACGTTGATGCCCAGGCTCAGGTAATGGTGGTCATCCGGCAGGGAGGTCTGGATCAGCACCACATCCACCGGGACCAGCTTGCGGCGAAAGAGCTCCGGGACCTCCGACAGGGAAATGGGGGTGTAATCTGCCGCCCCCTGGTTCACCGCCTCCCGGGTATTGCTGCCGATAAAGAAGGCGTTGAGCCGAAAATTGTCGCGGTACTTTTCGTGGGTATAAGGCGCGACCCCCACCGTCCAGAGGTGCAGGATTTCGGCATCGAAAAAGGCCTTGGGGTAGGACTCCACGTAGTCGATGAACGCCTTAACCAGGTACTGGGGTTCCCCGCAGCCGGTACCGATGAAGATGCGGTCGCCGGCATGTACATTGCTGAAAATTTTTTTCTCGGAGGCAAATTTTTGGGTATAAGCTTCCCGCAGGGCCTCCAGCCTGCGCCGGTTTAATTCCTCTGGCATGCCGATATTTCCTTTCTATTAAGTTACTTCAGCTTTTTCCCGGGAAACGGTACGCCTTCACTTTCCGCCTTTTTCCCAAAGCGGCAGCCCCGTTTCTCCGTCAAAACCCCGCACCAGTTCCGGGCCTTTCAGTTCCTGAATGACAAATTCTCCGGCAAAAACCAACGTCCCCCGCTGCAGGTGGCCGCCTTTCGCGCTACCGCGGCGATCCCCCAGGAGAATGTGCAGGTGCGCGGCGGGTTGTCCGTCCCGCAGGCTGAGATTGCCCAGGCAGCTCAATATTTCCAGGTTTTCGTTTATCTCGATCGACAAATACTCCCTTTTTTGCTGGTGGTAATACCCCACCACGGCCTTTTCAACCGCGCCGATGGCCTCTACCCGGCCCGCTTCGATCTTCTCGCGGGCTGCAAATTCCTCTATGGAAGAGAGCAAGTCGGAACGGAAGTCCAGGCGCCCGATCCAAAGCCTTCCCGGCTCTGCCTGCCGGGCCCACATGGCCACCACCTCCTTCAGCCAGTTTGATACAGCACTTCCGGCTACTTTGACCGGCAAAATTTTCGAGGAAACCCAAACCTCCTTTTATCGACATCCGGTTATCGACATTCGGCTGACTGCAGGCGACTGCAAGAAGATCAACCGCATCATCCCTTCCGGGCAACAGCCCACCTCCTCTGCCGGATTGAGAGAAGAGTAACAGGGGCACGGTTCCCATACTGGCCGCCATAAAGCTTCGCCCCAATACCGGGAGGAGGAAAATGCCCCCGCCGCGGACAAAGGTTTTTGTTCCCCGACCGCCCTTTCAGAAGGAGTGATTCGCACGTGAGGTCGATGCGCATGTGTTCATATTCTTGCCTCTTATTGTAAACCATCGAGACCTTTTTTACAATTCATTTGAGAAACGGAAAAGGCGCGCTTCTTTTTGAAATCGCGGAATTTATGAGCGGCAAAGGGCAAACCGATTCGCGGGGAGGAGAATCCCCCCTTTTATCATCCTGGAAAGACCGGTTGGAGCGACCCGGATTTTTATTACATGGCTATCCAGTTAGCTCAGGGTAATAGTGAACGAGGCCTGTATATTCAAGGCTTTAGATGGACTTCACAAGATAATGTGCTGAGGATCTGTTAAATGACCATATCATGAGGCTTTTA
>PWTK01000013.1 GCA_003563895.1 Syntrophomonadaceae bacterium
AAAATGCTTCAAACCCTTTATATTTCAAAACTTTGTTAGAAAAATGGCGCGAAAAGTTGTTTGGCTGCAATCCCTGTAAGCCTTGATATGCCTGTATTTTAAAAGTCATGCGTCAGTCCTGTCTGCAGCACCTTGTTTGTGGCAAAAAATAATCTTCATCCTCACAGTCAAGAATCGTCTTCATGGCCATCCAATTGATATGGCTCCTCGCCTGTTATCTCCCAACCCGGACAAGCCAGAACCATAAAAATTGAATCTGACTATCAAATTTAATCAGGAACTCCATCCTACATACCTTATGATATTGCATTAAACAGATCTTTAACACGTTGTCTTGTGTAGTCTTTCTAAAACTTTGTTTACACAGGGTTCGTTCACTATTCCCCTGAGCTAATTTGATAGTTGTGAAATTGAATTTCAAATTGGCTCCTTCTAAAAGTATAAAAAATCAGCCCTCACGAGATCGCTTGAAAGAGTTTTGCCAAATTTACAGAGAAATAAAGGGCTAAGGGCCTAACAACCTGTGATGGATCGGCGTGGGGTATTTGGAATTTCTTTCTCAGATAACGCTCAGGAGCCAGCCCCGCAGCACTTCTTGTACTTGCGGCCACTGCCGCACGGGCAGGGCTCGTTGCGGCCGACTTTCTCCACCCTCACCGGCTGCTTGCTGCTCTCCACCTGCCCCCGTCCGCCGGCCGGCGCTTCACCGCCGCTTCTCCTGGCATCTCCGATGGCGCCAGCCTGGTTTTTCACGGCGGCCTGCGGCGTGGCAGCGCTCTCCCGCTGCGGCGCCTCGGTCACCTGCACGTGGTAGAGCAGGCGAATGACATCCTCCTGGATGGAGCGGATCATCTCCCGGAACATCTCCGCCGACTCGTAGCGGTAGGTCACCAGCGGGTCCTGCTGGCCGATAGCCCGCAGGCCCACCCCCTGGCGCAGCTCGTGCATGGCGTCGATGTGGTCCATCCACTTGCCGTCCACGTTGCGCAGCAGGATGACGCGCTCCAACTCCCGCATGATGTTCGTTCCCAACTCTTCTTCCCGCTCTTCGTAGCGGGCATAAGCGGCGCGGTGCAGCTCATCCTGGATGCCCTCCCGGGAGAGCTCCTCCAGGTCTTCCACCTTTATTTTCCCGTGGGGCAGGAAGATGTTTTCCGCGTAACCCAAAAGGCCGCCCAGGTCCCATTCTTCTTCGTCCAGCCGGGCGTCGCAGTAGAGGTCCAGCGCCCGGTTGATCAAATCATCGATCATGCCCAGGACGCGTTCCCGCAGGTTTTCACCTTCCAGCACCTCCCGGCGCTGCTTGTAAATAACCTCCCGCTGCTGGTTCAGCACGTCGTCGTATTCCAGGAGCTGCTTGCGGACCTCGAAGTTGCGCCCTTCCACCCTTTTCTGGGCGTTTTCCAGGGCCCGGTTGATCATGGAATGCTCGACCGGGACGTCCTCTTCCATGCCCAGTTTATCCATGATCTGGCCCACGTTGTCGGAACCGAAGAGGCGCATCAGGTCGTCCTCCAGGGAGACGAAAAATTGCGAAGACCCGGGGTCTCCCTGGCGCCCTGAGCGGCCCCGCAGCTGGTTGTCAATGCGGCGGGATTCGTGGCGTTCGGTGCCCAAAATGTGCAGACCGCCCAGCTCCACAACTTCATCGTGCCGCTGCTGCCAGTCGGAGCGGATCTGCCGGATGCGGTCCTCTTTTTCTTCCTCTGAAAGCTCGGGGTTGTTCCGGACCGCTTCGATCTCCGGTTCCGGGTTGCCGCCGAGGATGATGTCCGTCCCGCGGCCGGCCATGTTGGTGGAGATGGTCACCGCGCCCTTCTGGCCGGCCTGAGCCACGATCTGGGCTTCTTTCTCGTGGTGCTTGGCGTTCAGCACGTGGTGGGGGATGCCCTTCTTCTGAAGGATCCGGCTCAGCAGCTCTGATTTTTCGATGGAGATGGTCCCCACCAGCACCGGCTGTCCCTTTTGATGAAGCCTTTCGATCTCCTCCACGGCGGCCTTGAACTTGGCGCGCTCCGTGCGGTATACGGCATCGGGCATTTCGTCCCTTCGCAGGGGCTTGTTAGTGGGGATGACCACCACGTCCATGCCGTAGATCTTCCGAAATTCTTCCTCTTCCGTTTCCGCGGTGCCGGTCATGCCGGCCAGCTTCTCGTACATGCGGAAGTAGTTCTGGAAGGTAATGGAAGCTATGGTGCGCGTCCTGCCCTTTACGTCCACCCCTTCTTTCGCCTCGATGGCCTGATGCAGTCCTTCGGAATAGCGCCGGCCGTGCATCAGGCGCCCGGTGAACTCATCGACGATAACCACTTCGCCGTTGCTCACCACGTAATCCACATCTCTTTGAAACAGGGAGTAGGCCTTCAGCATGGTGCGGATGACCGATTCATGCTCGCTTCCCCTTTGAACGGCCTCCTTCTGCTCGCTGGAGGTGCTCTTATCCTCCACCAGGGCTTCTTCCTCTGCTTCCTCTTCAGCTTCGCGGTCGTAGCTGAGGAAGCGCCTCAGGTCGGGTTCCTCCTGCACCAGGATATCGTATCCGCGGGTGGAGACATCCACCACCCCGGTAACCTCGTCGATGGTGAAAAAAAGCTCTTCTTTCAGCGCCTGCTTCTGGCTCTCGGAGATCTCGTGCCTGAACCTTTCCACCTTTTTGCCCAGGCCCGGCTCTTTTAACAGCTCGAAAAGTTCGCTGTTTTTCGGCGACCCCAGCTTGGCGAGGTACAGTAACTCCGCCGCCTCATCGTGCCTGCCGTCTTTCACCCTGGCAGAGGCCTCCCGCAGAAAATCCTTTACCAATCGGTTCTGCTTCCGGGCAATGGACTCCACCGGGGCTTTCCAGCGCTCGAAGATCCCTGTGTCTTTCTCCGGGCTGCCGCTGATGATGAGGGGGGTCCGGGCTTCGTCGATGAGGATGCTGTCCACCTCGTCCACGATGGCGTAATGGTGGCGGCGCTGCACCAGGTGCTCGCTGTAGAGCACCATGTTGTCGCGCAAGTAATCAAACCCGAATTCGTTGTTCGTGCCGTAGGCAATGTCCGCCCGGTAGGCCTCCCGGCGCTCCGGGGGTTTCATGTCGTGAACGATGAGCCCGGTGGTGAGGCCCAGCAGCTCGTAGACCGGCCCCATCCACTCCCGGTCGCGCCTTGCCAGGTAGTCGTTGACGGTCACAATATGGACGCCTTTGCCAGTCAGGGCGTTCAGGTAAGCGGGCATGGTCGCCACAAGGGTCTTGCCTTCACCGGTTTTCATCTCGGCGATGCGCCCCTGGTGGAGCACCACTCCGCCCAGCACCTGCACATCGAACGGCCTCATCTCCACCGTCCGGCGGGCTGCCTCCCGGGCCAGGGCAAAGGCCTCGGGCAGAAGATCGTCCAGGGTCTCCCCTTCCTCCAGCCTCTCCTTGAGCTGGGCGGTGTACTCGGGAAACTGGCTGTCCTTTAATTCTCTCATGCGCTCCTCGTAAGAGCCAACTTCTTCCACATAACGCCAGAGCTTTTTAACTTCCCTGGCGTGCGGGTCGCCAAATATTTTGGTTAGTATGCCCATAGGAACGGTACTCCTCTTTCCATCATTTATTATCATATAAATACATTATACACATTTAAAAAACAGGGAGGGCTTTTCTCCCCCGTCTCTATTTTACAGGTTATTTTGTGAATTGAAAAGTCTAAATGCATCCGCTTCCCCTGCGGGCAAAAACAATGGAGCCTTTTCTTCCGCACCGCCGAAAACGGCTCGGTGCCCGAAAGAGGGGACGGGGGCAGAGGATTTCGGGGGGAAACCCGGGCTACGCGGTATTTGCTGATGAGCCTGGTTGGGGTATAATGAAAAAAAAACGCTCCTGGCGCTTTTTTTCCGGCTGATGGAAAATGCGGTTTTTTTTGTGGCGGCGGCAGGAATCTCCCCGCCGCGGAGAGAATTTTAGAAACCACCTTTCCGACTCTCAGCGCTCCAAAACAACACTGCAGTGCCACGGCATCTTGCGCAAAAATCCTTTGTTGTGCCTGATATTCATCGCTTACGGCAGACGGTGCTTGGAACGACAATAATGTTGAGAATCACCTGGCTGTAAATTCCCGGGCATCGATGTCAAGACTTTTTCCATTCCGATGAGGAAGCTCGGAGGTCCTGGCTATGGCCGGGGTCAGGCATGGGGAAAACCCCCTTTTCCGAACGCCATTTCCCAATCATGAAACGCGAACTGAGGTGAAAATGCCGTGCAGGAAGTGAAGCTGCTTCTAAAAATAATTCTCTCCGTTGGCTTCGCCCTCGCCCTGATTTTTTTCGTTTTATCCTTTTCCCTGATGGAAATGGTCACCTCCGAGGAGCTCGCCCTGGTTATCGAAGCCACCGAGCATCCACCCGACACGGCCCTGCTCCTGTCCGGGATAGAAGCCAACGTGGTGCAGAACGCCTTCTGGCTTTCCCTGGCGGCGATGGGGTTTTGCCTCATCTTCCTCTACTATCTCTACGGCAACCGCTCCATTTTCCTGGCACCGGGGGTGCTGGCACTCATTGTTTTTGCTTCCTTCCAGTTCGCCATCGCCGCCCTGCCGGCCTACTTGGCCCCGGGAATCGAAAGCCCCGTGGAGCCCGTTTTGCTGAAGGGCATCCACAAAGCCCAGCTTGCGAATTACGCGGTCCTGGCCATCGGCATCGTCGGCCTGCTGGTTGCAGCCACCAAACTCAAGAAAAAGTTCACGCCGTAGCGCCTTTCTCTGCCAGGAAACCGGGAACCGCAGTCACATCGGGCAGCACCGCATCAGCGCCCTCGCGCTGGAAAAGCGCCCTGTTTTCGCTACCACCGTGGCCGGTCAACACGCCGATGAAAGAAGCGCCCATTTCCCGCGCTGCAACCAGGTCAGCCAGGGCATCCCCCACCACCCAGCACCTCTGCGCAGGCAGGGAGCGAAACGGCCGGCTTATCATTTCTCGCTCGGGTTCCTTGTCGCCGAAGTAGGCCTTGAGGAAAGAAAAGGGATGGGGCTTGCGCAGCGAGAGCCTTTTTCCCCCCGCGTTCATCCTCTGCTCGGCTTCTTCCACTTCCGTGAAGGTCGCGATGGAGCGGGGATCGAAACAATCCCAGAGACCCATCTGTTTGAGGGGGGGATAGAGCTCGTTCCGCGGCCTGCCCGTGGCAATCCCGAGAACCCAGCCCTGCCGCTTTATCTGGCGCAGGGCTTTTTCGATCTCCCCCACCGGCAGAAGCGGTTCTTCGCGGTGAATCAGGCCCTCCCTGGCGGGCTCTAACGGTTTTTCTCCATAGAGTTCTGCGTATTTCTCTCCGCCGAAATACCACTCCTGGAATATGCGCTGCAACCCTCTCCAAAAGAGGGAGTGGGGCCTGAGCATTCTCTCCAGCAGGCCCTCCAGCGGCGGAGGAGCCACACGGGTCAGGCGGGCCATCAGCTCCAGCTCGCCCCGGGCTCCTTCGGCCCAGGCTTCCTCTGCGGAAGGGGAAAAGAAGCGCTCGCCGGCTGCAGCAGGCAGCGAGTTTCCCCACTCCCAAAGGTGAGCGATGCCCGGTTCCTCGCCATTTGGAAGGGAGGGCGCGGACAAAATCCCGCCGCACCTTTGCAGTTCCCGGAAAAGGCGAATCAGGTGAAAAGAAAAGACGAGGAAAGCCAGGTCCCAGTTGGAATTGACAGCTTTTCTCTTAAAAAAGGCCACCGTCCTGTCTTCATCGAAGACGAAGCGGCGAACCACCGAGATGCAACCGGGGGAGGGATCGGGCTGAAAGGGAGGCAGCCCTCCGGGGGGCGTAAGCCCGAGATAGCGGGGGCTGAAAAACAGTTCCCACACCACCAGGGCGGCTGCATCCCAGTAGCGTTCTTCTCCCGTGATGACACCGTCCATGTCGAAAATTATCTTCGCCGGCAGGCCCCGCTCATTCACCGCTTTTCCCCCGTTCATCTGCCTCGTTCGATTTCTCCACCTGCAGCTCAATGGGCCCGGCCACCCCCGATGTTATGCCCTTTCTCCACTCCCTGCGATTCAGGACCTGGCGGAGGGCTTCTCCCAGGGCGCGGAATGACGCTTCCCAGAGGTGGTGGCCGTTAACGCCTTTCAGCAGATCCAGGTGCAGAGTGCAGGAAGCCCCCTGTACCAGCCCTTCCAGGAAGGCCTGCAGGTCTTCCGAGTTCATGTTTTCTGTATGAGCCGGCACTTCCACGCCAGGGGCACAGCTGAAATCCAGCAAGGCCCTGTTTTCGAAGCTGAGCACCGCGCGGGCCAGGGCTTCGTCGATGGTTGCATAGGCAAAGCCGTACCCCTTGACCCCTTTTTCCAGCCCGTCCTCTACGGTTTTTTTCAGCGCACGGCCCACCGTCAGGCCGATATCCTCGCATACCACGTGCGAGAGGTAAAACCCGGAGAGCTTCACCTCCACCCTCAAGTTAAACTCCCCCCGCCACATGATGTGCTCCAGCATGTGGTTCAAAAAGGGGAGGGTCGTACTCAGCCCTTTTTTCGGATCGTCAAGCCGCGGGCCAAGATTGAGGGCCACCTCCACTTCCGATTCGGCAGTTTTGCGTCTGGCAATAATTTCCATAGACGCCCTTCAGCGGAGCATTCGGCAACCGCTTTCGGGACCGCACCTCCTTTCGTGCTTTTCCGTTTTCTCCGGCTGACATTTTCCGGACAGGGACGGCGGCGCTCCGCCACCCCTCCATTCCTGCCGCAAAGACAACACGGCTGTTGAAGAGCCCGGGTGCCGGGAGTGATAAAAATATCTGGCACAGGAATCAAGCTTGAATGCGCTCAGCTGCCGCCTTTTTTCCCCCGCTCTTCCACTGCACGGGCGTGGGCGTCAAAGCCTTCCAGCCTCGCGAAGTGGGACGAGGCCTCCCGTACCCGATCAAACCCCTCCGCGGTCACGTAACCCAGGGAGCTCCGCTTCAGAAAATCGTGAACGGAAAGGCCGGAATAGGTGGCCGCAAAGCCTCCCGTTGGCAGTATGGCGTTCGGGCCCATCAGAAAATTGCAGAGAGTGATGGGAGTATGGGGCCCGAGAAGAATTTCGCCGGCGTTTTGAATGCGCGGCAGTAGCGCAAAGGGTTCGGCCGTTAACAGTTCCATATGCTCGGGGGCATATTCGTTGACAAAATCCACTGAATCTTCCAGGCTTTCAGTGAGCACGATCCCGCCGTACCTGTCGAATACCGCTTCCACAAACCGGCGCCTTTCCGGGGAAAGCCCCTCCAGCAGCGTCACAACCTCAGCCTCTACTTTTTCTGCCAGTTCCGGGGAGTGGGTCACCAGCAGGGCGGAGGAATCGGGTCCGTGTTCTGCTTCTATCATGAGATCCAGCGCAACCGTCCGGGGATCGGCCTCTTCATCGGCCAGGATGACCGCTTCGCTGGGGCCGGCCGGCAGGCCCACGTCCAGCACCCCGTAGAGCAGCCTCCGCGCTGCGTTCACGTAAGCGCTGCCGGGGCCCAGCACCTTTTTGCAGCGGGGTACGGTTTCGGTGCCGTAAGCCGCGGCAGCCACGGCCTGCATGCCGCCAACCCGGTAAATTTCTTTAATCCCGACCAGCCAAGCCGCCCCTAGGGTGGCCTCTTCGATCCCTCCCCCTTCCCCCGGCGGCGTGCAGACGACAATGCGCGGGACGCCGGCAACCATCGCGGGAATACCCAGCATCAGCATCACCGAGGGGAAGTTTCCCTTGCCGTGCGGAACATAGAGCGAAACGCTGGAGATGGGGGTCACCTTCTCCCCGACCATAATGCCCCGGTCGATCTCCTTCATCCATATTTCCCGGGGCAGCTGCTCCCGGTGAAACTTCCGGATATTGCCGGCAGCATATTCCAGAGTTTCGCGGGTTTTCTGATCCAGGCCCTTCCAGGCCTTTTCGATCTCTTCTTCGTCAACCTTCAGTTCCTCGGGGGAAAGCTCCACCCCATCGAAAAGCTTCGTGTAATAGAGCAGCGCTTCGTCGCCGCGGCTCTGGACGGCTTCTGCAACTTCGCGGGCCAGGGGGACATGCATTGATATATCGGCTTCAGAGCGCTGCATCAGGCCCCGGTATTCGTCTTCGTTCAACTGGGACAGGCGGTAGCGCTTCATATCGAACAACCTCCTTTTCGTTTGACGCTGTCTTTTCAGGGAAGGGTGGGGCCTACTTCATTCACCAGCGCCCACAGCCCTCCCAGCACCAGGGAATGACCGCCGCACAAAATGGGGATGGAAGATTCCACAGCAGCCCGGGTAAATTCCCTCAAAGCAGGATCTTGAAGCTCCTCCCAGGCGCCCAGGTCGGATAGGAAGCGCTCCTCCGTGGAAGGGTGGAGTTTCAAGTGGGCCATCAACACGCGCGTATCCAGAAAGGCGCAGTGAGCAACCTTTTCCAGGTAGCCGACAAAGCGGCGGGGGCCGACCTCCTCGAAGAAAAAACCCATCAGGGACACCACTTCGCCCCGTTCTTCCCGGCCGAGGGCCTTCATCCCCCTCTCTTCGGAGAAAATGCGCAGGCGCGCCTTCAGGTTATGATTGATTAGGGCCACCAGCGGGGCGCCCACGCGTCCCAAAAGAAGTATTTCCTCGTAATCGCCGCGCAGCACGGCTTTTGCCCTATCCAGTCGCGACAGGTCCAGGCGCAGGGTTTTCAAACGCTGGTGCGTGCGGGGGCCCACAAAGGGGCTTCCGGCCAGCACCAGCAGGTCGGCTGGTGTGTCCAGGTCGAAGAGAAGCCCTGTGCTGTTTTTGAAAAGCCGGTGCGCCACCCCCGTTCCATCCCGCAGGGAGACGGCCAGGATATTATCCATCTTCGGCGGGTCTATCCTGTTGATCAGGCCTCCCGGCGTAAAAGCGACAACATCCGCCGATTGGGCGTTGTTGGAATAAACGATCTCCTCGTTTTGCAGCAGCAGATCGCAAATTTCCTGCAGCTCCTGCACGGTCACAAAGGGCAGGCTTGCCCCGCCGATGTAAAAGATGTTCTCCAGGTTTTCTTTATTGATCAGGTCCCTTAAAGCCCTGCCGAAGTGAAACGCTCCGCCGCCCTCTTCGCTCTGCCAAATCCTCACACCCATGGCCTGGGCTTCCTCCGCCAGCCAGGGGAAATTTGTGAACAGGTAAATGGTACCAACATTTCCCAGATGCTGCATTTTGCTGATGTTATCCAGCAAAACAGCCTGTCGCACGCCGGCCAGCGTCCTTTCGATCTCGCTGGCGGGGGTCCCTCCTTCGAAAATGATGATGTTTACAATATGCTTCATTGCCGCCACCAGATCCCTTCTATCCCGAAAATCGGCCAAATGCAAATCATGGCGCGAGGCAGCAACCGGTGATCTTTTTCCCGCGAGGCTCATTTAAATTTAAGTGTTGATATTGTTTGGAATTCAGGTGCTGTGTCCTCGAACAAGAAAATAGAAAACGAAATGAGGTAAGCAATAAAGGGTATTTAAAGCTATCAACAATGCTGTTAAAAAGAGCCTCCCGCGAAAAGCGGCACCCGGCACCCATCCGCAGCAGGAGTGTCTGCCGCCAAAATCGCCTTTAATTTCATATACGGGGTAGTCGATTAGCCAAACCTATGATACGCTTCAGGCGAAAGTCTTCCATTGCAGAACATAAGAGCGTAGAATGGGGGCTGACCACCCAAATTCCTATCAGAAATATGTAGTCAGACTATCGGGTTTGCTCAGGATGACAATGAAAGAAGCCCCAGTCGAGTAGAGGTTTTAAAAGGTCACACTTACAAAAAGGTCTTGATCTGCTAAAAAGTTGTATTTTGGGAACCACTCAACAAGAATTCCCTGAGTTAAGTTGATAATCATGATATGTAGAATTATTACTTACATGGACGCTGAATTTGTTCAATCGGCCACCGAAAATGATAAATGCATTGAATACAACGTATTGCGAATAGTTGGGTGGAGCTAACCGACTGCCCCGTTTTCATATTTAATTCCACATTTTCAAAAGCATTACCTCCAAAACCAGAAAAAAAACCGGCTTTCGCCGGTTTCCGCCTAAAAAGCCTTCCTGGTGAAATAAGAAGACCTCACTCTGCGGGCTCGATCAGTCCGTAATTACCATCCTTGCGGCGGTAAAGCACATTGATGTCTTCCGTTTCGGCATTATTAAAAACGAAAAAATCGTGCCCCAGCAGGTTCATCTGCAGAATGGCTTCTTCCACGCTCATGGGTTTAATGACAAAACGCTTCGTCCTGACCACTTGCGGCTCTTCATTTTCCTTTTCCTCCCGCTGCAGGCTGACGTACTGCTCGTTCAGCTCTTTGATGCCTCTCTGCCTGAGCTTGCGGTTGATCTTGGTTTTATATTTGTGCATCTGCCTTTCCAGCTTATCGACCACTTTGTCAATGGAAGCGTACATGTCCTCCGAAGACTCCTCGCCGCGGAGCAACAGGCCGTCAATGGATATGGTGACTTCCACAATATTGTCTTCTTTGGCCACGCTTAGGGTCACCTGGGCTTCAAAGTTGGAGTCGAAATATTTTTCCAGCTTGCCCAATCTTTTTTCGGCATATTCCTGCAGAGACGAATTGACTTCCATGTTTTTTCCGCGCACGTGAATCTGCATGACGGATTTCCCCTTTCCATAACCTTTTCTGAACCGGCATTTTATTTATACAGGTAACAGATACTATTCACGATTTAAGCCTGAATTCCTTCCTCAACAAAACAAATTTATTGACGGACACCCATGTAATAAGAGGGACCGTTTCCGGTCCCCCCTGGGCTCGAGGTTAGATATACTTAAATAGAATATATTAAAGCAATCCCACCTCACAGGTTACAGCTTTTTCACATTAGCTGCCTGAGGGCCTCTGCTCCCTTCAACGATGTCAAATTCTACGTCCTGACCTTCAACCAGAGTTTTAAAGCCCTCTTCCTCGATGGCGGAATAGTGGACAAAAACGTCGTCTCCGTCATCCCTTTCGATGAATCCGTAACCCTTCTCTTTGTTAAACCATTTAACCCGACCCAACATTATAAACATACCTCCTAGAATCTTAAAATCTGTGAGGTTGGGACTCACAAAAATTACATTATCACATTGAATCCTGCTTGTCAAACAGAAAAAATCCCCTAATCCCCTGTTTGAAACCCGCTAATAGATTTCCAGGCGAACCCTTCCGATACCGTGCGCCCTCAAACCGATCTCTTCTGCAGCCTGGCGGGACAGGTCAATAATGCGGTTCCCCACGTAGGGGCCCCGGTCGTTGATGCGTACCATCACGCTGCGGTCCGTCTTCAAAAAGGTCACCTTCACCATGGTCCCAAAGGAAAGGCTTCTGTGCGCCGCCGTGTAATCGTGCTGGTTATACACTTCTCCGCTGGCCGTGCGCCGGCCGTGGAAGTTGGGCCCGTACCAGGAAGCGTAGCCCTCCGTGACGGTCACGGCCCTGCCGCCGCTCCTGGAAGCCACCTGCCCGGAGACACCGGGGATTTCCTTCGTTCCCACCGCCACCACCGCCTGAACCGGCTCCTTGAGGAGCGTTTCCTCCTCCAGCTGGCGGTAGATCTCTTCCTCACCGTCGTAGACCACCTGGAACCTCTTGAGCTGGACCCCCTGCTCGCCTTCCTGGAGGATGCGGATGCGTCCCTCGGGCAGTTCCTCGTCCTCCCGCTCTTCAATGTCATAAGGTACCGCCACTTCTTCCTTTTTTTCGACCACCCGGTAAGGGCTCAGCTCAACCCGATCACCCGGTTGTAAGTCTGCATTGAGGGGCGGGCAAACGCCGAAGGCATTCTCAGCGGGGAAGCCGAGTTCCTCCAGCAGTTCCTGCACGCTTGAGGCATGGGTCCGTACAGGAAAGCTTTCGCCGTCATTTTTTACCTCAACGTAAATCAATTGCCTCACTTCGATCTCCATTCCCTCTTTCAAAGGATGCCGCGGAGAGGGCAGCACCTGCTCACCCGGTTCCAGGTGTATGCCCTGTTCGGCCAGGAGGCCTTCCACATCTTTCGCTCTGGTGGAAATAATGTTTTCCTCCCCCTCGTGGTGGTTCAGCACCACCTCAAGAGGGCTCAAAGCGACGTAAACAAAGATGCTCAAGGCCACCGCAGCCGTTGCGGCACCCAAAAAAAACAGGCGGGAAAGACCGAAGGCTTTTAGCAAGCGGGTCATTCAACCACCTCCGTTTTTCCGGCCGTGCAGCTGCCCGGAACATCCCGGCAGGATCAGGCCGGCAGAACACCAGGTGCTCTAAAACATCATTACGGTGCCGTATCCATGTACAAGAAAAGTCTTGTTCTTTGCCTGAAAATCACTTTTCTACCAGATCGCTTTCGGAACCATATTTGTGTTGGAGAGCACCAAGTTTTTCTAATTACTTACCTGTGTATATGAACGCAGCCTTTTCAGTACTGCGGTTTTTGGTTTATGCCAAAGAGCCGCCGGGTGTTTTCCAGGCAAGCCATCCCCATCCGCTCCGGGGTGACGCCCCTCAGGGAGGCCACCTTTTCCGCCACCAGGGAAACAAGGGCCGGCTCGTTCCGCTTCCCCCGGCGGGGGTGGGGCGCCAGAAATGGGGCATCCGTTTCCATCAGCAGGCGTTCTTCGGGTGCCCTGGACGCCACCTCGCTAAGCGCAGCGTTCCCGGAATATGTAACGGGTCCTGCCATGGAGATGTAAAGCCCCAACTCCATCGCCGGCTGCGCCAGGGTCCAGTCGCCGGAAAAGCAGTGCATCACACCGCCGGCTGCCGGGATGCCCGTTTCCTTCAGGATCTGCAGCAGCTCGTCGTGGGCATCGCGGTCGTGCAGGATTACCGGCAAATCCAGCCGTAGGGCCAGCTCCAGCTGCTCGCGGAAAACCTTCTGCTGGATCTCCCGCGGCGAACGGTTGCGGTAGTAATCCAGCCCCATCTCCCCCAAGGCCACCACTTTGGGGTGTGCAGAAAGTTCCTCCAGCCGCTCCAGGTATCCCCCGGGCGCATTTTTCGCATCATGGGGGTGTATCCCCACCGAAGCATAAACCGGGGCATATTTTTCCGCCAGCTCAATGGAGCGGCGGGAAGATTCCAGGTCAAAGCCGATGTTGATAATCAGCTGGACCCCTGCCGCTTCTGCCCTGCGGATGACCTCAGAGCGATCGCGTTCAAACTGATTGAAGTCCAGGTGGGCGTGGCTGTCGGCCAGTTTTACCCCTTTTTTCATGAAATCACGCTCCCCGGGGGAAGATCGCCGTCCACGGTGGTCAGAACCAGTTCGCCGCCGGGACCGGAAGCGGCCAGAATCATGCCTTCAGAACGGATTCCCCGTATTTTGGCCGGTTTCAAGTTGGAAACAAAAAGCGTCTTTTTCCCGATCAGCTGCTGCGGCCGGTAGTGCTGCGCGATGCCGGCCACCACCTGCTTTTGTTCTCCGCCCGCGTCGAGGAGCAGCGTCAAGAGTTTATCGGTGCCGGAAACCGGTTCGGCTTCCACGATTTCGGCCACACGTATCTCCACCCGCGAAAATTCTTCCAAGGAGATAAGCCCTTCCCCCCCGGCGGCAGCGGCCCCTTTCCCGGTGGTTTTCGCATGCGCGTCATGCGCCTCCGGCTTTTCCTCGTCACCCGTTTTTTGGGGCAGCTTTTCGGGAGTTGGCCCGGCTTTTTCACCCAGCAGCTTTTTCAGCTCTTCTTCGATATCCAGCCTGGGAAACAGGTCTTCGGTGCGGTGCGCGCGGGTGCCCGGCTCCAGGCCTCCGAAGCGCTGCAGGCTCTCCCAGGAGTGCTGCGGCAGCTCCCCGGAAATGCCCAGCTGCTCCCAAATGCGGGGCGGGGTTTGCGGCATGTAAGGCCACAGCATCACGCTTACGAAGCGGATGGATTCGCACAGGTGATACAGGACAGTTTGAAGGCGCTCTCTTTTGTCCTCTTCACGGGCCAGAAGCCAGGGGGTTGTTTCATCGATATACTTGTTGGAACGCCTTACCAGTTTCCAGAGCGCCTCCAGGGCGGCGCTGTACTGCAGGGTGTCCATCAGCTCCTCGACCCGCTGCGGCGTTTCCAGTGCCAGGCGCTGCAGGTCCTCGTCTACCGGCTGTTTTTCGCGGGTGGAGGGGGCGGGAATATGTCCGTCAAAATATTTTTCCACCATGGTTAAGGTCCGGCTCACCAGGTTGCCCAAGTCATTGGCCAGGTCGGAATTAAACCGCTGCAGCATGGACTCGTTGCTGAAAATACCGTCGGCACCGAAGGGAATCTCTCTCAACAGGAAGTAACGCACGCAGTCCGACCCGTAGCGCTCTACCAGCACCATGGGATCGATCACGTTCCCCCGGGATTTGGACATCTTTCCTTCCTGCAGCAGCAGCCACCCATGCCCGAAAACCCTGTGCGGCAGGGGCAGGCCAAGCGCCATCAGAAAAATGGGCCAGTAAATGGTATGAAAGCGGACGATTTCCTTGCCGATAAGCTGCACATCCGCAGGCCAGTAGCGCTCAAACCGCTCCGACCGGTGCGGGTAACCCAGGGCGGTGATATAGTTGGTCAGGGCATCCAGCCAAACGTAAATCACGTGGCCGGGATCAAAGGGGACTTCGATCCCCCAATCGAAAGTGGTCCTGGAAACAAAAAGATCTTCCAATCCGGGCTTGAGGAAATTATTGATCATCTCGTTTTTGCGGGATGCCGGCTGAATGAATTCGGGGTGGCTTTCGATATGCTCCAGGAGTTTGTCGGCATAGCGGGACATGCGGAAAAAATACCCTTCCTCGGAGACAAGCTCTACCTCCCGCTCACAGTCAGGGCATCTGCCCTCGTTTACCTGCCTCGGCGTCCAGAAGGATTCGCAGGGGGTGCAGTACCAGCCCTCGTATTTGCCCTTGTATATGTCCCCCTGCCTGTAAAGCCGGGCGAAAATGTCCTGCACGGCCTCCTTGTGGCGAGGTTCCGTGGTGCGAATAAAATCATCATAAGAGATGTCCAACCCGGCCCAGAGCTCTTTGATCCAAACCACAATCTCATCCACGAACTGCTGGGGATTTTTCCCGGCCGCTTCGGCGCTGCGCTGAATTTTTTGACCGTGCTCGTCGGTCCCCGTTAAAAACCAGACATCGAAGCCGGTCAGGCGCTTAAACCTGGCCGCGGCATCGGCAGCGACCGTGGTATAGGAATGGCCAATGTGCAGCCTGTCGCTGGGATAGTAAATGGGCGTGGTGATATAAAACTTCTTTTCGGTCCTCATGCCGACACCCCCACACAAAAAAGGCTGAGACGATGAAGCAGGCGATTGTGGTGCTGGCCGCCTGAAAATAAGGGCAAACCGTTCAGTTAATTCGTCAAATTTGTCAAAAACTTTCCTAAAAAGCGCTTCCTAAAAACCAAGGATTGATTATACCACAAACAGTCGGTCTTAGCAAATCTATCTTCGAAAAATCGAAAAAAGGGCTGACGCATGAAAAATGCTTCAAACCCTTTATATTTCAAAATTTTGTTAGAAAAATAGCGCGAAAAGTTGTTTGGCTGCAATCCCTGTAAGCCTTGATATGCCTGTATTTTAAAAGTCATGCGTCAGTCCTGTCGAAAAAATCCGCCGTTCTAATTTTCAGCGGAATGCTCCGCTTTGTCAATTCACAGCGATTGCCGGGTTCTCGCGGGTTCTCGGATGATGCTCTGGAAGGAGTTGGATCGCATGCTCTATATTATTTTACAGCAATTGCTTAATTTGTGCAAAAAAGTGTTGCTTTTCATGGCAATTACTGGTATAATGAAAATTGACATCTGTTGTCGAAAATTGCAACAAGGGGGAGTCAGAAGTGAAATCAACCGGTATTGTGAGGAAAGTGGATGAACTTGGCCGTGTGGTCATCCCCATTGAGCTGAGGAGAACCCTGGGTATTAATGTTAAAGATGCCCTGGAAATCTACGTGGATGGCGAAAAGATTGTACTCAAAAAGTATGAACCGGCATGCATCTTTTGCGGGAATGCTGAAGGCACCAAGCAGTTCAGCGGCAGGATCGTCTGCCAGGAATGCGTCAGCAAAATTATGGAATAAGGCTGTTCCAAACCTGGACAAGCCGGTGCCCTAACAGGTGAATTTCAAAATATCCCCTTCTATACTAAAGGCAGAAGGTAATTATGGGCTAACGCTAAAAATCTAACCCAGCCGCAGTTCTGGCCGTTGAAAAGAACATCATGAATATCAACTTAACTCAGGGAATTCTTGTTGAGTGGCCCCCCAAATACAGCTTTTTAGCAGATCAAGGCCTTTTTGTAAGTGTAACCTTTTAAAACCTCTTTTTTGCGGGGCTTCTT
>PWTK01000043.1 GCA_003563895.1 Syntrophomonadaceae bacterium
CTTTGGGTGCCTTGACGGCGTTGACGACCTCGCTGAAATCGATCTGCAGCATGATGGGGTACATCATGGCGAACAGTAAAATGGCAATGGGAATATTGACCTGGGCTACCTGGATCTCGCTCAACGTTTGGGCCACCCCGGGGATAAGCTGGCCCAGGCCAATGCCGATCACGATACATATCGCTACCCACAGGGAAAGGTACTTGTGGAAAAAACCCAGTTTATACTCCTTGGCTTCCGCCATATTCACCCTCCTTTACCTTGGATAACATAAATATATATTTAAATATATCACTATCATATCAATTATCTTACCAGCAGCCCCTGGTCATGTCAACTTCTTATTTTCCCGCCAAAGAGGATGCTAAAAAACGGTCGCAATGGAACCGTATATCAGGCCGGAGATGGTGGCCATGATCGCCACCAGGACGATGAAAACCAGCGTTTTTCTGGTGCCCAGCACGCTGCGAATGACCAGCATGTTGGGCAGGCTGAGCGCTGGACCTGCCAGGAGCAGCGCCAGGGCCGGTCCCTGCCCCATACCGGAGCCGAGTAGGCCCTGCAGGATGGGGACCTCGGTCAGGGTGGCAAAGTACATGAACGCTCCCAGAACTGAGGCGACCAGGTTGGCCTGGATGGTGTTTCCTCCTACAACCGCTTCGATGTATTGAGCTGGAATGAGGCCCGCCTCAGATCCCGGGCGCCCCATGAGCAGCCCCGCCACCAGCACGCCTGCAAAAAGAAGCGGCAGGATCTGGCGGCTAAAATCCCAGGTGGAAAAAACCCAGGAGGAGCGCTCTTCACTGTCAAACCAGCGCACCACCATGTAAGCCAGTCCCGCTAAAAGCGCCGCTACCAGGTACCACTTAACGCTGTAGACGGAGTACCAGAACCCTGCCGCCTGCTCGGGCCGGGCCCAGGCGGCAAAGACCAGGATCAAAATCAGCACCAGGAAGTAGAGCAGGTTCTGCCCTCCGCTGCGCTTTTCTTCTTTTTCTTCCACCATCTGCTCCAGGGAGGCCCTGGTTCTTTCCTCCTCTTCCCGGCGGTAGAAAAAGCTCATCAAAAGGCCGATGACTACCGCAAAAACCACTGCACCGACGGCCCGGGCCAGTCCCAACTGCCAGCCCAACACCCGCGCGGTCAGGATGATCGCCAGGATGTTAATGGCGGGGCCCGAATACAAAAAGGCGATGGCCGGGCCCATGCCGGCCCCTTTCTTGTAGATCCCGGCGAAAAGAGGCAGCACGGTGCAGGAGCACACGGCCAGCACGCTGCCCGAGCAGGAAGCCACCGAGTAGGACACTGCCTTGTGTGCCGCGCCGCCGAAGTACTTGATGACCGCGCCCTGGGAAATGAAGTTGGCGATGGCGCCGGCGATGAAAAAGGCCGGGATCAGGCAGAACAGGACGTGTTCCCGGGCATATTCCTGCATCATCAGGAAAGCCTCCGCGATGGAAGCTTTCACCAGCGGGTCGTCAAAGGGCACAAAATAGGCAAGCAAAAATACCCCTGTGATCAGTATAAACTTGTGCAGCTCTTTCATTTTCTATCTCTCCTTACCCCGATCAACCATACTGCTTGATTCCGTGAATACTTGCTGCTTTGCGTGTTATTGTTCTTCCTGGATCCACTTTTTGATCTCTTCTCTTTTGGGCGCCCTGCCGGAGACCTTCACTTTGTCATTGATCACCAAGCCCGGCGTCATGAGGATATCGTGCTCCATGATCTTGTTCATGTCCTCCACCTTTTCCACCTCGGCCGGCACATCCAGCTCGGCCAGGGCATTGATAACTTCCTTTTCCAGCGCCTGGCAGTTTTTGCACCCGGGGCCTAAAATTTTGACCTTCATCTCGATCAACCTCCTCACATTTTATTAATTCAAATCCCTGCACTTCAATAATGGATCCTTATGTCCTCCCCACCGCCGAGCACGGAGGCCATCTCCATAAGCACCTCCTTGTGCTCGCGGTACTTTTCTGTAAAAAGCGGTTTGCACCTTTCCAGTTTCTGCTGCCCGCTGAATAGCAGCACGGCAAAGGCGATGCAGGACAGTTCCCCGCACTCCCGGCAGTTTGTGGCCGGCAGCCAGGTATACAACTGCAGCGGATGTGGGCGCCTTTTGCGCTCGTAGCTGGGTTCGATTTCATCCTTTTTTTCGTGAGTTTTGTTGATGAGCTCTTTCAGCCATTCGATCACCTGCCAGGCATCGGTCGTGTTCAAGGCCTTGATCATGGTCATCTCCGTGGGATACAGGGTGATGAGCCGAAATTCCTTGTGAAAGGATATGTTAGGCGCGTGGTGGTTGTAAATGGCCCCTTTGACAACCGAGTTCAGGTAAGGCATGACCTCTGAAATATCGTCTGAAAGCCGGGCCTTCAGCCGGATTTTCTGCGGATCTGCCAGGCACGGCGAAACATAGGTCAGCTCAACGTCTTTCAGCAGCATGATCTATCTTCCTTTCGAGCGCATGAGCTCCCCGGCGAGGCAGGGCATCTTCTTCTTGGCCTTGGGCACGATGTGTTTTAAAACAAAGTGGAGCGCCTCTTCCGGGTCTTTATCCACATAGACGCTGTTTAAAAGCTTTTGGTCCTCTTCGTCCAGGACGATAAAAACCTTTTTGCTGCGTTCCTCCATATGAAATACACCCCCGTTCAACTCTTTGCCTGGACAGCGATCTCCTTCAAGGCCTTTGTCAAGTATTCAAGCTCTTCTTCGGTGTTGAAAATGCCCAGCCCGATGCGGACTGTCCCCCGATCGACCGTCCCCAGGCAGCGGTGGGCCTTGGGTGCGCAGTGCAGGCCGGCCCGTACCATGATGTGGTATGCTTCATCCAAAACATAAGACACTTCCTCGGGGGGAAGCCCGCCCAGGTTGAAAGAGAGAACGGCCACCCTTTCCTCTGCCGAGGAAGGGCCGTAAAGGGTTAGGGCGGGAACCTGCGGGAATGTTTCCAGCGCCCGCTGCGTCAGCTCCCGTTCGTGACGCCTGATGTTTTCCAGCCCTCTATCCAGAATGTAGCGGACCGCTGCGCCCAGGCCGGCCAGGCCGACCAGGTTGGGGGTCCCTGCCTCATATTTGTCCGGCAGGTGGTCGGGCTGGCGTTCCAGGATAGACTCGCCGCCCGTGCCCCCCTCTTTTAGCGGCTTCAAATCGATTCCAGGTGCTATATAAAGCCCGCCTGTTCCGGTAGGGCCTAATAACCCTTTATGGCCGGTGAAGGCCAGCAGATCGACTTTCAACTCTTCCACATCGATGGGGTAGACCCCGGCCGTCTGCGCTGCGTCGACCAGGAGCGGCACGCCTTTTTCCCGGCAGATCCCCCCCGCCTCTTTTGGCATCAGCGTTCCGGTCACGTTCGAAGCGTGGTTGACGACCACCAGCCGCGTTTCGGGCGAGATGGCTTTTTCCAGATCTCCCGGGTTGAATTTTTCGCCCTCCGGGCAGGACAAAACGGTAAGCTTCAGACCCCTTTCCTCTTCCAGCACCTTCAGCGGTCTCCAGACGGCGTTGTGTTCCATGTGCGTGGTGATCACGTGGTCTCCGCTTTCTATAAGGCCTTTCAGGGCCAGGTTCAGCGATTCGGTGACATTGGAAGTGAAGATGATGCGTGTGGCATCTTTTATGTTAAACAGCCTGCCCAAAAGGCTCCTCGTTTTGAAAACCATGCCGTCGACTTCCAACGCCTTTTTGTATGCCCCCCGGCCGGAGCTGACTCCCAGCTCGCGCTGGTATTGCAGCATCGCTTCGCATACTTCCTCCGGCTTGGGAAATGAAGTGGCCGCATTATCAAAGTAAATGGACAATGTGCATGCTCCTTTCGCCCCTGCGGGCCCCTGGAATCCTGCAAAAACCCGCTCAACAGACCCCTCATCAACAATTAAAGCAGCATCTCCCTTCTCTCTTCCCAGTACTTCCTCAAGATCTCCCGCGCGGTATCAAGAAGCTCGAACACCCGGCGGTCTTCCACCCGGTAGATCATTTTCAGCCCATCCTTGCGGCTGGAAAGGATACCTTCTTTTTTCAGTAAGCCCAGGTGGCGCGACACGTTCGACTGTTCCATCCCCAGCGCCGGGACAATGTCACAGACGCATTTCTCCCCTTCCTGCAGGATCTTCAGGATTTCAATCCGGGTGGGATGGGAAATGGCCTTGAAAAGCTCGGCTTCGTACGTATATTTTGGTCCGGGCATTTTCAACCCTCCGCTCTAAGATATTTGGGTCTTTTTGGGTTGCCTGCGTGTGATAATATCCTATACAAATCAATATCCGTTTATATGTTCATTTACTCATATTGTAACATAAAAATATAGCCCTGCAAAGGAATAATTTCCTGCAGGGCATCGCAATCGCGTCCGGCACCGCGGCATCACGGGTATCCTCCTGCTTTACCGGCCAACCCGCCTTTTTCAAAGCGTCTTGATTTTATATAATGCATCAGATTTATTAAAATGAGACAATCATGCCGCATGGCGGCACCATCAGAAGCATGAAAATAGATTATTGTTTAATAGCTAATCTTTGTACGTATTTGTTTTATTTTCAGGGTAGACCCCCATGCCCCCGCACAACGGGGGCACCATCAGAAGGATGAAAATCGATTACTGTTTGGCGACGGACCTTTGAGCGACATGTTCTATTTTCAAAGTAGAAGCAGCAGAGGAGTGCGGCCAACCCCGTTGAGAAAAGCGGTCTATAGTTATGGAAACTAAACCATCAATATCTCTCAAAGCTCGAAAAGAAGCGGAAAGACTTGAGGCGATTTACCCATAAAAAAGCAAAACCCCGACCGTATCGGGGTTTGTGCGGGTTTAGACCTGGTGCCGGAGACCGGAATCGAACCGGTACGGACAATTGTTTGTCCGAGGGATTTTAAGTCCCTTGCGTCTGCCTATTCCGCCACTCCGGCGAAAAAAATAAAAAATGGAGGCGACACCCGGATTCGAACCGGGGGTGGAGGATTTGCAGTCCTCTGCCTTGCCACTTGGCTATGCCGCCTCATTGATGGAGCGGAAGACGGGATTTGAACCCGCGACCCTCGCCTTGGCAAGGCGATGCTCTACCGCTGAGCTACTCCCGCATGTTTGTTGGTGCCGAGAGGCAGAATCGAACTGCCGACACGCGGATTTTCAGTTCGACTAAGGGTATATTAGCAAAGTTTAAAGGAAATGTCAAGAGGTTTCAAGCCTTGCAGAATGAGCATTCATGCAACATAGCAAATAAAAGTAGAAGAAAAGTGTGCCTGTTGCATGAGGCCGACCTGGCATTCATGCAACATAGTAAATAAAAGTAGCCGCTTTCAGTTTTGTGCATTCTGGGAGAGTTGGCATACAAATTCGCACACATGGAAAAAAAGGCTATTCAGTGGTCCCTTTATTTTTTTCCTTCTTTTCTTCTGTCCGTCCACCCCTATAAATATAACCAGCCTGGGGCCCCTTTCGGCCTGCTACCTGCCTGGGGAACACGTGTATAGTAAAAGGCCCTGTAGGCCTGGGGCTGGTTGGGCGAGGAACGTATTAAATTCGCTGCTCCAAAATCATCAGAGATCCGGCAGCCCGGGGTAAACCGGAATTACTTCCAACAAGGATCGGTCCTGGCCATGCTTGATCTCACCCAACCTAAACTGGAGGGGTTTTTTAAAAAGCGGCCCGTCAATAACCAGAGTATGCACTTCACCGCCCTCCCCGCAGGGAGAAATTTTCTTGCTTAAACAGTAGTCGATATACTGATCATCCATTAACCGGCCCAACCATGACTGGTCGACCAAATCACTGCGAACGGCCACCACCACAGCCTTGCCTCCGCGCCGGATCAGTTCTTCCGACACCCTGCGCTCTTCCTTCATCCACAGGGGCAAGTTGTAACTGATCCCGCAGCGGCGGCACATCTTTTCCACCCACTGCCGGTGTTCCTCCAGGTTTATGTCGCCAAACACGCCGCCGGTTAAACCATATTCCGCTTTGATCCGGTTAACCGCTTCTTCAAACCCCTGCTCGTAGCTTTCCCAGGACACTTTTTTCATCTCCAGGGGAATGCCCAGCATCGAGGCCTGGTGCCTGAGAACCTCGGTCTTCAGGCCGTGCGAGCGGCTGTGACCGTCAGATCCGACAAAACTGAGCAAGCAGGCCGGATCGAGGCCCCAGCCTTTTGCCAGCAGCAGGGAAAGGTATGAATCTTTACCGCCGCTCCAGGACACAAAGATCTTGTCCCCGGGAGTGTTATTATATACCATCGGGCAATTCCTCCTCCAATCCGGTTTCAAGGTGATCTACCGAGTTTTTGTTCGACTCAGTCTCGCCGTGGCGGACCAGGTATAATTGCATTTACTGCTCTGCTCCTCTCGATTCCGAGCCAACCTCTTCTTCTTTTTCTACTTCTTTGTTGCTGACCCTGGCATCTTCAAAAGTAGCCATTTCCAGGGTTACCCGGGCGGCCACCTCAAGAAGATGCATGGCCAAAACGGCGCCGGTCCCCTCGCCAAGGCGCATCCCCATGTGAATATAGGGCTGCAGGTTCAGGTAATCCATCAGCAGGGCATGGCCAGATTCGGCAGAAAGATGGGAGGGCACCAGGTAATACCGGGCATTGGAACACATTTCAACTGCAGTCAATGCCGCGGTACCGGATATGAATCCGTCAATCACGACCGGAATACGCCGGGAGGCAGCCCCGAGAATCAAGCCGGTTAAGGCCGCAATTTCCAACCCTCCGACCAGGCTGAGAACCCCGATGGGGTCTTTCGGATCGGGCTTATGCATATCCAGGGCTTCAGCGACCACTTTTTGCTTGTGGAGCAGTTTTTCATCATCAAGCCCCGCTCCCCTGCCGACAACCAGTGATGTTTCATACCCGCTGAGAGCAGCCATCACGGCGCTGCTGGCCGTAGTGTTGCCAATGCCCATTTCGCCCGTGGCCAAAACCTTGATTCCATCCTCGGCAGCCTCACGGGCACATTCAATGCCGGCCAGTAAAGCTTCCAGGGCTTCCAGGCGGCTCATGGCCGGACGGCGGCGGAAATTGTCACTGCCCGCTTTTACCCTGACCCGCTTCACACCGGGCAGGTTGTTGTCAACTCTTATCCCTACATCTACAACTTCCACTTCCACTCCACCCTGGCGGCTAAAAACATTGATAGCCGCTCCGCCGCCGGTAAAGTTGGCTGCCATCTGGGCGGTCACTTCAGAAGGGTAAGCGCTGATTCCTTCTTCTGTAACACCGTGGTCAGCGGCCATTACTACAACTCTTTTGCGGAAATCAACCGGGAAAAAATCGCCGTGGATACCGGCCAGCTGAACGGCCAGATCTTCCATCCGCCCCAGGCTGCCCTGCGGCTTGGTTAAGATATCCATGCGCGCCCGCGCTTTTTCCATCGCCTTTTCATCAAGCGGCCCGATTTTTTCTATAATAGCTTGCAATTCCTGTTCCTTTGTTTTCTCTTCGCTCATTGAAAAAACTCCTTCCCGCATAATCACAGTTTCAAATCAAATCACCCGTTCCCAGGCTGCCGGTAGAAAATATTTTTCTTTGCCCCCGGGCAGTTTTAACCACTTTCACCCTTTACTATGCTGTAAACCTGCTCCATGTCCAGGTTCACCCGGACGGTATCCGCCAAAATATCATATTCCTTTTCCTTGAAGTCGCGGTAGTTTTCGTACCGGAAGCCCTTTTTCTCCGGCAGCCCCCGGCGGCGGCGCAGGGCATTGAGAAGCTGCCTGGTCCAGGACAGGTTGTCAAATATGCCGTGCAGGTAAGTCCCAAAAACATTTCCTTTTTCATTAACCGCCCCTTCCCAGCGGCCGGTGGTTTTAACATACAGCGGATGCTTTATTGAACGGTACTCCGTTTGGCCCATATGGATTTCATAACCTTTCAATAGCAGCCCGGATTTCATCGCGGAAAAAAAGCCGTCATCGCTGTAGCGCCAGGCGGCCTCAACCTGCCGGATGATTTTTTCTTTGTCCACAATAGTTTCCATATCAAGGAAACCGAACCCCTTCACTTCCGGGCAGGCACTTTCCACTCCGCCCGGGTCCAAAACACGCCGGCCGAGCATTTGGAATCCGCCGCAGATGCCCATCAACAGCCCCTCATTTTCGACATAATCCCGCAGGGGATCATCCCAGCCGGCCCGGCGGAGCTGAAGCAGGTCCTCGATCGTATTTTTCGATCCGGGAATAATTAAAAGGTCCGGATCGTCCAGTTCTTCCGGTCTCCTGATATAGGACAGGTTGACGTCATCATCGAGTTCCAGGGGGTTGAAATCGGTAAAATTGGAAATGCGCGGCAAAAGCAGCACCCGGACCTTCAAGCCCCGGTCGCCGGAGCGGTTTTGAAAGCGATCGGTGACGCTGTCTTCATCATCCAAGTTGATCTTCATAAAGGGGACCACCCCGAGAACCGGCTTTTCGATCAGCTCTTCCAGCTGCTTCAATCCCGGCTTTAGCACTTCCAGGTCGCCGCGAAACTTGTTGATGATTACTCCCTTGAGCAGGTCCCGTTCTTCAGGCTGTAAAAGGGCCACCGTTCCGTAGAGGGAGGCAAAAACACCGCCGCGGTCGATATCGCCGGCGAGCAAGACCGGAGCCCTCAAGCGCAGGGCCAGGCCCATGTTAACCAAATCTTTTTCCCTTAAGTTGATTTCAGCCGGGCTGCCGGCCCCCTCTATAACGATAATGTCGTGGTTTCGAGCCAGGCTGTTAAAAGCTTTATCGATAACCGGCAGCAGTGTTTCTTTCCACTGCATATAGTCCATGGCGGGCATATTTTGCCGGGCTTTGCCCATAACGATAACCTGGGCACCCCGGTCGGAAGTGGGTTTTAAAAGAACCGGGTTCATGTGGACATGCGGCTCGATCCCGGCCGCTTCAGCCTGCATAACCTGGGCCCTTCCCATTTCCAGGCCTTGGCCGGTTACATAAGAATTCAGGGCCATGTTCTGCGCCTTGAAAGGAGCGACGTTGTAACCGTCCTGTTTAAAAATACGGCACAGGGCGGCGCACAAAAGGCTTTTTCCCGCTGAAGAAGCGGTCCCCTGGAGCATGATCATTCCTTTCATTCGCCTTCACCTCCCGAAGCTCCGCCGAGCTCATTTCCATTAGTTTTGGCCTGCTCGATGCTTCCGGCCCGCAGTTTTTTCATATAGTTTTCTATTTCTTCGGACAAGCGGCTGTTTTCGGGGCGATTTAATACCGCTACCCGGAAATAACTCCGGTCCAGCCCGTGAAAATTGTCGGCCCGCCTGATCAGCACTCCGCGCCGGGCCAGGTAATCCTGGCAATTAGCAACGTCGAACCCGGGTTCTGTGCCCTGCACCAGGAGGTAATTCGCTGACCCGGCAAAGACCCGTAAACCGCCCGTTTTCATAAGGCGCCCGGCAAGGAAACGGCGTTCCTTATCAATAAGCTCCAGGCTCTTTTCCAGATAACCTTCCTGTTCCAGACAGTAAAGGCCGGCTTTCTGGGCCAAAACATTCACCCGCCACGGGTCGCCCCAACGGGTCAGTTCAGCAGCCTCATCTTCAGGACCGATCAAACAGCCCAGGCGCAGCCCGGGCAGGGCCCAAAGCTTGGTCAGGGAGAGCGCCACCCAGAGATTGGCGTGTTCGGCACTACGGAGGCTTTCTTCCGGTTGCCCGGTCAGGGGTATAAAGCTTTCGTCGATCATAACCAACACTCCCTGTTTTTCCGCGGCCCGGACCAGATCAAGGAGGTCCCTGCGGGGAAACAACATCCCGGTCGGGTTGGAGGGATTGCAGAAAACCACCAGGTCCCCGGGGACGATTTTGCCGGTCAAACTGTGCGGATCAAATTTTTTTCCGGGCAGCAAAGAATAGCGCTCAACCTGTGCCCCTGCCAGGCAGGCCGCCCGTTCGTATTCCGAAAAGGTGGGAGCGGGAACAAATACCCGCCGGGGGCGTTTCCAGATTGCCAGGAGGTGGATTAACTCGTTGGCCCCGTTGCCCAGGATCAGCCTCTTTTCGGGAAGCTCGAGGAAGGAGGAAAGCTTTTCGCGCAATTCACGAGCCTGCGGAGAGGGATAATGGACGATCTCCGGGAGGGCTTCGATTAAGTGTTCCATTAATCCATCCGGGGGTCCCAGGGGATTGACGTTGCTGCTGAAATCGATCATCCTGCCTCCGGCCGGGCTCCATCGCTGAGTTGCCCGGGCCAGATCACCGCCGTGGCCGCCCGTTTCATCATCAAAGGGCCTGGACAAAACCAATCACCGCCTTTGCTGTCAGGCCTGCAGGAGCCGCTGCCTGCTGGGCCATGTAAAATCCGGCCAGGAAAAACAATTCGCCCAGCTCACTGGAAGCCCCTAAGATATCGCCGTTTAACCCGCCCAACCTGAAATTGGCATAAAGGGCCAGGGCTTGAGCACCGCCTAAAGCCAGAACACAGCCGACCAGGACGGAAACAGCCAGCTCGGGCCGCCACCAGGCAAAAAGACCGATGATCACGAAAGCTCCGAAGGAAGCCCTAAGCAGAATAGGCCAGCGTAGTTCCCGGAGGAACAAATCCCCCAGGCCGCGGCTGCGGGCCGGGGAGAACCAGGTTCCGGCAAAAACCATGGCCCACCGGCCTGCAAGGGGCATGAACAGCAGCGCTGCGCTCAATAGAAAAACACTTTCAAAACTGGCCAGAAGGGCATACTTTAGCAGGCAAACGAACAGAATAGAAGCCGCGCCCATCACCCCGACGGCGCTGTCGTCCATGGCCTGGAAAGCTTTTTCCCGGTCGGTGGCGCCGATCAAACCGTCGGCCGTATCGGCAAGACCGTCAAAATGAAGACCCCGGGTCAGGAAAAAACTGAAGATCAGGACCATTACCGCCACCGGACCCGGCGGGAAGAAAAAGCCGAGCAGCCAGGCCGCTCCCGCCAGGAACAGGCCCAGGGTGGCGCCGGCCAAGGGAAAACAGGCGGCCGAATCAGACAGTTCCCTGCCGCCCGGCCCAAACCGGACATGAGGAAGAGGAATAATGGTCAGGAAAGACAGCGCCCGCAGGTAGTTTTTCAAAAAAGAATAACCCCCTTGGTTTGCATTAAATAATAGCTGATCAAAAAGAAGAGAAAGGACATAACTGAAACCCGCCTGAACAAAGCCAGGCCCCGATCGATATCCATCGGCCCGGCATTCTTTCCGGCAGCATTAATCAGGGGCTGTTCTTTCAGCAGGCCGTTATAATAATCGGGACCGCCGAATTTGACCCCGAGCACACCCGCGGCTGCAGCCTCGGGCCAGGCGCTGTTGGGGCTGTTGTGTTTACGGCGATCTGCTAGCAGTACCTTTAACCCGCGGCCAAAAGATTTCTCCGGAACGCCGGCCAAAACCAGAAAGATCGCAGCCAGGCGGGAAGGGATATAGCTCAGGACATCGTCCAGTTTGGCCGAAAAGTATCCCAGGTCTTTATATTCCTTAGTCCGGTAGCCGAGCATAGAATCGAGGGTATTGACCGCCTTGTAAAAGACCGCCAGGGGGGCGCCCCCGAGGGCGGCAAAAAACAGCGGCGCCACCAGGCCGTCCGCGCTGTTTTCGAAAAGGCTCTCCAGGGTTGCGCGGGAAACCCCGCTTTTATCGAGCCGGTCCACATCACGGCTGACCAGCAGGGACACACCGGACCGGGCCCGGGGCAGGCTGCCGAAATGAAGATCACGGCCCACCCCGGCAACATGCTTATAAAGATCGCCTCCGGCCAAAACCGTGAAAAGGATATATATTTCAAGGATCCAGCCGACCAGGTGATGAATACGGTAGGCCCCTTCGATCAAAAAAACGGCTGTCAACAGCGAGCCGCCGGCTGCGATGATTACGGTCAAGGCTCCTGCCGTCTTTAAACCTGCCGGTGCAGTAAAAACCCGCCGCGAAATTCTTTCCATCCCCGCTATAACCGCTCCCAGGAAGCGGACCGGGTGCGGAAAACGGGGCGGATCACCGATTAAATAATCCAAGAGATAGGCCAAAACAAAGGCCGATATGCTTAAACCAATCCGTTCCACTTATTTAAACCTCTGGGGAATGCCGCAGACAACCAGCCATACTTGATCGGCAGCTTCAGCCACGGCCTGGTTGGCCCGGCCTGAATAATCCCGGAACACGCGTCCCAGGGGGTAATCCGGAACCACTCCCATGCCCACTTCATTGGTTACCACAATAACATCCGCCGGGCATTTTGCCGCCGTCCGGCCCAGTGAAACGATATACTCGAGCGCCCGTCGGCCGGCCGACGCCATCAGCCTTTCATCGGCAAAAACATCTTCTCCCTGCATCACGGCGCCTTCCCGGTCCAGATCCGACATGATAAGGTTGCTCACCAACAGGGTCAGGCAGTCTAAAAGGATCAGACTGCCGGGATCAGTTTCTCTTTCCAAAATTAGGTGGGGCCGTTCGGGTTCTTCCACGGTCATGAAATTTGCGGGGCGCCTTTCCCTGTGGGCGGCAACCCGGTTCTTCATCTCATCATCTTCCACCCTGGCCGTAGCCAGGTAAATAACCTGTTTTCCGCTTGCCAGGGCAAGTTTCTCCGCAAAAGCGCTTTTACCGCTGCGGACCCCGCCGGTTATCAAAACCAGTGAACTGTTGTCGTGATCATTCATTTTCCGCTCCTCCAACCCCACAGACCACCGCATGCAAATCATCTACAGTTTCCAGAACCACCGCTCCTTTTCCGACCAGGCCCTCGAGCAGCGCCCTGGCCTTCCCGCTGTAATCGCGCCGGTCCGCGCCTTCCAGGTCGATGATGTAAACCGGTTTGCCTTCATCAAGAGCAGTTTCAACTTCATTAAATATGGACAGGTTGCCTTCTCCGAAAGGAATGGGAGGCACCACCACCAGGTCCGAATCACGAATAAGTTTCAGGTGCTCCTCCTTATGGGCGCCGTTCATGCTGGTAAACGGCGGGACAATTACCACCGGCAGGCTGTGAAAATGGGCAAAGCGGCAGCCGCTGTCCTGGGCCGAAACCGGGCCCACGGAAAGGCGGCATCCCTTCTGCTCAAGCAGTTCGAGGACGGGGAGCGCTTCTTCTCCCCCGCCGATGACATGGACCGCCGGTTCGCCGTCATGATTCTCCCCCTGGTTTCGCCCCCTGACCACGCTTATTTGCAGAACGCCATGCAGTGGATGACGGTAGGTAGTGGCCGACACCCCGTAAGATTTCTTTATATTTTCCGGGGTGATCACTTCCTCGGGCCTGCCGGCAGCCATAATCCTGCCGCCGGCAAGCAGGATGAAGCGGTTAAAGTGATGAACGGCCAGGTTGATATCATGGATGGCGGCAAAGACGGTTACTTTCTGTTCCCGGTTGAGGCGGGCGGCCAGCTCCAGCAGCATCGACTGGTAGCCGATGTCGAGATTGGCTGTCGGCTCGTCCAAAAGAAGCACCTCCGGCTGCTGACAAACCGCCCGGGCCATAATCACCCTCTGCTTTTCACCGCCGCTCAGGGTTGCAATTGAACGCCCGGCCAAGTGGGAAACACCGGTCATCTCCATGGAGCGCCGCACTATTTCATGATCTTGGTGATCTTCTTTCTGGAACCGGCCCAGATAGGGAAGACGGCCCATCATCACGATATCTTCCACCGTAAAATCAAAATCGGCCGTCGCTTCCTGGGGCACTACCGCCATTTTCCGAGCGGCTTCTTTACTGTCCAGCTGGTTCAATTCCTGCCTGTCAAGCAGGATCGTGCCTGCGGTAGGCTTGAGAATCCGGCTGATACAGCGCAGAAGGGAAGACTTTCCGGCCCCGTTGGCTCCAAGCAAAGCCACCAGGTCACCACGCCCTACAGTAAAGCTGGTGTCTTCCAGAACCGGCTGAGCGTCGTAAGAAAGCTTCAGGCCGTGAACTTCGATGTTAATGCCCACAGCAGTTATCCTCCTCCGCCAAAATAGCGCAGCTTCTTGCGTTTCTTCAATAAATAAATAAACATCGGGGCCCCGATCAGAGCGGTTATGATACCCACCGGCAGTTCGGAAGGAGCAATTACCACCCGGGCCAGGGTATCGGTAGCAATCAGCAGGGCTCCCCCGAGTAAAGCCGAGGCCGGCAAAAGGAAGCGGTGGTCTGGCCCGGCCACCAGGCGAACAAAATGAGGGACTACCAGCCCCACAAAACCGATAATACCACTGGTCGATACCGCCGCAGCCACCAGCAGCGACGAACCGGCCAGCAGGATTTTTTTAACCCGTTCGGTATTGACCCCGAGATGGCTGGCCGTCTCTTCCCCGAGCAGCATGGCGTTTAATTCCCGGGAAAAAATGCTGACACAGATAAAGCCGGCCAAGGCATAGGGAGCCATCACCCTGACCTGGTGCCAGGTGGCCCCGCCGAGACCGCCCATCATCCAGAAAACAACCATGTGCAGCTTTTCCCCGGCAAAATAAGTCAGCAACGAGACCAGGGCCGAAAGAAAAGCGCTGACGGCGATGCCGGCCAAAAGCAGGGTCATCACCGGTACGGCCCGGCCAACCCGGGCCATGGAATAAACCAGCATGATGGTGGCGATACCGCCGCCAAAAGCGAACAGGGGCACCGCCCCGAAGCCGCCTATGGTCAGGCTGAAACCGCTGAGCATGGCAAAAACTGCTCCCAGGGCTGCCCCCGATGAAATCCCAATCACGTAGGGATCGGCCATCGGGTTGCGGAACAACCCCTGGAAAACCGCCCCGGCCACGGCCAGCGAACTGCCTACCGCCGCCGCGAGCAGGACCCGCGGCAGGCGGATCTGAAGCAGGATATCTTCATGGACCGCCTTGATATCCGCCCCTTCAAAAGCGATTCCAAGTGGCAGGGCTTCGAACAAGATCACCAGCGCGTCCTGCCATTCGATGGACACAGAACCCCAAATCATGGCGTTGACAGCGGCAAAAAATAATAATATTACCAGCCCGGCCATCAGCATCTTTTTGCGGGGGCCGATTCCGCCACCACCCGGGTTAGGTTTTTGAACATGCTTTTCCGTCTTAACTTGACTCACCTGATTTCGAATCAGCTTCCATTAAAACTTGTCCGGATAGTAAAGCTCCGCCGCTTCTTCTATCGCCTCTACTATGCGCGGACCCGGGCGGGCAAAGGCGTCGTCGGATATGGCATGGAGATTTTTGTTTTCAACCGCCGGCACACTTTCCCACCCCGGCCTGCCGGCCATTTCTTCCAGGACCGTCCCGGCCGTGCCGTGATAGTCGGGGAATAAAATAATATCCGGCTGACGGTCGGCTACTTCTTCAGCACTCACCTGCGGATAGTTTTCCGCTACATCACCAAAGATATTTTTCCCACCGGCCAGGGATAAGATCTCATTGATAAAAGCCCCTTTCCCGGCAGTCATCAGGGGATCGGAATATACTTCATAGAAAACCCGGACCCTATCTTCGGGATCGATGTCTCCCACTTTCTCCTGAACAGCATCAATCCGCTCTTTCATCGAATTGATCAGTTCTTCACCCGCTTCTTCAAACCCGGTTATTTCGGCCACCAGGGCCATGCTCTCAAAAAGTTCTTCTACCCTGGAAGATTCAATCACCAGGACCGGGATCCCCATTTCTTCGAGTCGGGGCACTTCTTCATTATGAATAGTGGAAGCAAGGACCAGGTCCGGCTCAAGTTCCACCACCTTTTCAATACTGGGAGAATCAAAACCGCCCACAATACCCTTGTCCTGGGCTTCAGGAGGATAGTTGCAGTATTCGGTCACTCCAACGATCCTGTCTCCAAGGCCAAGGGCGAAGCTGATCTCAGTATTGCTGGGCGAAAGGGAAATTATCCTTTCTGGCACCCCTAAAACAGTCACCTCACGGCCCATCTGGTCAGTAACAACGACCTCATCTTCAGCCGCATCCGGATCAGCAGGCTCCTCCATGTCGATCTCCTCTTCCGGATCGACAGCTTCCTCGGGCTGCTCGCAGCCGATTGCAAAAAACAGAAATGCCAGGATTAATACTACCATCAAAAATAGGCCTTTTTTCATTGTTTTCTCTCCTTTGCTTTAATAATCGGCCTGCCAACCCCTGCGCTGAAGGGGATAAATTTCGGGGTCATAAAACAAAAAACCACGGCAAAACGTGGTCTTTAACCCGCTTTACCCTTTCACCCGAAGGGGTTAAGCGCGCTGTCAGGCAGGTCTCCTGGCTCGTGTTCACTGTGCCTCTCCGCCTTCCC
>PWTK01000108.1 GCA_003563895.1 Syntrophomonadaceae bacterium
GATGTAGACGCCGCGAACCTGAGCCTGATCATGCGGCCCCTGCTGAAAGAAACCCACGACTTTCGAGCTTCCAGGAAAGCATTCATCCACCAGGATCAATGTACACGCTGCAACCTCTGCCGCGAGCTCTGCCGGTTTGAAGCGATCTCGGTTGATTACGAGGTTGACTCCCTCAGCTGTGAAGGTTGCGGTGTCTGCTACTACGCCTGCCCGGAAGAGGCCATCACCTACGAAGAGTTGGTTTCCGGGCAGTGGTTTGTTTCCGAGACGCCTTACGGCCCCCTGGTTCACGCGCGGCTGGGAATTGCGGAAGAGAACTCGGGAAAACTGGTCACCCTCGTCAGGAACAGGGCTCGGGAAATAGGCGAGGCTGAAAACAGGGAGTGCATCATTACCGACGGCCCACCGGGCATAGGTTGCCCCGTGATCGCCTCCCTGGCAGGATCCCACGCCGCCCTGGTGGTGACGGAGCCCACCCTGTCGGGCATTCACGACCTGGAACGCGTGGCGGCGGTTTGTCGGCACTTCGGGGTTCCGGCGCTGGTTTGTGTCAACCGCTTTGACCTGGATGAGGAGAATACCTCCAAAATTGAAGAATACTGCCGCTCAAATGAAGTGCCCTTCGCGGGGAAAATCCCTCATGACAAACGGGTAACGGAGGCCATGCTTGAAGGGCTGCCGGTCGTCGACTACACCGATGCCCCCATATCCGACACCATTAGGGAAGTCTGGGCCAGGCTGACGGAATATTTGAATGGAGGGGGGCGCTCAAAAAAAAGAAGGGACGGCGGCGACTCTCTTTATTAATGGAGCGGCAGCCTTTTTGCAAAAAGGGCAGGCGACCCTGAAAACAGTTTCTGTTACAGATGATCCCCTGACCCCGCCAATAGGTGGTTTTGTGATCCACCAATGCCGCCGGGGTGTAAAGACTGGGCAGGCGGCCCGGGTGATCCGGGAAACACCTTCTCTCTTTCCCTGCTTCGGCCGCGTGCAGTTCTGCCCTGACTTGAAGCACCCCGCAGGCAGCCCGGGCGAGGGGCTGCGGCGCCCCAGCCCCGCCGCCCTCGCCAACGCAGGCCGCTTAAAAACCTGTGCCCCCGGTGTGGGCACTATCATCCTGCACCGGGTGGCGCAAAGGTTTGCCCGGTTGGGGGAGGTTCACCCCGGGGCCTTTCATCCTCCAGCGGGTGGAACAAAGATTTATGGCAGTCCCTTTAACATGCTTCGAAAAGGTGGTATACTGAGGTCGAGAAGTCCCGGGGCGAGAGAGCAGCAACTGCTCCCAACCGGCAGCGGACTTCAAGACTGAAGAGAAGGATGTTTTACATGCTGAGTTACACGGTGTTAATGGTGATCGGCCTGGTATTGATTGCACTGATCCTCGCACTTCGCTTTACCACCCATTTTCACTTCTGCCGCCGGGTGTCCAGGAAATACCCCGGCGAAAAAATCAAGGGCTGTCCTTCCTGGACGATTGAAGAAAAGAGCGGGGAAACAGGCCTGGATGAAAAATAAGCGCAGAATGAGGGATGGTCCGTGGATAAAAACGCGGCAGCAAAAATACTGGGAGAGATCGCCCTGCTTTTGGAGCTTAAAGGAGAAAATCCCTTCAAGAGCAGGGCGTATTATAATGCCGCCCGGACTGTGGAGCTGATGGGCGAGGAAGAACTGCTCCAGCTTGCCCGGGAGGACCGCTTGAAAGAGGTCAAGGGAATCGGCGCCGCCATAAGCGAAAAGCTGAAGGAGTTTGTTTTGACCGGCAGGCTCGCCTATTACGAGGAACTCAAGGCGAGCATACCGGCAGGCCTGCTGGAGATGTTAAAGGTACCCGGCCTCGGGCCCCGGAAGGTTAAGGAGCTCTATGATACCCTGGAGATTTCCTCGCTGGCGGAGCTGGAATATGCCTGCAGGGAAAACCGGCTGGTCCACTTGAAGGGTTTTGGGAGCAAAACCCAGGAGAACATCCTCAAGGGGATCGAGCACATAAGGCGCTACCAGGGCCATTATTTTTACACCGAGGCGAAGGAAATTGCGGAAGAACTGCTGCAAAAGCTCAGGGGTGTACCTTCCCTTGTGGAGGCGAACCTGGCGGGAAGTATAAGGCGCTGCCGGGAGATTGTGAGGGACATCGACCTGGTGGCTTCCACCGATGAGCCGGATGAACTGGTCCGTTTTTTTGCCGGGTTTCCCCAGGTTGCCGAGGTTGCGGCGCTGGGGGAGACGAAAGCGACGGTCCGGCTGCAGGAAGGGATCAACGCCGATCTGAGGGCGGTGCATAAAGAAGAGTTCCCCTTTGCGCTCCACCACTTCACCGGGAGCAAGGAGCACAACACGGCCATGAGGGGCAGGGCCAGGGCCATGGGGCTGAAAATGAACGAGTACGGCCTCTTTCGAGGCGAAATTTCGGTAGACTGTAGAAACGAAACAGACCTGTTTGAAGCGCTTAAGCTGTTCTATATCCCTCCGGAGCTGCGGGAAAACCACGGAGAGATCGAGGCGGCAGAAAAAGGAGCGCTGCCGGAGCTGGTGGAAGAGAAAGATATCCGGGGCATTTTCCACGTACATACCACCTACAGTGACGGTACAAACACGCTGGAAGAAGTGGTCCGCTTTTGCCGGGAGGCGGAATACGAATACGTGGGTATCTCCGATCACAGCCAGTCTGCCTATTATGCAGGCGGGTTGAAGGAAGACCATCTCAAAAGCCAGCTGGAAGAGATCGAAGCGCTGCGGGAAAAATATCCCGAGCTGGGAATCTTAAGCGGCGTGGAGTCCGATATCCGCACCGACGGCTCCCTGGACTACCCCGATCGGGTCCTGGAGCCCTTCGATTTTGTTATCGCCTCCGTCCATTCCGGGCTGACAATGTCCCGTCAGAGGATGATGGAACGGCTGCTGCGCGCCCTTTCACACCCGAAAGTGACCATGCTGGGGCATCCTACCGGGAGGCTGCTGCTGGGCAGGGAGGGCTCTGACCTGGAGCTGGAGAAAATATTCCGGGCCGCCCTGGAACACGGCGTGATAATGGAATTAAATGCCAGCCCGGCCAGGCTGGACCTGGATTGGCGGCACTTGAAAAGAGCCAAAGAGATGGGCCTTATCGTCTCCATCAACCCCGATGCCCACAGGGTGGAAGACCTGGACGATACGAAACTGGGGGTGGCCATCGCCCGCAAGGGCTGGCTGGAGAAAAAGGATGTGTTTAACACCCGGACTCGCCGGGAAGTTGAGGACTATTTGAAGCGTAGATAACCAGGGGGAGCTGCCCTCGTCCAGTATTTAATCTTGAGAATTGGAATTAAAGGGCTGCAGCATATGATTCCCGCGTTTTGCCGGGGACATGGCCAGGCATGCACCCTCTTTTCTTCCGGTGCTGACCGGCCATCCTGCCCATAAAAAATGGGCAGAATATGCTACAGCCTTCTCATGAGCGTGGGAGAAAAAAGGACCGCCTCTGCCTCCTGGCAGGAGCGAATAGAGCGGGGGGCGCCGGCGCCCTCCGGTACAGACAGAAGAGCCGCCCGCTTTTACGGGCGGCGCTTGTTTGCCTGGGCCTGCCGCGTCTTTCATTTGCACGCCTAATTACCTGCTGATGAAGTTCATGGGGTTCTTCGTCGACCCGTATCTCCCGCCGATGCGAATTTCAAAGTGCAGGTGGGGGCCGGTTGCCCGGCCGGTTGCACCCACCCTGGCTATCACCTGTCCCTGCTGCACCGTCTCCCCGGTGCTTACGAGGTTGGCCGAATTGTGGGCATAGCGCGTGAAGTAGTACCCGTGATCGATCACAATCGAGTTCCCGTAGCCGCTTTCCCAACCCACATAATTGACTACACCGCCGTCGGAGGCAAAAATGGAAGTTCCGGTGCTTGCGCCGATATCGGTACCGGCGTGGAATCTGCCGTTGCGCCAGCCGTACGGCGAGGTTACCTGGCCGCCGTCCACGGGCCAGATATAACCCCCCGTCACCGGGGAAGCTTTTTCTTCTTCCTCTTTTTCTGTTTCAACTTCTGCCAGGTCTGCATCCACGCTGAGAAAACCGGCAACGTGTTCTTTTTCGCGGTTTTCGCGCAATAACGCGGCGTGATTTGTGCTGTCCCAGCTCACGTCATAGCCGAAACTTTCGGCGGCGGATCGCAGGGACACGTAAATCCTCCCGTCAATAATACGTGCCGAATCACAGGTAGCGTTTTCCCCTGAAGCGTCCTGGGGCTCAAAATCCCCTTCCCCATCCGGGGCGGCGCTATTTTCTGCATAAGACGCGGACGCAAAGCCTTCATCCCCATTCAAGGCAGCGCCATCTTCCAGGTAAGCCCGGGCCACACGGCCCACTTCGCACCACTCGATCTCCGCCCCCAACGCCTCGGACAAGCTGCGCAGGGAAACCATGGTCCGCCCATCCCTGATAACAGCGGGAGGCGATAGTTCGCACTCTTTTCCTTCTATGTAAACTTTCACATGCTCGGGGGGAGCGTTTTCGGGGGA
>PWTK01000044.1 GCA_003563895.1 Syntrophomonadaceae bacterium
GCGCGGGCTTGGACGGTTTATGAAGTCTTTGGGCTTCGACAGCCGTTTTGCAGGGCGAAAAGAATTCAGGCGAAGGCCTTAACCGGCCAATTTGCGTTCATCCTTACCTTATAAACAGAGACAGCCGCCCTTTGCTGGACGGTCCCGCACCTTCCGCATTCGTTCAGGCGACCCGTCCTTTCGGCATCGCTTTCGTTACATACGGCCGGCTTCGGTTGGTGCGGCAGTTTCGACAATAAAAATACCGACAATCGGTTTACCGATCGTCGGTTTTTCTTTCCGGCGCGCGGATGCCGGGTTGCACCCTGCAGAAGGTTTGCCGGGAGACGCGAGAGGTTCGGCGCAAGAAAACCGGCAAAAGGAGGTGAAAACGGCTGTGCGGCCATAACACCGGCCGCCGGCCGGCCGTGAGAGAAAGCCCTTACAGCCCGCAGGAGAGGGGAATGTTGAACAATTAGAAAGAGAGGAGGATTTCTTTGATGGGCTTATTCGGCGCGGAAAAAAGGAAGTTCGCAGCGGGACTTACGGTTGTGGCGTTGCTTCTGGGCCTCTTTTTCTCCCCGGCAGCGGCGTTTACACCGGGAGATATCGAGGGGCACTGGGCACAGGAGCGCATCCAGGGCTGGCTCGACCGAGGCCTGGCTTCAGGCTATCCCGACGGCACCTTCCGCCCCGACGAGGAGGTGACAAGGGCTGAGTTCGTGGCCTTCGCAAACAGGTCGTTCGAAATCCCCGAAACGGAGCAGGACCCCGGCTTTGATGACGTGCACGAGGGCGACTGGCACTACGGGCACGTGGCGGCCGCCGTGCAGGCCGAGATCCTCACCGGTTACCCCGACCACACCTTCCGACCCAACCACCCCATCACCCGCGAGGAGGCCGCCGCCATCGTCGACCGCCTGCTCGACCTGGAGGAGGTGGGCCCGGCGGATCCCTTTGCCGATGAAGGCGACATCTCCGACTGGGCCGAAGCGGCCGTGGCCGCCGTGGCCGCCGCGGAGATAATGACCGGCTACCCCGATGACACCTTCCGGCCCGGCCACCCCATCACCCGGGCGGAGACCGTGAGCACGCTGGACCGCGCCCTGGAATTCGAGCTTCCAGCGCTTCCGGCTGTCGAATTCACCGTGGAGCCCGAAGCCCTCGCCATGGAGGTCGGGGACCAGGCGTACATTCAAGTTTATGTAACAGAACCGCCGGAAGACCCTTGGATCGATTACGAGACCACCGATGAACGCGTGGCCTCCGTGGACGAGGAGGGCCTGGTTACCGCCGGGGCGGAAGGCGAAGCCGAAATAATCGTGACCGCGGATGCCGAGGGCTACGAGCCGTCCTCCAAGGCGGTGGCAGTCGCTGTGGAAGAAGAGATCGAGCAGAAGGCCGCCAGCTTCACCGCCCTGCCCGCGGGGACGTTCCAGGGGAAGCCCTTGAAGGTCGACTTTGAGGAGTTCGTGGACGAGGACGGCGAGTACATGGAGGACGGCGCGTACGACATCCACGTGGAGTTGGCTTACACGAAAATCGAAGAAGACAGCTTCACCGTGGAAGATGTCGCTTTTGCCGACGGACAGGCTGAGGGAGTGGTCATTCTCGATGGGAACGATACGCTGGTGGAGGCCCACCACCTCTTGATCACGTTCACCATTGAAGGAGTGGAATACGAAGAAGAATATGTCATCGACCAGGAGATCAGCGGCGATTCCCATATCGTAGAAGGCAGCGGCGCCTACCGCGAGGCGGAAGAGGAAATCGCCTTTGAGGTGGAGGCGCTGGACCTGGTGGGCGACCGGATCACCCACCAGTTCGTGGAAGTGGACCGGCTCTACATCGGAAACGAGGATGTCAGCGGGCAGGCCTCCGCCGAATGGGCGGACGACGCCTGGAAGGTAACGGTGGCCGGGCAGGAAGAGCCCGCAGACGCGGACGAGTTTTTGCTCCGCCTCGAGTACACCTGGAGCGAAACAGTGGTAGAGCTGGACCCGGTTTCGTGGGAAACGCTTGTCGGACCCCGGACCTTTTTCGCTGCAGGCATCGATGCTCCTCGGGAAGTGGAAGAGGGCGAAACCTTCGAGGTCACGTTTACCGTGGAAAATACGGGAGAGAAGGCCGGCACGCAGGACGTGACGGCGGTAATATACGTTGACGAAGAACTCAACGGCAAGGAGGAGGTGGAAAGATGGACGGAAACGGTGACCCTGGGGGCGGGAGAAAAAAGGTCTGAAGCGGTGGATGTCACCGCCAAAATCGGGCTACCCCACCCGGAATACCTGATCGAGCTTTCCACCGATGACGATCTGGCGACCGCGGTAGTCAAAGTGGTCCCTCAAGAATGAGCACGGCTGACAGTTCCCTGAGCCGCTGTGCTTGAAATGGTGAACACGCCAGAGAGCTTCACAAGCCCTTTGTCCCCGGCGCAAAAACGTCGGGCGAAGGGCTTTTTTGTTTCCGGGCGGCCTTCCAAAGGGTCACTTTTTCCAAAAGCCCGCTTTTTTTTAAAATTGTCCGGTTGATTGTTGCCCCTCCTTCTGCTATACTGGGAAAAACGATGACTGACCGGTCAGTCATCGAGCGGACCGCCGAACAGGGCCGGGCCGAAAGGAGGGTTTCACCATCGAGAAACGCCTGAAGGAGGAAGAAACCACCGCCGAAAAGAGACAGAAGATCGCCGCGGCTGCGGCAGAGGTCTTTTCGGGCAAGCTTTACCACCAGGTGACCGTGGACGAAATAGCAGCGCGGGCCGGCATCAGCAAGGGCGGGCTCTACCTTTATTTCAACAACAAGGAGGAAGTGTTCCAGGCTGCTGTCGGCTACGCGGCCGAAAGCCACCGCTCCGATGCCGCAAAAAAAGTGCGGGAGGGGAAAAGCGCGGCGGAGAAACTGCGCAGCGTTATCTCCGTACATATCGAGTTCATGGAAGAAAAGCGCAAGCTCTTCTATTTCATGATGGGCGGCAGCTCCGGCCCCCCGCATGTCTTCCAGGAAAAAATCATGGAAGAGCGCGACAAGTTTTTGGCCATTATCCGCGGTATCCTGGAAGAGGGGATCCGCAGGAAAGAATTCAGGGAGATGGATATGGAGATGGCGGCCAAATTCTTTTTTGGAGCGCTGGTTGTTGTCTGCGGAGACCTGCTCTTTATGAAAGAGGGAGAAGAGTTCAATGCGGCGGCTGTAGAAGAAAAACTGATGGACCTGGTGCTGAAAGGTTTTGAAGAAGGAGGGGGCAGCGCTTGATTCGGATGAGCTGGAAGAAGGGGTTGGCTTTGCTTTTGCTGCCGGTTTTGATCTCCGCGGCGGGATGCGGGGTTGATCCGGAAGAGGCGGTCGAGGAAGAAGAACGGGTAGCCGTGGAGATCGGGCAGGTGGAAGAGCGGACCCTTGCCCTGACGCAGCGGTTCAGCGGGGAAGTGGAATCCGAAGGAAACGTGGAGCTCGCCGCCGGCGTTGGCGGAGAGGTTTCTGCCATACACGTCAGCACCGGGGAAAAGGTCAGCGAAGGACAGCTCCTGCTCGAGCTGAAAAACGAGGAGCTCCGTTCGCAGGTGCGGCGCGCCGAAGCTTCCCTGGCCCAGGCCCAGGCCGGCTATGTCTCCACCAGGGATTACGGGATGCCCCGGCAGGAAAAGGAGCTGGAGTCCGCCCTGCGGCAGGCCGGGATCGACTACCGCAGCGCCCGCGACAATTATGAGCGCATGGAGAGCCTTTACGAGGTGGAGGCCGTCTCCCTGAGCGAGCTGGAGCAGGCCCGGGACAGGTATGAACAGGCGGAGAGCCGTTACGAAAGCGCCGGAGAGCAGCTGCGGCTGCTCAGGTCCGGCATGGAAAAGGAGCTGGATGCCCTGCGGGCGCAGCTTTCCCAGGCCCGGGCGGCGCTCGACTCGGCCCGGACGGCCTTCGACGAGACCAAAATCGAGGCCCCCTTTGCAGGCACCGTCACGCTGATCGATGCCAGGCGGGGCATGGGAGTCTCGCCCGGCACCCCACTGTTAAAGCTGGTGGACTTTACCCAGCTCTATGTCGCCCTGGAAGTCACGGAGAAAAACCTGGCCCACCTGGAAGAGGGGGAAGGGGTGGAAATCGAGGTGCCTGCAGCGGGTTTCCTGGGCGAAGGGGTGCTGCGCGATATCGCCCTCAGCCCCCGGCCCGGCAGCAGGGCCTACCCGGCGAAGGCGTTTTTCGCTTCCGAGGCCCCCGTCCGGCTGGGGATGCAGGCCGAGGTGAGCCACGCGGTGGAACGGGCGGACGATGCCCTGGCAATCCCGCGGAGGGCGGTCCTGGAAGATGAGGATAGATTTTACTGTTTCGTGGTGGAAGACGGCCTTGCCCGGGAGCGCGTCCTGGAGCTGGGCCTTCTGACGGAAGACTACGCCGAGGTCAGGGAAGGCCTGGAGGCCGGGGAAGAGATCGTGGTCCAGGGGCAGCACTA
>PWTK01000018.1 GCA_003563895.1 Syntrophomonadaceae bacterium
ATCGCCTGGATCCTGGTGCTGGTCTCCTTGAAGCCCGGCGAAACCCTGGAGCAGGAGTTTACCCCGGCGGAGGACTTCCAGGAGGAGCCCGCCGCGGGCGAGTACCGCGTGCAGAAAGAGGTGGAGTGCCTGGATACCGGGGTCAGACTGACCCTTTCTGCCGGGTTTGAGCTCCTGGAGTAAGGAGGGCCCCGGGAACCGCGCCTTAAGACCCGGGTTTGATGTTAATATATTCCAGTTACGTTTTTATGGGATTTCAGAAGGCTCAAAGTTATTGTTTTTCGCTACTACATGTTCTATGCCGTGACCATGAACATGCGAAAACTCAGGGCTTGGAAAAATATGTCGCCAAACTTGGGTTAAGAGGAAAAATACCTTCGGGTCGGTGAAACGACATGATCGACATGCACTGCCATATCCTGCCCGGCTGCGATGACGGGGCCGCCTTCCCGGAGGATTCCCTGGCCATGGCCCGCGGGCTGGCGGCGGCCGGCTTTTCCCGCGTCGTCGCCACGCCCCACCTGCAGGAGGGGCTGTGGGGGTGGGATGACGCCGGGGAGCGCCTGCTGCCGGCGGTGGAGGCGCTGCAGAAAGCCCTGCGGGAAGAGGCGATCCCCCTGGAGGTGCTGCCCGGGGCGGAGGTGCGCTATACGCAGGCGCTGCTGCCCCGCCTCTCCCAGGGGAAGGCGCTTCCCACCCTGGGCGGCACGGACTACCTGCTGCTGGAGCTGTCCCTCCTGCACCCTGCCCCGCCGGCCTTCGAACAGGACCTCTTTTTGCTGCAGGCCCGCGGCTGCCGCCCGGTTTTGGCCCACCCCGAGCGCTGCCTCTGCTTTCTGGAAGAGCCCCACCGGCTGACGGCGCTGGCGCTGCGCGGGGTCCTGTTCCAGGTGAACCTGGGCAGCCTCACCGGCTGCTTCGGGGAAGAAAGCCGCCGCCTGGCCCTGTGGCTGCTTCGAAGCGGGGTGGTAAACTTTTTCGGCACCGATGCCCACCGGCCGGGGGACGAGCGCATCGGGGCGGTGCCGGCGGCCCTGGGGGTAATGCAGCGGGAGGTGGGCGAGCGGGAGACCCAGCGGCTCACCTCGGAAAACGCCCGGCAGGCGCTGGCCGGAGGGCACCTGGAGCAGCAGGAGCCCCGGCAGGGCGCGGCCGAGGCGGCGCCGCTTCTTTCGCGGCCCTCTTTTTTTAAAAAAATGTTCAGGAAAGGCAGGTAAAGCCCCCGATTTGACGAAATATATTAAGGCACAACGGTGGGCCTGCAGGGGTTATTCAAGGCGCCTTCCTGCCGGCGTGCAGCCGCCCGGCGGAAGGCATGCGGGAAGTCGGGAAAACGGGGAAAAGAAGGGAAGAAAAATCCATTTATGATATGGAAACGAAGGAAGCGGGGCAGCGGGAATGCCGGTGTGGTGACCCTCGCCGAGGGGAAGTCTTCCGCCGCGGAGGCGTACCACACGCTTCGCACCAATATCCTTTTTTCCGGGCTGGATGATCCGGTTCACTCCATCCTGGTCACCAGCCCCAAACCCGAAAGCGGCAAGACCACCACCCTGGTGAACCTGGGCATCGCCATTGCCCGCACCGGTTCCAGCGTGCTCCTGGTGGACGGCGACCTGCGCCGCCCGGCGCTGCACAAGGTGTTCGGCAAGAACAACCTGGAGGGGCTGACCACCCTGCTCATCGACGACGGGCTGCGCCCGGAGGACGTCATCAGGGAAACGGAGATCGAGTACCTGCACGTGCTCACCAGCGGCCCCGTCCCTCCCAACCCCTCCGAGCTGCTGGTCAGCCGCGCCTTCCAGAGAACCCTGGAGAAACTCAAGGAGCGCTACCGGTATTTGCTGCTGGATTCCCCGCCCGTGCTGGCCGTGACCGACCCGTCCCTGCTCTCGCAACACGTGGACGGCACCCTCCTGGTGGTTGATTTCGGCCAGGTGCCCCGGGAGATGGCCCAGAAGGCCAGGCAGCAGCTGGAGGCGGTCAAGGCCCGGGTGCTGGGGGTCGTGCTCAACAAGATCCCCACCAACGGCCTCCACGACTACTACTATTACTACCCGGGCTATTACGGCGAAGAGGAGCAGCCGAAGTCCGGGAGGAAAAAGAAATACAAGAGAAAACAGCGGTAACACCGCCTGGAAGCACTCGACGGCGCCCCCGGCCGCCTGGAAGGCCGGCCTTCCTCGGGGCGCACCGCACTCCACGCCGCGCGGAAGGGGTGCCGGTTCATAGGTTGCCGCCGGACGCCGCAAGGCGCCGCTCACGGCCGGGAGGCCGGGAAGGCAAAGCTCGGTGAGAGAATGGTTCTCTCCGGGCTTTTTTCGAGCCCTTTTTGACCCCGGGAAGCGCATGAACGGGGTGGAACTTTTACAAATGGCTGCGGCAGTTCGCTTTTAAATTGACACCCGGCCTGGCCTGGAAAATGCGCGGCCGGGTGAGCCGAAAGGATGAAGATCGGACGATGTCGGACGGCAAAGGCAGGGGCGGCGGAGCGGGCAGCGGGGCAAACTACCCGCTGGGAATGGAGGACCTGTTGCGAATGACCGCGGAACAGGGGGGCTCGGACCTGCACCTGGTGGGCGGGGCGCCCCCGCTGATCCGGATCGACGGGCAGCTGGTGCCCCAGGAGGCCCCCGCCCTGAAACCGGCGGAGGTGGAAGCGCTGCTCTGCTCCATCCTGGACCCGCACCAGCGGGAATCTTTTGAAAAGGCGTGGGAGCTGGATTTCTCCCATACCGTAGAAGGGGTGGGCCGCTTCCGGGGGAACGCGGTCTACCAGCGGGGCACCGTGGGCGCGGTCTTCCGGGCGGTCCCTTTCGCCGTCCCCGAGCTGGAAACCCTGGGGCTCCCCCCAGCGGCAAAGGACCTCTGCTTCCTCTCCCGCGGCCTGGTCCTGGTGACCGGCCCCACCGGCAGCGGCAAATCCACCACTCTGGCCGCCCTCATCGGCCACATCAATCGGAACCGCCGCGTCAACATCGTCACCGTGGAAGACCCCATCGAGTTTTTGCACGAGCACCGGTTGGCCATCGTCCGGCAGCGGGAGGTGGGCACCGATACCGCATCCTTCGCCAGCGCCCTGCGGCATGTGCTGCGCCACGACCCCGATGTGCTTCTCATCGGCGAGATGCGCGACCTGGAGAGCATCTCCGTCGCCCTGACGGCCGCGGAAACGGGCCACCTGGTGTTCTCCACCCTGCACACCCAGACGGCGCCCCTCACCGTCAGCCGTATCGTGGACGTCTTCCCCTCCGAGCGGCGGGACCAGGTCAGGCAGCAGCTGGCCGGCTCGCTGCGGGCCGTCCTCTCCCAGCAGCTCGTGCCGTCGGCTGCGGGGAAGGGCCGGGTGGCCGCCGTGGAGTTCCTGCTGGAGACCCCCGCTGTCAGCAACATGATCCGCGAGGGCCGGGAGTACCAACTCGGCAGTGCCATCCAGACCGGCCAGGCCCTGGGGATGCAGACCATGGACCAGGCCCTGCTGCGCCTCGTGCAGGCGGGGCGGATCACCCGCGAGACGGCCCTCGCTTTCAGCGTCGACAAAAAGGAGGCGGAGCGCCTGTTGGGGCGGCCGGAGCCCCCGCCGTCCGAGGTCTCTCCGGGGCGGGGGCCGGGGAGGCCCCCAAAGTGATTTCTGCGCAGAAACGGCCCGGAGCTTTTCCGGCGGGTTCTTGAAATGCCCACGGGTTTTTCCCCTCCGGGCCAGGAAAATATTAAAAAAATATGCCGGGAAGTTCTTGCGTTTTGGGGCGAACCGTGCTACAATAAATAACAATAATAAACTTAATATAACTAACAAGGTAAGTATATCTATAAATGTAATATAATACTATTTACATATGTGCCCCGGATGCTTTTCTACGAAAGGGCAAACCTGGCGAAAGTCAGGGACGCAAAGCCAAAGGGCCTTCTCCCTCTGCGGGGATGGCAGCCTGGCCGCCGAAAGGAAAAGTTTTTTTATGGGAAATAACGGGTCCGTGGTGGGATCCGGAAGAAAGGGGGTCGGCGGCCGGCGTAGCGCAAAATCATTTATCCCCATAGCCGTACTGTCGTGGGGGGCCCTGGAGACCCTCCGGCAGTTGCCCCCGCGGGGCGCTGTTCTCCGCGAGGGTGACGGGTAGGGTTGCTGCCTGGGCGGGTACATTACGCTATCGTTTACGTGAGCTAAAAAATCCAACAAAGAAAGCAGAGGAGAAGAGACGCATGTTCAACCTTTTTCAACAAACCAGAGCGATGAAACAAAACGAGAAAGGTTTTACCCTGGTGGAACTCATGGTCGTCGTGGCCATCATCGGGGTGCTGGTCGCCATCGCAATACCGGTATACGGAGGCATACAACAAACAGCCAGGGACAACGCATGCCAGGCCAATGTGCGCACGCTCCAGGGCGCGGTATCCATGTTCGAAGCGGAATCCGGCAAT
>PWTK01000020.1 GCA_003563895.1 Syntrophomonadaceae bacterium
TGATTGCTTTGCCATAGAAGAGTATTCACTGAACAACCCCCATAATCCCACGGGAAAACTGTATTCCGGGGAGGAACTGGAAGCCCTGGCCCAAGTCTGCCGAAAGCATGGCGTCCTGGTCCTGGCTGACGAAATATATGCCCTGACAACGTACCGCATCGAAAATTTTTCCAGCATGGCAATGTTCTACCCGGAAGGGACTTTTGTAACCGGGGGTTTATCCAAGAACCGTTCCGCCGGGGGATACCGACTGGGCGTTTGCATCCTCCCTGCGGCAGGCGGGCCGGCCCTGGTCCAATCCTTTGAAAAAATGGCGGCCACCCTGTATACCAGCATTCCCACGCCCATCCAGAAAGCCGCCGTTTGGTCCTTCCTGGAGAACAGCGAAATTCTAACATACCTGCAAGTCACGCGGAATATCCACCGCATCATGGGGGGTGATCCGCAACCGCTGCATCCAAATACCCGGTCTTAAGGCGCTTTTTATTAACTGCACTACTTTGAAAGTAGAACAAATACACACAAAGGTTCGCCGGTAATAGCAACCCATTTTCCTCCTTCTGATGGTGCTCCCGTTATACGGGGGGCATGTGGGTCTACCCTGAAAATAGAACATGTCCTTCAAAGGTCCGTCGCCAAACAGTAATCGATTTTCATCCTTCTGATGGTGCCCCCGTATTGTGGAAGCAGGAGGGTCTACCCTGAAAATGCAACTCCGCTGGGTATTGAAAGCCGGCCCAATATTGAAGGTCGGCTCAATGCATGGTCGAAATGCCCCGCTCGCCCGCCGGGGTTACCCGGGCTCTTTTTTTAGCAGGACAATTCGGTTCGTGTTGGTCCCCTTCCCGAGGTTGTCCACGCCCCAGCAGTTGGAGGTTTTGGTGAAATTCTGTTTGTTGACAAGAACCATCAGCGGCTTCAAACCCGCTTCAATGGCGGCGGGGGCGACAAAAGTTTCCAGCAGCACCTTCCCCCCGCGCACCTCCCCCACCTCAAACGCTACCAAACCGCCTGGAAGGAGGACGCGGTGCAGCTCCCGGAAAACTCCGGTCATCTTCTCCGCCCAGTCGGATGTGCTCTGGAACTGCCAGACCGGGATCTGTTTTGCGTCAATTCCATTAAACCAGCAGCGGAGCCAGTTGTCTCCCTGGTAATTCACCGTATCGAGAAAGGGCGGGGAGGTGACAGCAAGCCGCACCGAATGGCTTTTGATCTGGGGGGTATCATCGGAAGAGCCCGCGATGAGCGCGGTTTTGCCGGCAGCCTGGTAAAGCAGCCGGCTCTCCTCCGGCTGCAGTTTTTTCAAAAGGGACTGGCTTTTGCGCAGAATTATCTCCCGGACATCGCGCAGCGGAGGAAACTGGTTTCGCTGCCGGTTGATCTTTTTTTGAGATTCAACGGAAACGGCCTGGTTCGGCGGCATGGTGTAGACCGAAAAAAAGCCCCGGGAATGGCCGGTCAAGCGGTTGGTGGCTGCCATGCGTATCCAGGCATCGACCCGGTCTTCCTCCCCCGTGCGACCCCGCCCCAGGAGGTATTCCCGGAGGTTTGTGATCGCCTGCAGGGTGGTGGGGTGGTAAAACACCAGCAGTTCTTCCCGGATGTCCCGCTTTTTTTCCAGGTCAAGCCCCCGCAAGCGTTCGCGAATTTCCGCCAAATCCGGTGGGGCAAGCCTGGGGCGGGTCAAGATCGAGCTGAGCGGGTTGATGTCACACCCCACGGGCGTTCTACCGAGCAGGGCGGCTTCGATGACGGTCGTGCCCCGTCCCATGAAGGGATCATAGACGATGTCGTCATTCTCCGTCAAACGGGCAATGAAAAATCGCGGCAGCTGCGGCTTGAAGCAGGCCCGGTAGGAGATCTCCTGCAGGGAGTGTGCCGCCCTCTGTTTCGAAGTCCAAAACTCATTGACATAGACGGGTATCTTCAACTGTGGGTCGGGAAATGCCAGGCATTCTGTCGGCGTGCCGAATTCATCAAACCCCTCAATTTCGGCAATAAAATCATCAGTAGATACCGGGGCTTTCTCTTCCCGTGAGTCGGAAAACAACGAGAGCTGCTTGTTTGGCATGCGCACTACCTCTTTCCATTTTCTCCGCAAAAACGGGGAGAGCCCGGTTTTCGCTCGGAGGCAATGATTATCGAGACATCAAAATCAACGAAGTATTAATTCTACCCGCTTCCTGCGAAATCCTCCTCGCTGGATCGGGGTGAAAAGTTGCCCGGCTTCACAAGTGCTGCGTCCTGCCCTTCTCCCTTTTTTCGGGCTTTTACGGGGTTTTTCTTCGAAAAACGCCAATCCCAGCCGAGGGCCTTTTCCTGTGCTCACACATATCGGCAGCGGACCCCGGACAAAAAGAGAAAAGGTGTCTTTACAGTTGACAAGACACGTCGGCGGTGGCATAATAATATTACCATAACATTTAAAGAAGGTGCTTTTTCATGCAGGATCGCATGGTATTAAACAAAAGGCTCCTGGAGTTAAAAGAAAAAAGGAAAGCGGTGATTCTGGCCCATAATTACCAGCTGCCCGAGGTGCAGGATGCCGCCGATTATTTGGGCGACTCGTTTGAATTAAGCCGCATTGCAGCCCAGTCCACGGCAGAAGTCATCGTCTTTTGCGGCGTTCACTTCATGGCCGAAGTGGCGGCCATCCTGGGGCCGGAAAAAACCGTCTTGCTGCCCGATATTCTTGCGGGCTGCCCCATGGCCGACATGGCAAGCGCTGAAGGCATGAGGGAAATGAAAAAGCAATATCCCAACGCTGCAGTGGCCACGTACGTCAATTCTTCGGCGGCGGTAAAAGCCGAGAGCGATATTTGCGTAACTTCTGCCAACGCGGTGGCCGTGGTCAATTCCCTGGAAACAGACGAGATTATCTTTGTGCCCGACCAAAACTTGGCCGATTACGTAGCGCGTCATACAGAGAAGCACATCATCCCCTGGGCAGGCTGCTGCCCCATACACCATCGCGTGAGCTTGGAGGAAGTGCTGGCGGCCAGGAAAAAACACCCCGGAGTGCCCCTCATGGTGCACCCCGAGTGCCGACCGGAAATCATTGACGAAGCGGATCACGTTTATTCCACTGGCGGCATGATCCGCTTTGGCCGCGAAACGGATCACCCCAAAATTCTCGTCGGCACGGAGATGGGATTGATCTACCGGCTGCAAAAGGAAAACCCGGAGAAGGAATTTTGCCTCCTCTCGCAGGGGTTGGTCTGCCCCGATATGAAATACATCACCCTGGAAAAAGTGGTCCGGGCGCTGGAAACCCTCCAGCCCTGCATCACCGTTCCAAAACACATCCGGGGGCCCGCCGCCCGGGCCCTGGAGCGGATGCTGGCCACCGTTTAAACGGTTTTGGGGGTTCCCGGCCCTTCAGCATTCAGCTTGCGGGGAAGTCGGTCGATAGCGCTTGCTCTTTCAGGGAGCGGACCTGGCCGACCGCATGCGTTAAGTTTCATAGTTGGGCCGGGAAATGAATGTAAGTGTAAGTTGAGTGCTTGTTTCAACCAAAAGTATACGATTAGAAGGGAAATGGTCGGTCGGGTAAACCGGCACGAATATAATCTGCCGTTAGTCGGCAGCGGTGTCGCCGGGCTTTTTGCCGCTTGCAAAGCCGCGTCCTCTGCCAGGGTTTGCCTGATAACCAAGGACCTTCTTCACCGGGCCAACACCCGGCCGGCTGGCAATTCCCTTTTGGAGGGACTGGTTTTTGCCGGTCGGGCCGCAGCGCCTCTGGAGATAAATGATAGGGCTCCCGCCGACCCAACATATTGACCGGACACAGAGATCTCCTGCACCATAAGAGCGCAGGAGATCTCTGTGTTCCGTTGGCATGAGCCGAACATTGCGCTGCACCGCGTGATGGACCGCGCAGCCGGTTTCATCCGGGAGCGGGAAGGGCTGCAGCAGCTGCAGGCACCTCTGGCAAAAAACACCCCCGGCAGAACTTTCCAAACAGTACTTGGCGCGCCGGGGTTTTTTCATTTTAAAGGTCAATCGGGGCAGGCAAAATCCTGCTGCCGCCAATTGCTCCCGCCTGTTCCGGGTCAGGTCTGATCCCGGTATTCCTCCAGCACTTTGCGGCGTTCCGGCTGCTGCAGCCGCTTCAGCGCTTTGGCCTCGATCTGGCGGACTCTTTCCCGGCTGATGCCGTATTTATCCCCGATCTCGGCCAGGGTATGAGGGTGCGTCCCGTTAAAGCCAAACCGCAATCGGAGCACCTCCTGCTCCCGCGGGGCAAGGGTGGAAAGGGCTTCCTCCACCTGCTCTCTCATAGAGGCAAAAAGAAGCATGTCGATGGGCCCCTGGGTCTCTTCATCCTCCAGAAAATCCTTCAGGTAACTGTCCTCTTCCTCTCCCACGGGCGTTTCCAGGGAAAGGGGTTCCTGGATCACGGACATCATCTCTTTGGCTTTTTCCAGGCTGATGCCCATTTCTTCGGCTATTTCCTCCATAGTGGGGTCACGGCCCAGCTTCTGGGCCAGCTCGCGCGTCACCTTCACCATCCTGCTCATATTTTCCATCATGTGAACAGGGATGCGGATGGTGCGCGACTGGTCAAAAATGGCCCGGCTAATGGCCTGTCGGATCCACCACGTAGCATAGGTGCTGAAGCGGTAGCCTTTGCGGTAATCGTACTTCTCCACGGCCCGCATCAGGCCGAAATTGCCCTCCTGGATCAAATCTTCCAGCGACATCCCTTTGCCCATGTATTTTTTGGCAATATTGATCACCAGGCGCAGGTTGGACTCGATCAGTTTCTTTTTGGCCTCCTGGTCTCCCGCTTCCATCTTCTTGGCCAGCTCTACTTCTTGCTCGTGGTTCAGCAGGGGGGATTGAGCCGCCTCGTTAAGGTAAAGGCGCAAAAGGTCCGTCTCTCCCTCCCGGGTGAGCATGCCAAACTCACCCCCGTCCTGCTCGGCAGGGTTCTCCTGCACAAAGTCTTTAGCGCCCGTATTCTCTTCATTTCTATCTGCACGATGTTGGGTCATATCCTTATCCCGGGTCTCCCCGACTTCTCTGCCCCCTTTCTGTGCCACGGCTGGCCTTGCCTTCAGGCAGCCTGTCGGAATGCTGCAGCGCAGCAAATGCCCACATGATGACACAAAAAGTTTGTGTCAAGATTCTAACACAAAACATGAAAAGAGAAAAGCCTGCCATCTTTACGCGATGAAACCAGAAATTTGTAGACGCAGGTGAGTACTTCGACAAAAAACAATTCTTCCCTTTTCCTGTTTTGCGATGTAAAAAAATAAGGGGGGACATCCTCTTTTCAAATCGCGCCTGGCGCAAAAAGCGCCAGGGGATTTTGAAATTTCCCCCGGCGCTCCGGCCGCCGTGCTTTCAACCCCTCCCGTTTTTCCAGGTCGGGCACCTTCCGGCCCTGTTGCCGGCAGGGTAGTGGTCCGCGGCAAAAAGCGGCTTTTTAGCGCTCCTTAAAACGCTCTTCCAGCTGCTCCATGATCGTAACGATTCCTCCGTACTCCAGCTCTGAATACGGCAGCATTGCCGGGCCGGAAAAGCCCTGCTCGCGAAGTTCCACCGCTTTGCGGGAGACCTTTTCCCGCACGTAATTCCAGAAGGGTTGGGCAAAACAGTCTACCGGTTCGGTCAAGCGGCCCTCCTGGACGCAAAAGCCCAGGCAGCTCACCATGGGCGGGCCGTCGAAGAATGAAGTGGCTTCGTTTTGGGTCACCGGCATAAAGGGGCCGTTATGGCTGCCGCGCATAAAACCGGCCACGTAATGCCCGATGCTGTACGGTGAGAGAATCTCTCCGGCAGCGGGAAAAGAGCCCTGCGTCCTGACCAAAAGCACGGGATCGTCTTTCCCCACGTATTTCCCGGCAATGTGGTGCAGGCGTGTGGTACTGGCCGCCGTGGCCTGCTCGCCGCTGCTGCGGGCAACGATTTTTTCCACCACAAACCGCTCGTTATCCCTCAGCAGGGCGGCCAGGTTGTAAAGGTCTTCGGGGGTGTTCAGGTCGATCACCCGGTCCGCCTCCGTGTAGGAGACATCCATCACTGTAAAGGTGAAGCCCTGGTTGATCTTGGGAGACAGAATGAGCCCCGGGTTGTGCATGGGATCGGAAAAGCTCAGGTAGAGAGGCAGGTTGTAGGCACCCGGGTCCGTTTTGTCGGCCGTAAAAAGCAAGAAGGGCTCGTTCGCCCGCTCCTCAAATTCCATCTCCGCGACAGCGGGCCCCATCCCCTTGATGTTCCCGGAAAAAGAATCGGACAGCAGGTCCTGTCCGGCGCCGTACAGGCCCTGTTTTTTGGCCGTTTCGGTGCCGGCCAAAAAGGCGTTCCAGGCCAGCTCGTGTACCTTTGAGTTGGATACGCCCTGGACATGCGAAGAAAGTATAAAAATATCATCCCCGGTAAACCCGACATAATGATCGATCAGCAGTTCTTTTCCTTCCTTTGCCACGTATTCCTTTACCGTCTCCATCAGTTTTGCACTGGGCTTAATGTGTCCGGCCAGGCTCCCGATATCCGCTTTGATTACGCTCAAGGTTACTTTCATAAGTTTCGCATCCTCCCCCTGTTGTTGTTATTGTTTCATTCTTCCTCCGCTGTCTCTCACACTCCGCCTGGAGCTCCTGCTGCAGAACTCACCCCCTGCTGGACGCCCCGGTGGAACTCCTTTCCCTGCCCCATGAAAAACGGGCCTATCTCCCGTTCCTTTTCCGCCATTCGCTGGGATGCCTTTGGCAGTCCCTCTAAGTAATTCAATTTTTCCCCGCAAAATCCTCCAACTTTACTCCGTTCAATTTCGGCGCAGCACTTTCCTCTTTTTCGGCGCGGCAATTGCCAAACGGAGGGAAACGTGTTACTAATAGAGGGGGAAAGGGCCGCCGCAAGGCGGAAGGGGGGTTGGCATGAAGGCGAAAAAAAAAGACCTGGAAATCGCCTACAAGGTGAAGGGGGAGGGCCCCCCGCTGCTGCTCATCCAGGGCCTGGGTTACGGGCGCTGGGCCTGGTTCAGGCAGTTGCCCGAACTGCAGAGACATTTCAAGGTGATCGCCTTCGACAACCGCGGGGTCGGCGAAAGCAGCAAGCCGGATTACCCCTATTCCATTCAAATGATGGCCGAAGATGCCGCACTGCTGCTCGGCCACCTCGGCATAAAAAAAGCCCACCTCCTGGGAGCATCCATGGGCGGAATGATCGCCCAGGAGTTGGCCCTGAGCTGCCCTCGCCTTGTAGATAAATTGATCCTGGCCTGCACCAGCTGCGGTTACTCCCGCGGCATCCCCCTCTCCACGGAAGCCCTCATCCTCATTAGCCACCCCCAGGGAGAGACTTTCCAGGAAATGTTCCGCTCCATCTTGTCGCCGGACTTCACCAGGAATTTTTGGGATCATTATTCCCAAATCATGGAGCAGGCGAAGGAGATTGGGCGGCAGCCTCCGGTTCCTCTCTACGCCTGGAACCACCAGCTCGCAGCGGCCACCGGCTTCGACCGCTGCGGGGACCTCCACAAAATTGAGCACCGCACGCTCGTCATCACCGGTGAAAAGGATGTGGTGGTTCCCCCGCAGAATTCGGAAATCCTGCACGAAATTATCCCCCGTTCCGAGCTGATCACTGTGCCCGATGGGGGACACCTGTTTTTTATCGAACAAGCGGCGCGCTTTAACCGGGAAGTGATCCGCTTTCTTCTGGGCTGAGCCGTTTCACAGACAGAACTCCCACAAACACTCCCAGCAGATGAGCACTTCCTGCCCCTCTTTGACGGAAATGCCGGCCCGGGCCAGGCCCTCCACGGAAACGGTTTCTCCCGCAATCTCCCTTTCCAGGAAATCCCGATCGCCGCAAGCGAGGCAGCGCAGCTCATAAAAAAGTGCGGTCAACGGACTCTTCCTCCTTTAAATCCGGCGAATGAGAAACCCGGCAGCATCAATCCTGGTAAATCCTTCCCGAGGGATACGCATAGTAATCCGGAATCCACGGCGTGCCGTTGCCGGGGAGCGCCGGCTGCGCGGCGGCATAATGGGCCAGGACCTCCCATACCTTCAGCGCCTCCCCTTCGATCTGGATCACAGCCTCACCGATCTCGCTTATGGGGCGGCCCTGCCCGTCCCGGGGCACTACTCCCAGGAAGTCCGGCACCATGCTTCGCACGCTTAGAAGGGAGTTAATGAGCCGGGAGCTGGTCACCACATGGTAGAGTTTGTCGCTTTCGAGTGGGGAATATAACTCATCCTGGGGGAGCTGGAACCCCATCCCCTCGTACACTTCCACATTGCGCACCCCCTGCAGCGAGGGAACGGGAAGCTCCAGGAAAGGAACGGTGAAGAGCACAGAGCGGTTCAGGTCAAAATCAAAGCGCAAACCGGAAACCTGCAAAAAGTATGAGTTTCCCCGAAACTGGGCCAGATACGATGAAAATTCCAGCAGCCGCCTGATTTCATCCCCCCTGAAGTGCACGGAAACCAGGGGATACCCCGGCCTGCCGTCGGGTCCCCGCCCCAGGCCGGAGGTAACCGCCAGATCGTAGAAGGTGATCCCTTCCGGGGGGTACTCCAGCTTGCCCGGGATCAGCGCCCCCCGGATCTGCCCGTTGGTTTGCAGGGCAAAGTGGACCTCCTCCCCGGTCTTTTCTTCCACAACCATCCTCATCGCATCGGTGACAAAATTGCCGAAAGTAGTCTCTCTCATGGCCGATTCACCGGGCAGGGCAAAGGCGGAATAAGCCACCGGGTCCATGATATGACCAAAAGCATCCCGCGTGAGCTCCTGGACGAAGCGGTCCAGCTCCTCCGTATACTCAAAAAGGGAGGGTTCGATGTCGGGGTGAAGAGGGAAGACCCCGTCAAGGGGGATCAGGTAAGGCCGGCCGGTCTCCTCGTTGAGAAGGCGCACCGAGCTTCTTTCCGGGTCAAAGCCGATCTCCAGGACGCCGAGGTGGCTGAGCAGTGCCCCGGCCTGCACGATATAGGTTCCCCCTACCCACAGGGGCTCTTCCAAAGCGGTGTGCGAATGCCCCCCGACAATAATGTCGATCCCGGGGACATTTTGAGCCAACAGCCGGTCTTCCCTGACACCGGAATGGGTAATTGCGATAATGATATCGGCTTCCTGTTCTCTCAGCTCGGCCACCGCCTCCCGGGCCGCCTCGGTCGGCGCTGAAAAAGTCACCGGGGAGTGATCGGCAATCACCGCCTGGGCGCCCCTGCCGAGGAGCCCTAAAAACCCGACTTTAAGCCCGTTCTCCAGCTCCACCAGGCGGGTGCGTTCCAGCCCCACATCCGCCAGGGGGTGAACGGCGGGAACGTTCGTATTCGTCGCCACCAGGGCGGTTTTCTCCCCGGCTTCGGGGTAGCCGGCAGCCATCAGGTAGCGCGCCAGCACGTCGGCGCCAAAATCGAATTCGTGGTTGCCCAGGGTCACCACATCATAGCCGATCTCCTGCATGATGTTGATTTCCGGGGCAAAGCCCTGCAGCGCCAGCCAGGCATAAGGGGAACCGCCCAGAAAATCCCCGGCCGACACCAGGAGAACCGGCTCCTCCTGCGCCTCCTTTTCCCCCCGCAGCTGTGCCACGGCAGTGGCCAGGCGGGAAGAACCGCCGATGACGGGCACTTCCTCTTCCGGCCCGTAACCAGTCGCCTGTGAATGCGGCAGCAAAGCGGAGTGTTCGTCATTGGTATGCAAAAGAGTCAGGCGCAGCTCTTCCCGCCCTCCTGTAAAGTCGAACAAGGGGATTTCCCCCGGGGGGGTCGGACCGGTGGTTCGCATGAACAAAAGCAGGCCGATCACCGCCACCAAGACGGGGACAGCCACCCACAAGAGCCGTTTTTTCTTAATCCTTTCTCCTCCTTTTTTAGCATCTCAAAGGGCACCGCGCCCTTCGATTTTCCGGAAGCCAGGGGGCGCATGTTTCAAAAATCGGGTTAGAGGCGTTGACCCGGAACCAGCAGGCCTGCGGCTTTTCCAACCAAGTGCGCTAAAACATATTTACAGTGACATAGTATCTCGCACAAAAACCTTTATTGTAAACGATATTCGACGATAATCACAAACTCTGGTGGTCCACGTTTGGAACAACAAAAAAAATCATCAGAAATGCTAAGGTGTAAGGCGATACCCGATCTCCCGGAAGAAATCGATCCGGTAAATCATTTCGGAAATGCTAAGCGCTTCCTCCGCCTTTTGAACCATGTCGTGGTCTTCGTCAACCACCCTCTGCCCCCCTGTGGCCAGGTCGTGCATCACCCGGGTGGGCGCATGGTAGAGGTAATTGCCCTTCACATAAGACCCCCTCTTTAAGATCACCATTTCCTCATCGGTGTTCAACAGGTCCCTTCCCATCAGGTAGCGGTTCCTGACACCCAGGAGGTTGGCAGAGGTCGGGAAAATATCGACCATTCCGGCATTATCGCTGACTACTTTCGATACATTCCCCTTGGGGAAGCGGATAAACAGGGGCACCCGGTGTTCCCTCATCTGTTCCAACGGGTCGTTCATATCCCTGCCGAAAAAGTCGTTCTGTTCCTCCCAGTGGATCTCGTTGTAGTTGAACGCCACGTGGTCTCCGTAGATGACAAGCAAGGAATCCTCCAGGATTCCTTTCTCCTTCAACATCTCGTAAAAGAGACCGATGGCGGCATCCGTGTAATGGATGGAACGGATATAATCGCCCACGATGGTGCCTTCGTACGGCGATACATTTATTTGATCGTAGCCCTCCAGGTAATTAAAGGGGTGATGGCTGGTGAGGGTGATGACAAATGCGTAATACGGTTCCTCGAGATCCTCCAGTTTGGAAGCGGTCTGCCTCAAAAAAGTTTTATCGCCCAATAAGTTGTTGTGCATTTCATCCAGCTCGTAATGGCGGCGGCTGAAATACTCGGTGAACCCCAGGTTGGGATAGGCTTCCTGGCGGTTGTAAAATTCGCGCTTGAACCCGTGGAAAACCGCGGCATCCCCGTAACCGCTGTCCATAAGGGTACGGGCGATTGAATTAAAATGGTTGTCGGTATATCTCATATAGACACTGACATCGGTGATCGGATACAGGGACAGGTTGGCCAGCACTTCGGCATCAGCGGTGGCCATGTCCACCTGGTCATAGCAGTTTTCAAAGTACACGCTTTCCCCTTTGAGCCGGTTCAGGTTGGGCGTGATCTCCTGCCCGTTTATGGTTTTCCCGATCACCACCTCCTGCAGGGCTTCCACCTGCAGTAGGATCAGGTTTTTTCCCCTTGCTTTGCCAAAATACTTCAGGTCCTCTTTCTCCTTTGCCTCCCTTTCCTCCCGATGCTCTTCGAACCAATCCTTGATTTGCCGCACATCTTCCCCGAACACCTCCTCTTCCGTCTCTCCCATCAAAGAGGCGGTCTCTCTCAGGTAAAACAGGAGCATTCCACCCTCGCGGAGGCTCAGGTTCGGTTGGCAGGGCTCCGCCGGTTTGAAATTGAGGGAGAAGGCAAAGACCAGAAACCCCACCAGGGAAAACCTGGCAAACTGCCCCAAGCGCGGGGTCAGGGGAGGCCTCTGCTCTTCCCCGGCAGGCTGATGGTGCCGCTGGACAAAGTAGTAGAGCAGAGGAAAATCGATCAGCCAGAGAAATTCCCGGAAGCGCATGATGGAAAGGAGCGCCCGGAACATGGAAAGCCCTTCCGTGGTATGCAGGATGGTTTCCGGAGTAATATAGCTGTGGAAAAAAAGGTTGTAGGCACGGTTGGCGATGATAAAAGTGGTGATGGCCCCGTTGACGACCTGGGAGTAATATACCTGGCTCTTGCGCCGGCGGAAAAGAAAGGCCGGGGCAAAGATCATTGCCAAAAGCCCCCCGCTGGAAAGGATCAAACCGGGGAGGGTTTTAATCTCCCATTCCCAGCCCATGGGGGGGGCTTCCACCGTCAAAGAAAACACAATTAATTTTATAAGGGAAATCACCGCTATGGTGATGACGATATAATTGCGCTGCGCAAGTTTTCCCAGGAAATGAACCGTCCTGGAGTTAATGATTCCCACCCCCTTCAATCGCCGTCGTCCCGTTACAACATCTGGAAAGCAGGGCCTGGAAGGCAGGGCTGCGCGCTTCGTTCAGGTGGTCATAAGAAAGCGCGGCGTCTCATCAAAACAGACAACCATGAAGCTTCGCTTTAGCACCAGGAGAGTGAAAATACTCCCTGACGCTGCGGAAGAAACTGTGCAGGATTTGTATTTTCAGGGTAGACCCCCATGCCCCCACAAGCCAGGGACAACATCGGAAGGATGAAAATAGATTATTATTTTGCAGCGAACCTTTGTGTGTCTTTGTTCCATTTTCGGGATAGTTCACCGAAAAGAATCACGGGCACAGCTGCCCTGTTTGAATCAGCTGACAGCAAATTAAGGTTTTTTCGTCCCCTGCAGCATTTGGAATGGGGCCTGGGTAAAATTTTTCTCATATTAAAACTGCAGGATATAGGAGATAAAAAAACAGCAACCACTTCACACCGCTGAGCCGCCAGCAGCCGCTACTTTCGTCAAGTCCGCTGTCGCTAGCGTCCCTGCTGACGCCGAGCAGTCACTGTTTCTCCAGCGATACCCCAATTGTCTGTATCAACTTCATCAATGATGACAAACGTCGTTTGAGGGTTTTTGCCGAGCACGTCCTGCAGCAGCCGGGTCACCCCGGCAATCAGCTTTTCCTTTTGCTCCCGCGTCGCTCCCTCTCTGGTAATGCGGATGTTTACGTACGGCAAAGCTTATCAATCCTTCATCTCAATTTCCAAACATTTCGAAACAAGCGCTCATTATTAAAATAACATAAAAAACGCGCCGGGGCAAGGTCAGACAAAAGCGCTGCCGGAATTCCGCAAAAGACCAAGAAGGCAAACCTGTCTTTCAAGAAGCGCTTTAGGCCCTGGAATATATCGCCCCTCAAAAGGGCAGGGCATCCTTTCCGGCTTGCCCGGTTATTCGCCCTGCTCGCGGTAGGCCTCCCGCACGGCTCGGTCAATGAGCTCCTGCATTCGCTTGTAATGAGAGCCTTTCCAAAAAATTCTCCCGCACTCCCCGCACTGCCTGAAATCATCGAAATACCGGTTGACCCGGGGCGGCAGCTGCTGCTCCACCTCTTCCCTGGCGACTGTTTTCAATTCCCCGTTGCAGTGCAGACAGCGCCGAAAAGGGGCACAGCTCTGGTAAAGATCAAACCGGCGCAGGACTTCCACCAGCTGCCAAAAGGGGCTTTCCGCCCGTACACAATAACCGTGGTCTACCCGGCTGCGCTTCAACAGCCCCCGGTCCCGCGTCAGCAAAATACGCCGCTCCCTGGAGGCGACGGCGGCCAGTTCTTCATCAGGGTAATCGTTGCGGTAGAGGGTGTCAAAACCCAGCATGCGCAGGTATGCCGCCAGCCTGCCCAGGTGGGTGTCCAGCACAAACTGGACCCGGCGCAGGGGTTCGGGGCGCACTTTCGTAATGGGGCCGATATTGATACTTTCAAACACGGGGTAGACGCTGATGCGGTCCCCTTCTTTGACCCTCCGGGAAAAGTCAACAGAATTGCCGTTGATGAGGACCAGGTCTACCTCGGTATGAGGCACCCCCAGAGACTCGATCAGGTCTTTCACGGCCGGCTGGCCGGAAAAGGGATGCTCAAAGGAACGCCGGGCGCGCTCCGGCGGTAAGAAATAATTCAGTTCCGCATAAAACCGGAAAGTGGCCGACTTCACGTTAGCAGCACCTCCATCCTGCAAATCCAACATCCCGCCGGCACAGACCACCGGCACCCACTGCCTTCGGGTGCGGGGACGTCAACGCCCCTGGGGGCATACCATAAACTGTTATTCTCGCCTTCCAGGCATTTCGCGGCTGCGGCCATTGAGCGCCGCACATTCATCCTGCCGACAGCGTTCACGTCAGGCCTGCTCCCGCAAGGCCCCGGTGTGGTGTCCTCCCCCAACCCCATGAAAAACCGGGATGGCGAGGCGGGGATTCCGGCCGGGTTGGTTGATCCGGCGCGGCCGATGAAAAGAATCTGCCGGACCCGGCGAGCCCGGGAAAAATGAGAAGCAGCCCAAAATTTTGTCCCAGTGCCATTTGCTATTAAGTCTGCACTGGGAGGAAATCTTTTTGTTCCGGAATAATAAAGTGTTTTTGTCAAAGCGACCGTCATGAAGCTTCGCTTCACCATCATAAAGACAAAATGTTCCTTTTCAAATGGGAAATTTATTATGGCGGAGTTGCTTTTTCAGGGCAGCTGAGGAGTTACAGCAGCCCTTCAACTATAATGATAGCCAAAACGGGCGTTTTTTTAAATACTCCCGCCAAACATTTTTTGATATAATGATTTTGATGCTGCGAAAGATAACTAAGTGCTCTAAAACATAATTGCGGTGACGTATTTTTTTCCACGAAAAGCCTTACCTTTTACCCGAAACTCATTGTTTCTAGCAGAACACAGTCGAGACAATATTTGTGTTAGGGAGCACACACGCACAGAGAGAGAGAACAGCGTCAACGTACGCGGAAAAGGAGGACTTTAATGGAAACCGTCTCGGAACACGTAGATCTGCGCAGCGATACGGTGACCCTTCCCGATTCGGAAATGCGAGAAGCCATGGCCAACGCCCCCGTGGGGGACGATGTGTTCGGTGAAGATCCCACGGTGAACCGGCTGGAAGAAGAGGCAGCCGCGCTGCTGGGCAAGGAAGCGTCCCTTTATCTGCCTTCAGGAACCATGGCCAACCTGGCGGCAGTACTGGCTCATACCCGCAGGGGCGATGCCGTCCTGGTGGACCCGGAATCCCATATTTTTTACTACGAAGCCGGAGGTACCAGCCTTTTTGGCGGTAACCAGCTGTGGCCCGTGGATGAACTGCACGCCGGCAGAGGGGTTGAAATGCTGCAAAAAGCGATCCGCCCTCCCAACATCCATTTTGCTCCTCCTGCGCTGCTCTGCCTGGAAAACACCCACAACCGCCGGGGCGGAACCGTGCTCTCCCCCGAGGAGCAGGATGCGCTCTATGCGGCTGCGCGCGAGTACGGCCTCCTGCTCCACCTGGATGGGGCCCGCATTTTTAACGCTGCCGTTGCGCAAGGCCTGGCAGCCGCCCTTTACACCCGCAGCTGCGATTCGGTCATGTTTTCACTGTCCAAGGGGCTGGGAGCCCCGGCCGGCTCCATCCTGGCCGGAAGTTCCTCATTTATCCAGGAGGCCAAGCGCTATCGCAAGGCACTGGGCGGCGGGATGCGCCAGATCGGCATCCTGGCGGCCGCCGGCCTGGTTGCGCTTGAGAGAAGACATGAGCTTGAAGAAGACCACCGGCGTGCCCAGGAGCTGGCCAGGGGGCTGATCCAGCTTCCCGGGCTCATCATCGACCCCTACCCACCCCCAACCAACATGGTAATGCTGCACACCCTGGAAAGCGGGCTCTATGCCGCCGATGCGGTGGAGGGCTTTTCGGAGCTGGGCATCAAAACCCTCCCCTTTGGGGAGCATACCATACGCCTGGTGGTCCACCGCAACATCAGCGACGAAGGCGTGGAGAAAACCCTGCAAGCGGCAGCATCCGTCTTCGAAAGACAGCGCTGAAAGATCATTTCAAGACTCCTTTACCGGCTCGGGCATAAGAAGAGCAGAGCGCAGCAAGGTTCTTGTGCAAGGCTGACGGCCAGTCATGAAATTCTTTATTCAGACTATCGGGTTTGCTCAGGATGACAATGAAAGAAGCCCCGCAAAAAAGAGGTTTTAAAAGGTCACACTTACAAAAA
>PWTK01000083.1 GCA_003563895.1 Syntrophomonadaceae bacterium
ACATGATTATCAACTTAACTCAGGGAATTCTTGTTGAGTGGCCCCCAAAATACAGCTTTTTAGCAGATCAAGGCCTTTTTGTAAGTGTGACCTTTTAAAACCTCTTTTTTGCGGGGCTTCTTTCATTGTCATCCTGAGCAAACCCGATAGTCTGATAGAAAAATACACTCTCACGAGATCTCCAGAAAAAGTTTTGCCCAATTTGAAGAGAAAGTATACACTAAGGGCCTAAAAGATGTTCCGAACAGCGAGCCAAAGGAGTGGTGAAATCAAATGATCCCCCTGCGCGACAGCGTCCGGCCCCGGACATACCCCTTTGTCAATTACAGCCTGATCCTGCTCAACATCGCTATTTTCTTTTACATGGTGGGACTGGGAAGCGAGGAAATAATGCAGCTTTACACCTCGTACGGTGTCGTGCCTCAGCGCTTTGCCCTGCTCCTGGAGAACCCGGCGAAACCGGAGCTGTGGCTTCCTCTTTTAAGCTCCATGTTCCTTCACGGCGGTTGGTTTCACCTGCTGGGGAACATGCTCTACCTGTGGGTTTTTGGGAACAACGTGGAAGACCGGCTGGGCCATGCCGGTTACCTGGTGTTCTACCTGCTGGCCGGAGCCGCAGGCGGCATTTTTCACGTTGCCGCCAATCCGCTCTCAACAGTTCCCACCATCGGGGCCAGCGGCGCCGTAGCCGGGATCCTGGGGGCCTATCTTATTTTTTACCCCGGCGCGCGGGTGCTGACGCTGGTGCCCATCTTTTTCATCCTCACTCCCATCGAACTGCCGGCCATGGTTTTCCTTTTCATCTGGTTTCTAATGCAACTGCTGAACGCCTTTCTGGCCGGAGTGGCCCCGGGCGCCCAAACTGTGGCCTGGTGGGCCCATATCGGGGGATTTGTGGTCGGCTTTATCATAGCCATGCTGGTGCTGATCTGGAGTCGTTTGGTGCGCATTCGTTGAGAGGCTCCTGGCCTCGATCCTTCTTTCCGTCTCCAACCCCCATCATTGCCCCTGCATAATTCCTGTCAGGCTTACAGCTGTTCCAAGGGGAAATACACAAATTTGCTTCAAAAAACCTGCACAACTTTTTTGCGTCTCGATGGAGCAGCAAAGCTTATATAGCGATTGGATCACCTCAGGTTCAGCCTTCCAGCAGCGCGGCATTTATATTAACGGGGTACTAGCGGGCGATGACGGCTACGCTGACCCTCCCTGCGCCTCCTTTTTTCAAGGCGCGAGAGGCTTCGTGCGCTGTTGCCCCCGAGGTAAGCACATCGTCCAGGATGAGCACATGGCTGTCCAGCGCCAATTCGTTCTGACAGCGAAAAGCGTCTCTCATGTTCTCGGCCCTCATCCCCCTGCTCAGCCCTGTCTGGCTCTGGGTTTCTTTGATCCGCTGCAGGCATTCCCTGACCGGCAGATCCAGCGCCCGGCCCACGGCTGAGGCCAGGAGCGCCGCCTGGTTGTACCCCCGCTGAGAATGACGCTTTCTGCAGAGGGGAACCGGCACCACCAGGTTCACACTCCCAATCCAGGGCATGGAGGAAAGCCGGGCCGCCAGCAGCCGCCCCAGCGGTTTGGCCAGGTGCTCCCCCCGCCGGTACTTGAAACGGTGGACCGCGCCGCGCACGGCCTCGTTGTAGCTGCCCAGAACACAGCAGTCGTCAAAAGCAAACTGCTTTTTTTCGCACCAAAAGCACCCCGGCGCGGGGTTTTCCACAGGGGTGCCGCAGCGCAGGCATCCCTCTATCCAGGAAATCCCGGAAGCACAGGGCCAGCAAAAGGTGTTTTCTATTTCTCCCCCTGCAGCCCAGTAAGGAAAATCATTTTCGCCCCCCGCCGGGTAAGGCGCGATCTGCTCCCTGCAGGAAGCACAGCGTAAGGGGAATAACAAATCGAGCAAGGAATGCCAGAGGGGCACGTCCGGGCCTCCCAGTGACGGTTTTTATCTTGCCTGGAACAAAGCAGCAAAGCGAGAATTGACTGAGCAAGAGCAAGAAGGAGCAGGAAGTGAGGGTTCTGGACAAAAAAAGAAATGACGGTTCCTGCCTTGCCTGGAATAAAGTGACAATAGAAACTGAATAGAATGCCTCGACCCGGCATTGCTCAGCAATTACGCAAAAATAACGTTCCGGTTTCGGCCGGTCATCTCTGCTCTCTAATGCCCTCTGCGGTTGATTTTTGCGTGCGGTCGGTGTTATTCTCGCAGACGCCGGGCCAGCTCGCTGTAGCGGCGTTCCACCTTGTTGTTTCCGATGGCTATGGCCAGGGCTTTTCGCGTCCCGATGAGCACCACCATGTTTTTGGCCCGGGTAATGGCCGTATACAGCAGGTTGCGCTGGAGCAAGATGTAGTGCTGGGTGACCAGGGGCATGACCACCACCGGGTATTCGCTTCCCTGGCTTTTGTGCACAGAAACCGCATAGGAAAGGACCAGTTCGTCCAGCTCAAGCAGGTCGTAGGTGACTTCGCGGGCCCCGTAAACATCCGGGAAGCTCACCCAGAGCTCGCCTTCTTCCCCGTCGATACGTGTGATGCGCCCCATATCGCCATTGAAGACCTCTTTCTCGTAGTTGTTGCGGATCTGCATCACCTTGTCCCCTGCGCGAAAGGCAAACCCTCCGCTGTAAATCTCCGCCTTGTGCGGAGAGGGGGGGTTGAGCTGCTGCTGCAGCAAGTAGTTCATCCTTTCCACCCCCACCGGGGTTTTGCGCATGGGGGTGAGCACCTGGATCTCCTCCCGGGGGTCATAGGAGCCGAAACGGGGCAGCCTTTCCCTGCAGAGTTCAACAATGGTCGCGGCGACCTTTTCCGGGTCTTCCTCTTTGATGAAAAAAAAGTCTTTCTGGCGCTTGTTGAGGTAAGGGAATTCCCCGGTATTTACGCGGTGCGCGTTCACCACGATCATGCTCTCCCGGGCCTGGCGGAAAATGGTGTTCAGCCGCACACAGGGCAGGGCGCCCGATTGGATAATGTCACGCAGCACGTTCCCCGCGCCCACGGACGGCAGCTGATCCACATCGCCTACCAGCACCAGCCGACAGCCGGGCGGCACCGCCTTGAGCAGGTTGTAAAAAAGCACCAGGTCCATCATGGAAACTTCGTCCACGATGAGGGCCTGGGCGGGAAGGGGGTTTTCCTCGTTTCGCTGGAAGCAGAAACCCCGTCCTTCTTCAAAGCTGTACTCCAACAGCCGGTGGACGGTGCGGGCCTCCATGCCGGTGGCTTCGGTCATCCTCTTCGCCGCCCGGCCCGTGGGAGCGGCCAGCTGCACCTTCAGCTTGTAATGCCGGAAAAGGCTGATGAGGGTCTTGATGGTGGTCGTTTTGCCGGTGCCCGGCCCCCCTGTGATCACCATCACCCCGTGGCGAAGCGCGCCGCTCACGGCTTCGGCCTGCTCCGGGGCCAGTTCTATCTTTTCCTTTTGCAGGATTTCCTGGACGACGCTTTCCTCCTCGGGGGCAAAGAGCACAAGCTGCCTGTTAATCAACTCCTTAAGCTTCCTGGCAGCACCTTTTTCCGCGTGGTAAAAGGGGGCGGCGTAAACGATTTCTCTGCCTTCACGGTCTTGGTCCATGAAAACCAGGCGATCGGCGGCCAGCTGCTCCACCTGGGCTGTCACCAGCTCCGGGGAAATCTCTTCGCCGGAAAGCCCCTGTCGGTGTTCATCCTTTCCCCTCTCTCCAGTGGTTGGGCGGGTTTCGTTTGCCTCGCGTTGGAGAAGCAGCTCCACCACTTTTTCCCGCAGCTCCTCTGCTGGAAGATAGACGTGCCCTTCCCCTGCCGCCTGCTGGAGCAGAAAGAGGACAGCGGCACGCACCCGCTGGGGAGAGTTAAAGGGAAGGCCCAGCTGGCGGGCTACCCTGTCGGCGGTGATGAAGCCCACCCCGTAAACCTCTTCCGCCAGGCGATAGGGGTTTTCCTGAAGGACGGCGATGGCCTGCTGCCCGTAAAATTTAAAAAGCCGCACCGCCAGGGAAGTGCTTACACCGTGGGACTGCAAAAAAATCATGACTTCCTTGATCTCTTTGTGGCGCTCGTAGCTCTGATGGATCAGGGCCGCTCTCTTGGGACCAATGCCGGAAATCTCCACCAGGCGTCCCGGTTCGCCTTCTATAATCTCCAGGGTTTCCATGCCGAAGCGATCGATCAACAGGCCAGCCGTATGGGATCCTACCCCCTTGATCAAGCCGGAAGAGAGGAAGCTTTTTAAACCCTTCTGCGTGGCCGGGGTGACGGATTCCCATTCTTCCACCCGAAACTGCTTCCCGTAGCGGGGGTGGATTTTCCATTCCCCTTTCAGGCGCAGGGTTTCCCCCTCCTGCAGGCGGGGAAAATAGCCCACAAAAGTCACCCGTTCCCCCTTGCGGTCGCTGCGGCTCAGGGATCCCACCAGGTAAGAGGTGTCTTCGCTGTAAAAGGTGATGCGCTCCAGTATCCCTTCCAGGACCTCCACCTTCAGCCCTCCCTTTGCGGGCGTTCAGGATTGTTCAGATAAAGTATACCAGCTCGGGCGGCAAAAAACAATGCAGCAGCCGCCGCAAAAGAAACCCTGCCATTGCGGCAGGGTTTCTTTTTAAAAGGGGCTCTTCAACCCGCTTTTTCAGGCGGCATCCCAGTAGCGGACAAGCCTTGCGGAAGGGGGCGTCTCAAACGGCTTTCCCGCAGCCTGCCCGTTTAAAACAGTCAATACAACTAGCGTTACAGCGAAAGAGCGAACGAATTCTCGTGCGCCTCCGGCCATGGGGCGGTTCCCTCGTCTTCCAATTCTCGCTGCAGACTCAGCGTCTATACCGTAATCTTTGCAGGCTTAAATGCTCACCTGGCAAGAAGCGCTGTAATTGTTTCACACCCAACGCTTCGCGCTGACTTCAGGAACCGGCGACGCTTCCCAGGCCTGCTTCCTGGCGCAGGATATCGGCCTTGTCCGTTTTCTCCCAGGGGAGCTCCAGGTCTTCGCGCCCGAAGTGCCCGTAAGCGGCAACATCCCGGTAAATGGGGCGCCGCAGCTGCAAGTAGTCAATAATCGCGGCAGGGCGCAGGTCGAAATGTTTCTGGACCAGCTTTTCAATCAGCTCCACCGGCACTTTTTCGGTATCAAAGGTTTCGAGAAAGACGGAAACCGGGCGGGCAACCCCGATGGCGTAAGCCAGCTCCAGCTCGCACTTATCGGCCAAGCCAGCGGCCACAATATTTTTTGCCACGTAGCGGGCGGCATAGCTGGCCGAGCGGTCCACCTTGGTGGGGTCCTTCCCGGAGAAGCAGCCGCCGCCGTGCCTGGAATAACCGCCGTAGGTGTCCACGATGATTTTCCTTCCCGTAAGGCCGGCGTCGCCCAGGGGCCCACCGACTACGAAACGTCCCGTGGGGTTGATGTAATACTTGGTCTTCTTGTCCAGCAGCTCGAGAGGAACGATTTCCTTGACCACGATTTCGACCAGGTCATCCCGCAGGCGGGAGAGAGAAATGTCATCCCTGTGCTGGGCGGAGAGGACGACCGCAGAGATGCGGTGAGGCTTTCCGTCCTTGTATTCTACCGTAACCTGCGATTTTCCGTCCGGGCGCAGGTAAGGTAACACCTTGTCCTTGCGCACCCTGGCAAGCTGGCGGCACAGCTTGTGTGAGAGTGCGATCGGCAGCGGCATCAGCTCAGGGGTCTCCGTGCAGGCAAACCCGAAAATGATTCCCTGGTCTCCGGCACCGATGCGGTTGTAAACATCGTCCTGCGACTCCCCTTCTTTCACTTCCAGCGATTCGTCCACACCCAGGGCAATGTCCGGCGACTGCTCGTCGATAGAGGTAAGAACGGCGCATGTATCTCCGTCAAAACCAAACTTCGCCCGTGTATAACCGATCTTTTTGACCATCTCACGAGTAATGGTTGGGATATCCACGTAACAGGTGGTGGTAATCTCTCCGGCTACCAGAACCAACCCCGTTGTTACCATCGTTTCGGCAGCCACCCGGCCGTTGGGATCCTCTTCCATGATGGCGTCCAACACCGCATCGGAAATCTGGTCCGCCACCTTATCGGGGTGTCCCTCGGTTACAGATTCCGAGGTGAAAAGCACTGTACCATCCCTATTCATTCTGAAATGACCTCCTTGAGATTAATTGAGCAAAAACAGCGTTAAAACAAAAGGCCCTTTTAAATTTAAGTGTTGATATTGTTTGGAATTTAGGTGCTGTGTCCTCGAACAAGAAAATGGAAAACGAAATGAGGTAAGCAATAAAGGGTATTTAATGCTATCAACAATGCTGGTAAAAGAGCCAAACAAAAAAGCCTCAGCCTGGGAAGGCAGAGGCAAAACATGGTTCCACCTTATCTCCCAGGACGACCGGCTAGACCGCCGACCTGCGGGAATTAGCACCGGCCGACCTGCTGCGGCAAGTATCCTCCACCTTTTTGCCTTTTCGGTAAAACGAAACGGCACTTCCTGAGAACTTATCGCGCAGCAGATCCGGTTGCCGGGGTTCATTGAGCCCATCTCTCCCCCACTCTTGATAAGAGTCAATCGCGCAAGCATACTCACTTCATTTTTCAAATAACATATTCCCTGCACTAAAAAACCATTCTCAAACTAATTAAATATCATAATATAAATAGCGGCTGTTGTCAACTGCGCTGTTCATTTCCATTTATTTCTAATCGAAGAAGCCCGACATCCCTTCTCATTCGTGGAACCACAACATGTGCTTGCACCGCTCACAGACATAATTGTCTGCTTCCCGGTTGGCCCAGTCAAAGCCCAAAAAAGTCGCTCCCCTGGTGTTCAGCAGCGCCGTCCTGTGCCAGAATTTATCCCCGCTGCAAACCGGGCAAACAAGCGTTTTTCCTGCAACTTCCACGCGCTTGCTTTCCGTCATCCCTGTACCCCCCATCGAGCAGGAAAATGCTGCCCCGACTCCATCCGCATTATTCGCGGTCCATGATATAAAACATGAGCTCGCCTGTGGTGACCACGCTGTCCTCCACGCTGGCCTGCCCTTCCCCCCGGCCGTAAGGGCCTTTAATCCCGGTAAGGTTCATCTCCAGCCTGACCACATCTCCCGGCCGGACCATCCCCCGGAAGCGGCACTTGTTAATGCCCGTAAAAAGGACCAGCTTTCCCTTGAACTCTTCCCGGCTGAGAAGGGCTACGGCCCCTACCTGGGCCAGCGCTTCCACGATAAGCACGCCCGGCATCACGGGCTCCCCCGGAAAGTGGCCCTGGAAAAACGGCTCGTTAACGGAGACGTTTTTTGTTCCAACCACCCTCCGGCCCGGCTCAAGTTCCAGCAAACGGTCCACCAGCAAAAAGGGATAGCGGTGTGGCAAAATCTCCTGTATTTCCTTCGCCGAAAGCGGTGTATCCATCCCGATAAGCCCCCTTTTTGTGCTCAATTAAACCTTGAAGGGTTTGATACCAAAGGTTACAGCCCGAGCTTTCGGCCGATCTCAACCGCTGCCAGGTATGACCTGGAATCCTGGGGGAGATCAAACAGCGGCCGTCCTTTCAAGTCATATTCATAAACCCGTTCATCGTTGGGCAGGCCTCCTATAAGCTCCAGGCCTGTTTTTTCAATTTCTCCCTTGAGGGACTCCAGCCCATTGTTGTCAGTCCGGTTAACCACCAGGAATATTTTGCGGGCATCGATCTTCACCGACTTTACAATATCGTAAACCCTGCCGGCGGAACGGACACCGCGGGCTGTAGCATCGCTGGTTATGAGCAGGTAATCCACGTTGTCGATGGTTTTGCGGCTGAGGTGCTCCATTCCGGCTTCGTTATCGACGGCCACATAGTCGTAATTGGTGCGCAGTTTCTGAATAAAATTGCGCATAAGCTCGTTAGGAAAGCAGTAGCAGCCTGGCCCTTTGGGGTTCCCCATCACCAGGAGGTCTATGTTGTCCGACTCGACTATCGCCTGGTTGGCTCGCAGTTCTATATATTGATCCTTGCTCACCCCTGCAGGGATGGCCCTGGCATCTTTGGCCTCATCCATGATTTGCGAGATGGTCTCTTCCAGCTCCAGCCCCAGCGCTTCGTTCAGGTTGGCGTTGGCATCGGCATCCACCGCCAGGATCGATTTACCATTGTAGGTTTCCACCAGGTACCGAAGCATAAGTGCGGTTAATGTGGTTTTGCCCGTACCTCCTTTTCCAGCAACGGCAAATACTTTCTCTTTGCTCATTCATTCCGACCGGCTGCAGCATTTCCCGCCGCCGTCCTGCTTCTCTCCAAATCCGGGAAGCGGCAGCATCTGCAGCAACCGGACGCTCACCTCCTTCAGAGTGTATGTTTGTTCAAATGCTGATTAAAAGACCGCGATCTCCGGCCATAGGCCGCGACGGAAGCAGAGGCGGTTTCTGCAGCCGGCTCAGGCGGAAAGAAATTTTTTGGACATCACCTGCTCCAGGTCGGCCAGGGTGTTGCAGGGAAACATGGAGGTCACCTTTTTAAACGCCTGCACCGTAGAGTACTGGTTCCACATCTCCTGTGGAAGGGTGTTGAGCCAAACGACTTCCTTCACCTGCTCCTTCAGCTTTCCCATCTCCTTTTGCGCATCCTGATGGCGGACGGTGCGGGTATCGCTGACGATAATCACAATGGTATTGGAAGTCAGATCTTCCGCGTGGCGATCACCCAGGGTCCGCAGGGCCCTGTGCAGGCTGGTTCCTCCACCCCACTGGCTGCTTTCCTTGACCAGGGAGGACATGATGCGGTCAAAATCCCCTCCCTCCTGAAAGTGGGAGGTCACCCGCTCCAGGTCCTCGGAAAAGGTGAAGCTTTCGATGTGCTGTACGGCAGCATTCAGGCCGTAAATAAACTGCAGCACAAACGCGGTATAGCGGATCATGGAACCTGAAACATCACAGATCAGCAGCAGGCGGGGTTTTTTCACGCGCCGGCTGCGGTATTTCAGTTTAAAAGGCGCCCCGCCGTACTGGATGCTGTGACGTATCGTGGAGCGCAGGTCGAGCACCCGCCGGTTTTTGCTGATGCGATAGCGGCGTGAAATGCGGGTGACCAGCAGGCGGGTCATCCGGCGGATGAGCGCGGTGGCCTGGGGAAGATCTTTGCGGGCGATATGGCGCATATCCTCCGTCAGAATGCTTCTGCCGCCTTTCCCCTCGCCTCCGGCCGCATCCCGGATGGCGTTGAGGTCTTCGTCCCCCATGTCCTGCTGGTCCGCTTCCTCGCTGACTTCCCGGTGCAGCTGGCTGTACCAAAAGTTCAGCCGGCCTTTTACCAGCGATTCCAGAAAAGGCCTGTACTCGGGATGGAGGGTGTCGCGGCTCTCATTCATCTGCAGGAAATCCTGCAGGCGTTTTTTTTCTTTCTCGGGCATGCAGGAGTAAACCGTCTTTTCCTTCTCCGAAAGCTCCAGCTGCTCTCCGCGGAAGGTGAACACCCCTTCTGCCTCTTCCATCTTCTGTTGGAACAGCTCTATTTTTTCCCGGCGCTGCTGGCGAAACTCCTCCTTGATCTCAGGGCCGGTAAAAAAGTGGTCAAACACCCGGTCAAAGGTCTCCCGGTCGGCCGACTTTTTCACCATGGTGGCCTTTAACGCCGCCTTGACTTTTTCCCGCTCCCCCAGGGGAATCACCTGCAGAGCGTTTAACGCATCGATCACTTCCGAGCTGCCGATGCGCATCCCTTCGCCCTTCAAAAGATACGCAAAGCGGACGATATTGTACTCCACGCGGTCGGGAATCTCCCCGCCTTCCCCGCAGGTCAAAGCGTGCGCATGGTGTGCTGCGCTGCCACAGCTGTGGGGATGTCCGTGGGAATGCTCAGGGCTGCAGCCGACGCAGCCCCCGGGCTTGCTCCCCGGGTCCTTCCCGGTGGGGGCAACGGGGTTTTTTTCTCCACAACCTTCCCCACAGCCAACCCCGTCGTGACAGAGATGGTTGTGTTCCGGGCGGCCGTGTTTATCTGTATGGCAAAAAACCTTTTTCTCATCGCTCATCGCTTATCACACCTTAAAAAAAAATATAAGCCGTAGTGGCATCTGCAAAGGTCCCTTTCGGCGTAATGACTCGGAACAGCATCCTCATTTTTGGCCTCCCGCCCGGCTATTTTTCACCAGCTCCTCGGAACCGATCTGCTCGTGGAAGACCCGCTGGTCGGCCCTGGATTTCAACAAAATGTTCAGCGTCCGCTCCACGGTGCTGCCCTGCAGCCGGTCGCGATTCAAGCTGACCAGCACGCGGGCCCAGTCCAGGGTTTCTGCGATGGAGGGTTTTTTGCGCACCTCCTGGTTCTGCCGCAGATGGTGAACGGCGCGGGCGATCTCCGCCGTCAACCTTTCTCCCGCCTGGGGCACCTTGGCCTTGATGATCTCGATCTCCCGTTGAACCTCCGGGAAATCGAGGTAAAGGTAGACACAGCGGCGCTTTAACCCGTCAGACAGCTCTCTTTCGCTGTTGCTGGTCAGCACCACAATGGGGATGTGCCGTGCTTTGATGGTTCCCAATTCAGGAACCGATACCTGGAAATCGGAAAGGACCTCGAAAAGAAACGCTTCGAATTCATCGTCCGACTTGTCCACCTCGTCGATGAGCAGCACTACTTTGCGCTGGGCCTGGATGGCCTTTAAGAGGGGACGCTCCAAGAGGTACTGGTGCGAAAACAGGTCCTCTTCCAGCTGGGAAGAACCCTGCTCTCCCCTCTCGATCTGAATCTTCAACAGCTGTTTTTGGTAATTCCACTCGTAAAGAGATTTATTTTCGTCCAGCCCTTCGTAACACTGCAGCCGGATCAACTCGGTGTCGAAAACCTGGGAAAGCACCTTGCCCATCTCCGTCTTGCCCACCCCCGGTGGGCCCTCGATCAAAATCGGCTTCTCCAGCTGAAGGGCCAGGAAAACTGTCAGAACGACCTCTTCGTCACAAATGTACCCGACTTCTTCCAGCCTGCACTGCAGGTCATCCAACGTCATCTGCAAGTATCATCTTCCTTTCCATTAACGGACATCACACGCATTATCCGGCTTTCTGTTCCGCCGTTCATTTTTTGCGGTGAAGGGTTCTGCCCGTTTTTTTCACGCATTAATATTATACAAGAAAAAGTGGTTAAAAAAAACACCTTTTGAAAACCATCCAAAAACCTGTTATAATAGAAGTAATAAAAACTAACATGGTTAGTATTGATAGGGGGGCTGATGATGATCACGAAAAAAGCCGAATACGCCATTAACATTCTGGCAGAGCTGGTCGCCAGGGATAAAGACCGCTTTCACTCCTCCCGGGAAGTGGCCGCCAGGCACGATATCCCGCCCAACCTGGTTCATCAGCTGGTTTCCCTGCTGCAAAGGGGGGGATTGATCGAGAGCGCCCGCGGCCCTTCCGGGGGCATCCGTCTGACCGGCGAACCCGAAAAAATCTCCCTGCTGCAGGTCATTGAACTGGTGGACGGACCGATGGCCCTTACCCGCTGTCTTTCCAGCGATAATTACTGCGTCAAAAGCGGCCGCTGTCCACTGCACAACATCTGGAAAAACACCCAGCAAAAAATGATCTCCGAATTGGAAGCAACCAGCATCCGGGACATTTCCGAAGCCCATGCCGAGGCCCGGCTGCCCTCTGGAAAGCACGGATGATTTTAAAGGTGCAGACTTTATCTGCCCGCTGCCCCGGGAAATGCACCAGCGTCACCGCTACAGGCCCCAAACAGGAAAGGCCGCCGCCGGTAAGCGGAAGCCTGACCTGGCGCGCTTCCAGGTGAGGAACAATTTATTGTCGCTTCCCCAGTTCCCCGGGATTGGCCTGGCGGCCTTCGGAAGCTTCAACAAAAGACCTTCGCCGGGCAAGCAAGCGCCGCAGGGTGACATAAAGGCAGGATTTTAAATGACCGCCGCCAAATGTGACAAACTCCAGTATCGCTCGCGGTTTCGCTAAGTTCCTTTGAACTATCCAAAAAAAAGTTTCACGGTCTAAAGTGCTTTTTCCGCGTATCTGCGGGAATTCTCCCGGTACAGCCGTGCCAGCAGCTCGTCTTTCTCCCCATCCGGGAGGCTCTCTCCATAGCGCTCCAGCCTTAACCGTGCAATCTCCAGGGCATCTTCGAAAAGCTGGCGGTTGAGGTCTTCGTCAGCGGATTTGCTTTTTTCATCCCATTGCGTGATGAGTTCCACCACTTTCTCCTGGACGGGCTCGGGCAGTTTGAGGTTCTTCATGATGGATTGCCCGATCTCTTCGTTCTTCTGCCGAATACAATCCGCTTGATCCGCATTTTCCACCTCCTGGCATGAGGTGTAACCCACATCGTGCAGCAAAAGGGCGGCGATCACAACGGGTGGATCGGCTTCCTTTTCCCCCTCCAGCAGATTCGATGCCACATCGGCCGCTTCCAGGGTTAACTGCAGGCGCTTTTTGGCACCATAAAAATAGCGTCTCACCTCGATTTCCAGCTTGTCGCGGAGCGCTTCCGGTCGTTCGGTAAAAATGCCGGAAATATCCCCCACGCAGTGCTCGGCAAAGCTGCACCACAGCGCACAACCCAGGTTAAAGCGGGGGTTCAAAACCGGTTCACCGCAGCCGGGGCAGTTCCTTTTCGCATCGGTTTTAAAAAACTCCATTTGTTCCGAGCAGTGAGGGCACTCGTAATCAAAAATGTCCTCCGGCTTCCAGTTTCTGCGGTCTTGCCCGGGGCATTTTGCGGACAGCATCAAACATCGCCTCCCGTACAATGAAACAATCCCAGCGGATCTCTTTTATATTTCTAACTTACTTAGTTATATATTAGCAGCAAACGTTTCTTTTGTCAAGCCCTCTTCTGGCGCCCATAACCCGGCGCGTCCAACACTGCTCAGTCGGTTTTTGGAATGACGCGTTCCAGATTTTGTGAACATCCGTGATCCTTCCACCGCATGCCGAACCTGCAGCGGAAAATCGAAAAACTTGCCGCCGGTTACCGAAGGATCGGCCCGGGGCAAAAAACAAAACCCTCCCCTACTCCGAACGCAGGGGGGCTCACGACATCCCCGGGGTTTTCTCCCCTGCCGCAACCGGCCCCGGGATCGAGGCTCGGATTTTTTTCTCCATTCCCTTTTGTCCCGCCGTGTCCTCCCCCGCCCTCACCGCTGCCCCACCGTCCTTGCACTAGCCCGCTGCGATCAATTTAACAAACGCTGTCAATTATGCTATAATGGCCTTGAAATCTTTCGAAAGAGGTGAATGATATGCCAAAGATCACTTTTATCGGTCACGCATGTTTTTTGTTGGAGGAAGAAGGCAAAGAGACCCTGGTTTTCGATCCTTTCATAAAGGACAACCCTCATACGGAACTTTCCGCAGATGACATCAAAGCGGATTTTGTCCTCGTGACCCATGCCCATTTCGACCACATGGGAGAGGCTTGCGAAATCGCCAAATCCAATGACGCCACCATCATTACCACCGCCGAAATCGCCGGAGATGTCGAAGGGAAAGGTTGCAAGGCCCACCCCTTACATATCGGGGGCAAAAACTCCTTTCCTTTCGGTTGGGTAAAAGCCACGCTGGCCTTTCACGGTTCGGGCATCGCCGGCGGGCACGCCTGCGGCTTCGTGGTCAACTACTACGGGAAAAACATCTATTTTGCCGGAGATACCGGCTTGTTCGGTGATATGAAGATCATCGGAGAGACCATGCCGCTGGATCTGGCTCTCCTGCCCATTGGAGACAACTTTACCATGGGCATCGACGATGCCGTCATGGCGGTCGATTTCCTCAAGCCCAAGCACGTTGTCCCTTACCATTACAACACCTGGCCCTATATTGAAGCAGACCCGCAGGAATTTAAGAAAAAAGTGGAGGAGAAAACAAGCTCCGGCTGCACCGTGGTTCCGGCGGGAGAAAGCTTCACCTTTTAAACCCGTACAAAGGGGCGGGGTTTCCCGGGGAAATAGCGCTCCCATCGCCCTGCGCAAGGGCGGCCGCGGGAGGATACACCGGAAAACACCGCCTGTTCCCGATGGGGAGCCGTCTGTCCCCCACATAAAAATGGGCTGTGCCCGCCGCGACATCGGGCACAGCCCATTTCATTTTTATTGGCCAAAGGACCCTTTTGCAAAGGGAGCCCGGCATTCAACCGGGGTTGAGCCCTGAAAAAGCAAAGCCCCGTAGGGGGCGGCCATACCCCGAGCTCAATACTACAGGGGCCGGGAACGGCTGCTCCCGCGCTGAAAGAACCGGCCGCCGGGCTGAACGTTTAGCTGCCCAGCGTTTTCTGCAGCCTTTCCAGCGCCGGCTTGACCTCTCCCAGAATCAGGTCGAATACTTCCTGCACGCTCAAGATCTCATCGATCATTCCCGCTATCTGACCGATCATGGGCGAACCTTCTTCCATGTCGCCGTGCAGCAGGGCCTTTTCCGAGCGTCCAGCCCCCAGGCGCTCCAGGATCTCCTTCGCCGATACCCCCTGGTACTCCCAGGATATTATATCCTCGGCCAGTTTGTTTTTCAGAATGCGCGTCGGCCCGAAGGTGCGGCCCGTAATAACGGTCCCCGTATCCGGGGCGGCGGCAACGGCTTCCTTGTATTTCTCGTGGGCAACGCATTCTTTTGTCATCACGAAGCGCGTGCCCAGCTGCACCGCCTCGGCTCCCAGCGCAAAAGCCGCCACAAAGCCGCGGGCGTCGGCAATGCCGCCTGCCGCCACGACAGGCACCTGCACGGCATCGACCACCTGCGGCACCAGCGCCATCAATGTAACATCATCGTAGGCATTGTGCCCCCCCGCCTCCCATCCTTCGGCCACGAGCAGGTCCACACCGCTGCCTTCCGCCTTCTGCGCCATCCGGACCGAGGGCACCACGTGGCACACGCGGATCCCCTGCTCTTTAATATGCCCCGTGAATTTGGCCGGGTTTCCCGCAGAGGTAATGACAACCTGTACCTTTTCATCGATGGCCACCTGGATCAGGTCCGGTGCATTTTCCAGCAGCAGCGGTATGTTCACCCCAAAGGGCTTGTCCGTCATCTCCTTCGTCTGGCGAATGCTGGCACGCAGCTTCTCGGGGTCTTTTCCCGAGGTCAGCTGGCCCAGCCCCCCGGCATTGGAGACCGCTGAAGCCAGCTCCGGCGTGGCAATCCAGACCATCCCCCCCTGGATGATGGGGTGCTCGATTCCTAACAATTCACATACACGCGTTTTCACTTCATCTTCCCCCTTCCCATGCAGGAGCACGGCTGTAGGCGGATGCAATCAACATCCCTTTCTTTAGGGCTCCGGCATGTTTTAATTTTCCCTCTATATTATTAATTTTGACAAAAACGCGTCAATTCCTTCTCTTTCCAGGGCGGGAACAAAAAAAGCCGTGCCCATCCAGGCGACAGCATGAAAAATACTTTTGCAGGAAGTCGGCCGCCCGGGGCAAAAAGGCCTGAAAACCGTACCTTAGTGCTCCCTAACACAAATATTGTTCCGAATGTGATCTGTTAGATAAACAACGAGTTTCAGGCAAAAGGCAAGGCTTTTCGTGTAAAAGAATACGTCACCGCAATTATGTTTTAGAGCACTTAGTGATGTTTGCCTTTCAGGAAATCCCCGGCGGAACAACCACCATTTTGGGTGGGCCCGGTCAAGAGGGTTGCGCAGT
>PWTK01000038.1 GCA_003563895.1 Syntrophomonadaceae bacterium
GCCGTGCAGGAAGAGCGCTGGGAACTGGCCGCCCGGCAGGCTGAGGAGGGGGGAACAGTCGTGCTGCTCAAGGGCGCGCACACCGTAATCGCCGCCCCTGGCGGTGAGGTTTATGTGAACTCCAGCGGGAATCCGGTCCTTTCCACTGCCGGCACGGGGGACCTGTTGACGGGGCTGGTGACCGCGCTGGCCGCCCAGGGGCTCAGCCCGCTGCAAGCAGCCGCTTGTGGGGCCTTTCTGCACGGTTTGTCGGCAGACCTGTTGGTGCGGGAAAGGGGTGCCAGGGGCTGGATGGCGGGAGATATGCTGGATTTCATTCCGGCCGCACTGAACAGCCTGACCGCCCCGCCGCAGGGCAGCGATAAGTTCCTCCGGCGTTCCCTCCGTTGGATCAGGGAGTTCGAGGCATAGCGCTGGTAAAGCACGGGCGGGTGGGCTAGGCGGCGAGCGGTCCTGCTGCAGCCCGGCCTTCCTGCAGCCGCGAGATAGAATATGTTGATGGGGTGCCTGGAGGAAAACGCAGGCGGACACGAACCTGGCGCATGGGTCAGGTGCATAAAATCATTTGGGAGGGAAAAAACGTGTCAGCGGATAAAATAATGGTGCAGGAGATCATGACAAAAGACGTGCTGACGATAAAACCGGGAGAGGATGTGGAAAAAGCCGCCCGCCTGCTTTTGGAAAGGGGCGTCAGCGGAATGCCGGTGGTCGATGATGAAGGGAAAGTGGTAGGGATTCTCAGCGAAGGCGACCTGGTGAGCCGGGAGAAAACGGTCCGCCCGCCCGTTTTTGGCGAGATATTGGGCGCCGTCTTTTATCTGGAAAGCCCGCAGAAATTTTTTGATGAACTCAAGCGCACCGTCTCACGGGAAGTGAAAGAGCTCATGACCGCCCGCGTTTACACGGCCCGGCCGGAGAATACCCTGCAGGAGGTCTCCACCCTGATGGTGGAAAAGAACATCAACCGGGTGCCCGTGGTGGATGAAGAAGGGCGGTTGCTGGGGATCTTGACCCGCCAGGATATCCTGCGCGCCCTGCACCGGGAAGAGGAAAAGAAAAAAGGGTCTTGAGAATCGCGCCGTGCATGTACTTGAAAAGAAAAAAGGGCCTTGGAACACACCGCACTTACACGTCATGTGAGCGTGCCGCCAGCCTTATGGAAAACATTGAAAATGATTTCACCGGGGGCTTCCCATGGCGGGGCAATGATCTGGCAGTAATGCCACCCGGCTGCGCCCGGCCTTTCCCGGGCGGCACATCGTCACGTCCGTGAACAAGGGAATGTTGTTACAGATAAACCACATACATGTACCACAGAGCTGACGCATGAAAAATGCTTACAAACCTTACTGCTTCACAACGTTGTTAGTATAATAACGCGAAAAGTTGTTTCGATGCAATCCTTGCAAGCCTTGATATGTCTGTGTTTTATAAGTCATGCGTCAGCGCTGCATGCACCGCCGGTTTGTTGCCTTTACTGCCGGATGGTGGTATAATGGGCCGGGAGTTGGCCGTCATGGCGATATTATTCGATCGGGGACTGCCCTGGTTTTAGATGGAGGGTTTGGTGAATGGAGAAACAGTCAATAAAAGTCGGCCTGCTGGGGCTGGGCACCGTGGGTGCCGGGGTGATGAAAATTCTAAAGATGAATGAGGAACAGATCACGCGCCGGGCCGGGATGCCGGTTGAGGTGAAAAAAATTCTGGTCCGCAGCCTGGAGAAGGAGCGGCCCATTAAAGTCGATGCCTCCCTTTTAACCACGGACCCGGAAGATATTTTGCAGGATCCGGAAATCGATGTGGTCGTCGAAGTAATGGGCGGTGTGGAGCAGACGCGCCGCTATATCGAAAAGGCGCTGCAGAACAAAAAATTTGTCATCACCGCCAACAAGGATCTCATGGCCACGGCGGGCTCCGAACTTCTGCTTTTGGCCCGTGAGCACGGCCGCAACATCTACTACGAAGCCAGCGTCGGCGGAGGTATCCCCCTGGTCCGTCCGCTCAAGCACAGCCTCGGGGCCAACCGCATTTGGCGCATCATGGGCATCATCAATGGCACCACAAACTATATCCTGACCCAGATGAACCTCCAGGACATGGATTTCGAGGAAGCCTTGAAAGAAGCGCAGCTGAAAGGGTTTGCAGAACCTGACCCTTCCAATGACCTGGAAGGCTTGGACGCCGCGTACAAGCTCTGTATCCTGGCCGGCCTTTCTTTCAACAGCCGCGTGCGGATCGATGACCTGCATATAGAGGGGATCAATTCGGTAGACCGGCGGGATATTTTTTATGCCCGGGAGCTGGGCTTTTCCATTAAGCTGCTGGCCATTGGCGAGGAGCTGGACGAAGGAGTGGCGCTGAGGGTCCACCCGACCTTAATTCCCACCACCCATCCGCTGGCGGGGGTGTTTTTTGAGAACAACGCCCTCTACGTGGTGGGTGACGCGGTAGGAGAGGTGATGTTTTTCGGCCCCGGCGCAGGGGCGATGCCCACCGGCAGTTCCGTCATCGCCGATCTCATCGAAGTGGCCCGCAACCTGAGCCACCACGTGGAAAACGGGATCATGGAGATGGATTTCCAGGAAAAAGCCATCCTCCCTATGGAGGAACTGTCTTCCGCTTTCTATCTACGCCTGCACGCCAAGGATCAGCCGGGCGTGTTTGCCAGCCTGGCTACCGCCTTTGGCGATGAAAAAGTGAGCCTGGATATGATTATCCAGAAACGCAGCGACGAAGGGTTGGCCGAGATCGTCCTGGTCACCCACGCCGTAGAGGAAAAATATTTTAACCGCGCCCTGGGGCGCATACAGCGCTTCCCCACCATTAAGGAGATCAACAGCGTTTTCAGGGTCATAGAAAACTGATCTTCCATTATTCATTTGTTTCAAGAAAGGAGTATCGAAATTTGCTTAACCCTGGAATCATCAAACGTTACGCAGAGTTTTTGCCCGTGAGCGAAAAGACGCCCGTCGTAACCCTGCAGGAAGGGAGTACCGTCCTCCTGCGTGGCCATAACCTGGAACGGGAGATGGGAAGCGGGATCGAGCTCTACCTGAAGTTCGAAGGCCAGAACCCCACCGGTTCCTTCAAGGACCGCGGGATGACGCTGGCCATTTCCAAGGCCCTGGAAGAAGGTTCCAGGGCCGTCATTTGCGCTTCTACGGGGAACACCTCCGCCTCGGCAGCGGCCTACGCTGCCCGGGCCAACCTGCTCTGTTACGTGTTGATCCCGGAAAAGGCCATCGCCATGGGGAAGCTGGCCCAGGCCCTGATCCACGGCGCCAAAGTGCTGGCACTGGAGGGGAACTTCGATCAGGCGCTGGAGATGGTCAAGGAGATCGCTTCCCGTTACCCGCTAACCCTGGTGAATTCCCTCAACCCTTACCGCCTGGAGGGCCAGAAAAGCGGAGCTTTTGAAGTATGTGAGCAGCTGGGTGAAGCCCCGGATTTCCTGGCTATACCCGTGGGAAATGCCGGCAACATCTCCGCTTACTGGCAGGGGTTCAAAGAGTTTTACGAGAAGGGCCGCAGCAGCAAACTTCCGCGCATGCTGGGTTTTCAGGCGGCGGGGGCGGCCCCCCTCATCCACGGCAAACCCGTTGCCAACCCGGAAACGGTGGCCACGGCCATCCGCATCGGAAACCCGGCCAGTTGGGACCGCGCCGTGAGGGCCCTGGATGAATCAAAAGGGCGCATCGACGCTGTGACCGACGAAGAGATCCTTTATGCTTACGGCTTGCTGGCCTCCCGCGAAGGGATTATGGCCGAGCCCGCTTCGGCCGCTTCCGTGGCCGGTGTGATCAAGCTCTCCCGGGAAGGTTTTTTCCAGGGAGGGGAGAGGGTTACCTGCTTCCTCACCGGGCACGGCTTGAAGGATCCTGACCTGGCCATCCGCATCAGCCCAAAACCGCAAGTGATCCCTGCTGAGTACAGCGTTTTAGAAGAAATAATAAAAAGCAATACAGGAGTATAGCGTAGGGAGCAGGAATCGTTATGTCCTGTGTTGAATAAGAGTAACCATTGAAAACCGATGAAGGCCGCTGGCGAATGAGGGTCGTTGAAGGCTGTTGGCGGTGATGTCAATTGGATGAGGCAGGCACCCGGGCAGTTTAAAATGCAGCATCAGGGAAACAGGTGAACCGGTCATGAAAAACCAGGAAAAGCTGGGAAGGCCCCTTTGGGCCGAGGTAGACCTTGCCAGGCTTGGCTCAAATGTGAGGGAGCTCCGGCGGGCAGTTCCAAACAC
>PWTK01000092.1 GCA_003563895.1 Syntrophomonadaceae bacterium
ACTGGGTTCTGCCGGCGCGCCAGTATTACCGCCGTCTTTTCGTGCGGAGCGTCTCGGAGCTGCTGGCCCTCCAGAAGGAGCACCGCCTCTTCTCCCAGATGACGGAGGACTGCGAGAAGGCGCTCAGCGTGGAGGACGTGGACGAAAACATCCACCTCTACTACATAGACGCCCTCCTGCAGGAGGGCAAAACGGCCCAGGCCCGGGCCCACTACGAGTACATCACCTCCCTGCTCTACCACGAGCTGGGCGCCAAGCCCTCCCCGTCCATGCAGCGCATCTACCGCAAGATCAAGGCGCAGGGCGAAAAGGCCGAGGTGGACTACAACGAGCTGCAGGATCTTTTGAAGGAACGGGAAGAGGCGCAGGGGTCGCTGCTCTGCGAGCCCGAGTTCTTCCGCTTTCTGTGCCGGGTGGAGAAGCGCCGCTCAGAGCGGGAAGACCTGCCGGTCTACCTGGGGCTTTTGGCCATGAGCGGGGCGGGGTTCCAGGCCCTCACCCTCGGGGAACAGCAGGCGTCCATGGACCGGCTGCAGGGGGTCCTTCTGGGCGGGCTGCGCAGGGGGGACGTGCTCACCGGCTGGAACGAAAGCCAGTTTGCGCTGCTCCTGCCGGGGCTGAACCAGGAGCAGGCCGAAAAGGTGCTGGAAAGGATGCGGGACGCCTTCCAGAAGGCCTGCCCCGAAGAGGGCTCTTTCTTGAGGAGCAGCATCCACCCCGTTTTGCCGTGGGAATAATTTTTTTCCGCCGCTGCCCCGGGGGTTGGGGGAGGGGCCGGAATGCGCGAAGGGAGCGCATGAACCCGCAGGAGAGCCCGCCCCGGGACGGGCCCTGCGGGTTTTCTGCTGCCGCGTGGCTTCTGCCCGGCTCCCCGCAGCGGTTCCCCGGGGGAATAGAAAGCGGGGCGGATATTTGTTATAATGATAAAAATAATCCGGTAGTGCACATTGAGGTGCGGCGATGTATACCTACGTGAAGCAGATAGTCTTGCTGGTGGCCCTGGTGCTGGCCGTTTTGTTCGTCTTGTTCCTCGTGAACCAGACGGCCCAGCTGGTGGCCCTGGCGGGGGGCGTCCACCCCCTTCTGGGGCAGGTGGTGCTCTACCTGCTCCTCATCTTCTACGCCGCCGTCATCGTCGTCCCCCTGGTGTGGATCGGGAGGATGCCGCGGGCGCTTTTCCCGCCCGAGGAGACGGAGGGGGAAAAATACCGGGCGTACCTGGAGAAGCTGAGCCGGCGCCTGTCGAAAAACCCCCACCTGGAGGGGATGGCGGTGGAGACGGGGGATGTGGCCGGGATCGAAGAGGCGCTGAAGAAGCTGGAGGGGAAGGCGGACGAGCGGATCAAGTCCGCCGCCTCCAGCGTGTTCATCATGACGGCCATCTCCCAGTACGGCGCCCTGGACGCGGTGATCGTGCTGCTGGCCCAGTTCCGCATGATCTGGCAGGTGACCACGCTTTACCACCAGCGCCCGGGCCTGCGGGACATGGTCTACCTCTACACCAACGTGCTCGCCACGGCCTTCCTGGTGAGCCGCATCGAAAACCTGAAGCTTTTGGAGGACCAGCTGGAACCCGTTATCGCCTCCATCCTGGGCAGCTCGCTCTCCTCGCTGACCCCCACCTTCAACACGGCGGCGACCATCGTGACCAACTCCGTCATCCAGGGGTCCGCCAACGCCTTTTTGACCCTGCGGGTGGGGGTCATCACGAAGATGTACTGCGCGTCGCTGACGAAGCCGGAACGGGGCCAGCTGCGCCGGATGGCGGCGGTGCAGGCCGCCTCCATGCTGGGGAAGGTCCTGGGGGAGTCGGCCTACACGGTGTCCGGGGTGGTCTTCAGGGCCGCTGCGAAGGCCGGCAAGCGGCCGTTCCGCTACGGGCAGGAGTTTGTCACCCGCACCGGCAGAAACACCTGGGAGGCGGGCAAGAGCACCTTCAGCAAGGGGGAGCATTTCATGAGCGGCCTGAGCGGGGCCGTGAAAAATATCCGGTTTGTGCGCAAGAAAAAGCCGCTGGAGGAGGAGCGCTGAGGCGCGCCCCGCGGATGAAGGGACGGTGAGAGCAGTGCAGAAAAAAGTGGCGGTGGTCACCGGCGCCACCAGCGGCATCGGCCTGGAGACGGCCAGGGGCCTGGCCAGGGAGGGGTTTGCCCTGGTGCTGGCCTGCCGGGACAAGGAGAAGGCGGCCGGCCTGACGGCGGATCTCATCGGCCAGTTCGGCAAAGCCGAGGTGCACGTGATCCCGGTGGACATGGCTTCCCTGCAGTCGGTGCGCGATTTTGCCGCGGCATTTTCCGATCAGTTCGAGGCGCTGCACGTCCTGGTGAACAACGCCGGGGTCTTCTGCGAACGCCCCCAGCGCACCGCGGACGGCTTTGAGATGACCATGGGCGTGAACTACCTGGCGCCGTTTTTGCTGACGCGGCTGCTCCTGCCGGCGCTCAGGAGCACGCCGGGGGCGCGCGTCGTCAACATCACCTCGAAAGCCGCCTTCCATGGGAAGCTGAAGCCGGACGAACATGTTTTTTCGAATCACAAACACGGCTTCAAGGCCTACGCGGCGTCCAAGCTGGCCCAGCTCCTCTTTACCATCGACCTGGCCGAGGAGCTCAGGCGCGAAGGGGACAGTACTGCGGTGAATGCCGCCTATCCCGGCAGGGTGGCGACGAATATCTGGAAGGGCGGCAGCCTGATGATGAAGATCGCGGCGCCGCTGATGATGCGCAACAGCATCAGCGCCGAGGAGGGGGCCCGGCCAGGGCTCTACCTGGCGACCTCCCCCGCGGTGAATGGCGTCAGCGGGAAGCTCTTTTCCAAAGAAGGGTTCGTGGACTACAACCCGAAGTGCCTCGATGAAACGCTGCGCCGCAAGCTGATGCAGCTGAGCTGCCGGGCGGTGGGGATGGAGCCGTGATGCCGGAGGCGGCGGTGCATCAAACACCCTTTTGAAGACGAGGAAGAGGCCATGCATGACCTGATTGTCATCGGCGGAGGGCCCGGCGGTGCCTCGGCCGCCTGGAAGGCGGCAGCCGACGGGCTCGATGTGCTTTTGTTCGAGAAGAAGCGGTTTCCCCGGGAGAAGCCCTGCGGGGGGGCGCTGTCGGCGCTGGCCCTCTCCTACCTGGCCCGCGAGGGGTGGGATCTCCCCGCGGAGCTGATCGAAAACGAGGTCTACGGCGCGAGGGTCAAGCTCGGGGGGGAGGCCATCGAGGCCGCCAGGCCCCACCGGATCGCCGTGCTGACCGCCCGGGAGAGCTTTGACATGTACTTGCTGGAGGGCGCGCGGGCGGGCGGGGCGGAAATCCGCTTTGAGAAGGTTGTTGATTTTGCGGAGGATGGAGCAGGGGGCTGCGTGCGCGCGACTTGCGCGGGGGGCCGGGAATACCGGGCGAGGTACCTGGTTGTCGCAGAGGGCGCCCAGGGGCGCCTGCAGGACAAGGTCGAGGGCGGTGGAGGGAAAGGGGACCGCTACGGCTTCGGCGTGGTCACGAGGGCCGGGCTTGACGGCCCGGGCGCTTCTTTCATCGATGAGCGGCTCATCCAGCTGGAGTTCGGCATCGTGCCCGGGGGGTACGGATGGGTGTTCCCGTACAGGGATTTCTGTTCGGTGGGCCTGTTCGGCCCCGCCGGCGTCATGAAACACGCCAGGAGAAAGTGCCTCGAGTACCTGCGCCGCTGCGGGTTTTCCCCGGAGGAGGGGAGCCCCATGAAGGGACACCTCATCCCGTACGGAGGGCCCCAAAAGAAGCTCGCCGGGCGGAGGACGCTCCTCTGCGGCGATGCCGGGGGCTTCGTGGACGCGTTTTCCGGGGAGGGCATCGGTTACGCCATCCGCTCGGGCCAGATCGCGGCGGAAAAGATCAAGGAGGCCCTGCAGGAGGGGGGCGGGGGTGCGCCGGTCGCGGCCTCTTATGAACGGGCGTGCCGGGAGGAGTTCGGCGAGAACCTGCACTACTCCCGGGTCTTTGCGCGGCACATGCACCGCCATCCGGAGCTTTTTTTCAAGGTCTTTGCCGGCGACGGGGAGCTGATGAACCACTACCTGGATATCGCGGTCCAGAGGGCGACCTACAAGAAAGTCCTCTTCCGCCTCGCTTCCAGGGTGCCTTCTTTGCTGAAGGGGAGGTGAA
>PWTK01000026.1 GCA_003563895.1 Syntrophomonadaceae bacterium
GAAGCCCCGCAAAAAAGAGGTTTTAAAAGGTCACACTTACAAAAAGGCCTTGATCTGCTAAAAAGCTGTATTTTGGGGGCCACTCAACAAGAATTCCCTGAGTTAAGTTGATAATCATGTTTTTCTAAGTTGAGAAGGGGTCATTTTGACATTCGACTTTTATGGCACTGGCTGTCTTCAGGTCAGGGCTGGCTGAAAAAGGAAGCGCCCTTTTTGAGGCAGGTTTTTGCTTGAGCAACTGCAAGGTCTCTGATGGCGGCTTGACGAGTTCAGGAGCCAGGCAAAGGCGGCTTTTTCGCTTCCCCCTTTAGGGGCAAAAAGGGCCACTTTTCCCGAACCGGGTATCTGGTGCTCATCTCACCTTATATCATTATAAACTGAATGAGCTTTTTTTACCAAGGGTCAAAAAAGAGGTCTCACTGACGTTCGCAAAGGGGGATAGGAAACGACAACCCGCCATTCTGGCAAACCTGAGAGACGGTTGACTCATTTTTTGGCAGTGAGGAGGTTTTTTGGTGAACGGCAATGAGCGGACGTTACAACCGGGGCGCCGCGGCCCGACATCCCTTCCCCCCTTAACTTCTCCCTCCTATTTGACAGAGGAGTTGAAAGAGAGGGGGCTGCATCCCCGAAAGCGAATGGGGCAGCATTTTTTGGTGGATGACAATATACTGCAGAAAATTATCTCCGCTGCCGAGTTCGACAGGGGGGACCGGGTGATAGATATCGGCTCCGGTCCAGGGGCTCTTTCCCTGGCGCTGGCCAAAAGGGCGGCCGGGGTGATCGCCGTGGAGTGGGACAGGGGATTGGCAGCGTTTCTGCGGGATCAGGCCCGGCAGCGGGGGGTTTCCAACCTTCGTGTGGTGGAAGGAGATGTGCGCCGCCTGGACCTGGAGCGCCTTTGCCGGGAAGTGTGGGGAGAAAAACATCTTGCCGGGAAAAGCCTCAAAGTGGTGGCCAACCTGCCTTATTATTTAACCACGCCGCTGCTTTTTCAGCTGCTCCAAGGTTCCTTGCACATCGAGCTGTCGGTGCTGATGATCCAGCTCGAGGTGGCCCGGCGCATTTTGGCCGAGCCGGGAAGCAAGGACTACGGACTGCTGAGCGTCCTCTGCCAGTTTTATACGGAGCCCAAATTTTTGTTTAAGGTATCCAAAAAAGTTTTTTATCCCCCGCCGGAGGTGGATTCAGCCGTGGTGCTTTTGAGGCGGCTTCCTGTGCCGTCCGTTTCCGTCCTGGATGAGGAAAGCTTTTTTCAGGTGGTCCGGGCCGCTTTCTTGAAGCGCCGGAAGACCTTGCTGAATGCCCTGGAGGGGCTGGGGGGGCTGGGAAAAAGGGATTGGGAAAATATTCTTGCAGGGGCGGGAATTTCGCCGAAACTCAGGGGAGAATCCCTTTCCCTGGAGGAGTTTGCAAAGATAAGTGACATGTTTTATAATATAAAAGGAGTTTTTCGTTCCAACCGTAACAACCTTTAAGAGCAGAAAGAGGGCGCCTGTGATGTTATTTATCAGCCCCACCAAAGGGAAAATGACCCTGGAGGAAACCTTTGACGAGGTCGTCTCCTACATTGAGCAGAGACCCAGGGAGCAATACAAACTGATTATCGGGACCGACTCGCACGTTCACCTGGGTTCCGAAGTGATCTTTGTGACCGCGGTCATTATTCACCGGGTAGGCAAGGGCGGACGCTATTTCTTCTGTCGGGACAAACAGCGCTTCGTGGAAAGCTTCCGCCAGCGCATTTTATTCGAAACCTCCTTGAGCCTGGATGTGGCCAGCCGTTTTGCCGGTTTTTTGGCGGAAAACGGCCATGCCCTGTTAAACGTGGAGATCCACCTGGACGTTGGTGAACAGGGAGATACCAAGGAGCTTATCCGGGAAGTGGTGGGAATGGTGATCGGGAGCGGTTTTGACGCGCGGATTAAGCCCGAATCATACGGGGCCAGCAAGGTTGCCGATAAGTATACCAAGTAAAAAACAAAAAAGTTTTCCAGCTCTATTGACAAAAAGAAGAATAATTGATAAAATTCTTGTTTACTTGACAAGTTGCCCGGTTTGTGTTACACTCCGCTAGGGGGTGATGTGGAATGGCGGTAAAGAACTCCTTGCTGCATATTCGCAAGGAACTTGAGCTCTACGTGGGCGAAAAAATTAAACTTCGCGCGAACCGGGGTCGCCGGAAGACTTTTGAAAAAGTAGGGGTGTTAGAGAGCACATACCCCTCTATTTTTATTATTTGCGTAGATGAAGAAAACTACCGTCAAAGACTTTCTTTTAGCTATGCGGATGTATTGACTGAAACGGTTGAACTTACCCTTTATGGAAATGAAAACAAAAAAATCGCCTGCTGTACGGGCGAATAATTGGCGAATAATTTGGTGGACCCTTGATCAGCGCTCAAACAGAGGAAAATGTTCGCTTTTCCGCAAAAGCATGCCGCAACAGGACCTAGTTTTTGTTACGTTTGCCCCTTTTCATAACGAGAAGGGGTTTTTTATTTGACTCCATTACTTCTGCTGCCGGTGTGGTGGAATGGATATTGCACCATGTTTTCAACGGGAGTAGAGCGATAAATTTGGCTGCAAATCACACGCTGCGGCTCCAAAACGCCGGCACTCCTCAAACCGTGCATCCCTTCCCGCCGCGGCTTCCACGGCCCTGTTACCAAATAATGCCTCGCCATCGGCAGGAAAATCCATACAAGGCCTTAGCCGCTGCTCGGGGCGTTAGCGATGAATTTTGCCTTCAAGCAAAACAAAAAAACAGCGAATTTGCTTTACAGATCACGGCGCCCAGGACGGTGCCGGAGATATGCGGACCGACCTTGAAGCGCCCGGCCCTGCAAAGGGGTGCTCAGGGGCGCATTTCCTTTTTTTGGAGTAGGCGGAGGATGGGGATGCCCAGCCCCAGTACGGAGATTGCCTGCCCGACACCGATGGTCAGAACGGTCGGCCAGTAAGGGATGAGGAAGAACGCGTAAAGGTAGAGGCTTACCAGGAAAGCGTTAAGCAGGATGGGGCTGAGGTAGGCGATCATCGTAAACCGGAAGCGGTAGGTGACGATGGCGGCAATGAGGGTGGTCAAGCTGCCGAAAACAATGTCTACTGCTCCGTAAGGCCCCAGCATGTTGGAGAGCAGTACGCCCAAGAAGAGGCCCGGGATGGCCTCGGGGTAAAGCATGGGCAGCAGGGTGAGTCCTTCTGCCAGGCGCACCTGTATGGGTCCGTAGCTGATGGCAGCCAGTAAAAAGGTGATGACCACGTAAAGCCCGGCAATTAAACCGGCCCTTGCCAGATGGATGGGGGTCAACATTTTTGTGATCATACGCTGGTATGTCCTCCCCGATATCTTCCCTTGACACGCTACGTCAGGAAAGGTATTATTTTTTTAAGTACTTTACTGTCGTGCTCTTATATTGTACTGTTTTAGAAAGAATTTTTCAAATGCGCGTCAAACTGCATATCAAACTGTTTGGGGGGTGCCCTTTGTTGGTCAAAAGGACTTATGAAGAAATCAATGCCAAAATCAGGGCAGGAAAAGCGGTGGTGGTTACTGCGGAGGAAGTAGTCTCCATGGCCCGCGAGAGGGGTGTTGAGGAAACGGCTGCTTCCGTTGATGTGGTGACGACGGGCACCTTCGGTCCCATGTGTTCCTCCGGTGTTTTTCTCAACCTGGGGCAGACGAAGCCGAAGATAAAAATTAAAGAGCTTTATTTGAACGGAGTCGAAGCCTACTCCGGCCTGGCCGCGGTGGATGCTTACCTCGGCGCCACCCAGATTCCCGAAACGGATCCCGCCAACAAGAGATACCCCGGGGATTTCAACTACGGTGGGGGACATTTAATCGAGGAATTGGTGGCGGGCAAGGAAGTGCTCATGGAGGCAACCTCCTATGGAACAGACTGCTACCCGAAAAAAAAGGCGGAGAAAATGATCAGCCTGGAAGAAATGCCCCAGGCCTTCCTCTTTAACCCGCGCAATGCTTACCAGAACTATAACGTGGCCGTCAATCTTTCCGACAAAACCCTTTATACATATATGGGCATTCTCAAGCCCGACCTGGGAAACGCCAACTATAGCACCGCGGGCCAGCTTTCGCCCCTTTTCAACGATCCCTATTATGCCACAATCGGAATGGGGACAAAAATTTTCCTGGGGGGCGGCATCGGCTATGTAAGCTGGTTTGGGACCCAGCACGCCCCTGAAGCCCCGCGGGGGGACAACGGTGTGCCGCTTGCTCCCGCGGGGACCATGGCGGTTATTGGAGACCTGAAGCAGATGGACCCCCGCTGGCTCAGGGGAATGAGCTTCCTGGGTTACGGCGCCTCTCTGATGGTGGGGATCGGCATTCCCATTCCCATTCTGAGCGAGGAGATTTTGCGGCACACCGCGGTTGGCGACGATGAAATCTTTGCGCCCGTGGTGGACTACAGCGAAGCATATCCGCAGGGGACGGGTGATACCCTGGGACAGGTGAGCTATGCCGAATTGAAGTCCGGCGAAATCACGATAGGAGAACGGGTTGTCCCAAGCGCCCCCCTTTCCAGCTATCCGGGCGCCCGCGAGATCGCCGCCATGTTGAAAGAATGGATCCAAAAAGGCGAATTTATGCTTTCCAGGCCGGCTTTTACCCTGCCGGCCACCAATGAAGGCGTGGATTACATGAAGTCTGTCGGCCCTGCATTTAGCGAGTGAGGGCCTGTCTGAAGACGGAATAAAGGAGCGAGGTGTCTTGCTTGAGGCAGAAACTGGTCTTACACTTCCCGTCTACCGTGGTTGAACAGCCTTTCGTCTATCACCTGGTTAAAGACATGAAGCTGATGGTCAATATTTTAAAGGCCAACATCAACCCCCGCAAGGAGGGCCGTATGGTGGTTGAGGTCAGCGGGGAAAAAGAGGATTTCCTGGAAGGGGTGGAGTTTCTCCAGTCCAGGGGGGTGAAGGTCTTCCCGCTGGAGCAGGAAATTGTCTGGGTGAAGGAAAAATGCACGCAGTGTGGAGCCTGCACTGTCATCTGCCCCTCGGGGGCGCTTTCGCTGAAGCGCCCGGAAATGGAGATTCAGTTTGACGACGACAAGTGCATTATCTGCGAGTATTGCATAAAAGCCTGCCCGGCCAGGGCGATGGAGGCACGCTACTAAGTGGAATGCTCCAGGAGAGACTACCGAAAGGGGCTGTGCCCCCACGGCATGGCGTCTTTTACGGTGGCGGTCAAAGAAACGGATCTCTGGGTGGCGGTGGAAAAAGAAGCCTTTTCGGCCGAACTGCCGAAAAAGGTGGAAGAATATATTTTCCGGGAAAGGTGCCTTTTGGAAAGTTATCTCCGGCGAGATCCCGGCTTTGCAGGGGCCCTGGCACCTTACCTGGTAGACGGTCAGGCCCCTCCCATGGTCCTGGAGATGGCCCGGGCGGGCAATATGGCCGGCGTTGGCCCCATGGCAGCCGTAGCGGGAGCTTTTGCCCAGGCAGTCGGCCGCTGGCTGCTGGCTTTTTCCTCCCAGGTTATCGTGGAAAACGGAGGCGATATATTTCTCCGCTGCGACCAGGCCGTCAAGGTGAGGGTTTTGGTCGGCGATTCCCCCTTCAGCCAACGGCTTTTTTTGATTCTCTCTCCCCGGCGCGGTTTCCGGGGAATCTGCACCTCTTCCGGCACAATTGGGCCCTCTTACAGTCAGGGCCGGTCCGATGCCGCCGTGGTTCTGGCCGAAAGCGCTTTGCTGGCCGATGCCGTGGCCACGGCCGCGGCGAACCGGGTGCGCTCTCCGGCCGATCTGCAGGAATCGCTGCAGTTTACCAGGCAAATCCCCGGCGTGCAGGGCGCGCTGCTGGTAATGGAGGATAAGCTGGCCGCCTGGGGGGATTTCGAGCTGGAAGAGGGATAAAAAGCCCCCGCTCGAAAGATTGTTCAGACCTCATACTGACATAAAACATCGGTGGTGAAAGCCGGTTGTGCAAAGGAGGGGGTGGGAACATGATCAGCCCGTTTCAGGACAAAGATCCTGTGCTGGATCCCTCGGTTTTTGTCGCCCCGGGCGCCTTCATTATCGGGGAGGTGGAGATCGGGGCGGATTCCAGCATCTGGTTTAATACCGTCCTCAGGGGGGACGCGGACGCCATCAGCATCGGCTGGGAAACCAACATCCAGGACAACTGCACCATTCATGCGGACGAAGGGTTCCCCGTGAAAATCGGCGACAGGGTGACCGTGGGCCACAACACCGTGCTGCACGGATGTGCAGTGGGGGACGGTGCGGTGATCGGGATGCACAGCACCCTGCTGAACGGCTGTGAAATCGGGGGCGATTCCATCGTGGGTGCGGGAGCGGTGGTGACCCCGGGCACAAGGGTGCCGTCGCGCTCCCTGGTTTTGGGTGCTCCGGCCAAAGTGGCGCGGGAGCTGAAGCCGGAAGAAATAGAAGGATCGCGAGCTTTTTACCGCATCTACAAAAAAAGAGCCGCCGAATACCGGCAGCTTGAACCTTTCAGGCGGGAGCTCCCCTGATGCCGAGCTGAGCTCATGCGTCATCATCTTTGTGGCCTTCGTTCCCGATCAGCGGCACAAACCGGCAGCCGCAAAGAACGCGTTCTTTGAAATCATCCTTTTCGCGGGTGATCAGAAGCAGGTCCTGGGACCAACAGTTTCCTGCCGGTATGACCATGCGGCCCCCTTCCTCGGACAGCTGGGAGAGAAGGGAGGGAGGCGGTTTTAAGGCGGCGGCTGTTACCAGGATCCTGTCAAAGGGCGCCTCTTCCGGCCAGCCCCTGGTGCCGTCGCCGATGCGGAAGCGAATGTTGCTGTAGCCCAGAAGATCCAGCACTTTCCTGGCCGTTTCTTGCAGCTGCATGATCCGTTCCACGGTATAGACGGTGTCCGCGATCTCGGCCAGTATCGCCGCCTGGTAGCCCGACCCGGTGCCGATTTCCAGCACCTTTTCCCCGCCTTCCAGGCCCAGTGCCTCAGTCATCAGGGCTACAATATAAGGCTGCGAAATGGTCTGCCCCCGGCCGATGCCCAGGGGGTGGTCGCGGTAGGCCAGGTGCTGTTCAGAATAGGGCACAAAAAGGTGGCGGGGGACGCTGCGGAACGCTTCCAGCACCTTTTCGTCTTTGATGCCCCTCACCACAAGCTGTTCTCTAACCATAAGTTCGCGCATTTCCTGGAAATCCCGCTCCATGGAATACTCCTTTCCCGCTGCGAACAAGCGAGATAATGACAAGCACCACATTCCGATTTTTGGATAATTCGATTATATCACGAGCTGATTCCCGCTGCAAATGGACAGAAACGTTGTGAAAGGAGTTCTCTAAATGAAAGCTGCTGAATTTGAGCAGGGGCCCATTCGCCCACCCAGCGAGGCGGAAAGCCTTCTGATAAGGGTTTCGCGAAACTGCCCCTGGAACCGGTGCCTTTTCTGCCCTGTGTACAAGGGGGAAAAGTTTTCCCGGCGTTCGGTGGAAGAAATAAAAAATGACATTATTTCCATCCGGCAGGCCGTCGACAGAATCGAATCGCTGGCCTGGAAGGCGGGTGCAGGCGCGGAAGTTGACCGGCAGGTGCTGGAACTGGTTTATCGCTGGCACCCCGAGCTGCTGCAGGTCGGGATATGGCTTTATCGCGGTGCCAGAAACGTCTTTTTACAGGACGCCGACAGCATTAATCTTCCCGCCGACCGGCTGGCGGAGGTGGTCGCTTTCATCAAGGAGCAGTTTCCTTCCGTGCAAAGGATCACCACGTACGCCCGCTCCAAAACGGTCGATAAGAGAAGCGTTTCCGAGCTCTGCCGACTGAAAGAGGCCGGGCTTACCCGGGTGCATATAGGCCTTGAAACAGGGCATGACCCCCTGCTGGAATACATGCACAAGGGGGTAACGGCCGCGGAGCATGTCAGCGCCGGGCTCAAAGTCAAGGAAGCCGGCCTCAGCTTGAGCGAATACATCATCCTGGGGCTCGGGGGCAGGCATTTTTCCAGGGAGCATGCCCTGGATACGGCCCACGTGCTGAGCGAAATCGACCCTCATTTCACCAGGGTGCGCACCCTGGCCGTTCGCGAGGGCGTTCCCCTTTTCCGGCAGGTCCAGGACGAAGAATTTGAGCTCCTGGGTGACGATGAAATTGTGCGCGAAGAAAGGCTGCTCCTCGAGAACCTGGACGGAACAGGGTATTTTGTCAGTGACCACATCCTTAACCTGCTGGAAGAGGTCCAGGGGCGTCTCCCGCATGAAGTGCCTGCCATGCTGAACGCCATCGACCGCTATCTCGGTATGCTCCCCGAAAAGAGGTCCAACTTCAGGCTTGGAAGGAGGTTGGGGCTTTACAGGAGGTTGGCGGATATGGAGGAAAAAGCGCTCTACTCCCGCGTTGAGGGGATCAGAAATACCCTGCAGGAAGAGGGGAAGAGCGAAGAAGAATTGATCGAGCAGTACAGGGGGCGCTTTATTTAAAGAGCTGCTCACCGCGCCGGGTCGGCGGAAAAAAACCGGTGTCCGCAGGAAATACAGCAGGTGTTATCTTTGAAAGGCCGGTTTGCACTCCGAAACCGCACAGCCCGGGCTGCAATTTGTTCCAACGGGAGATATGGGATGAGGGCCGAAAGATTTTTTAATCGATTAAGGAGGCATGATCTGAATGGCCAGGCAGGGTGAGAACAGAGACCTTGAATCTCGGCAAGAGAGCAACCATCCCCGGAGGAAATGGTTTCGTGCGATGGCACTGGCCCTGGCTTTTTTGCTCGGTGGATTTGTCCTGGGGCAGGCAGTCGGTGCCGGTTCTCCCGCGGCTCCCGGCTCGGAGAGCGATCCCCTGGTGACCGCCAGCTGGGTGGAAGAGAAGCTGGACGCGCTTTTCCAGGCGATTCAGGATGAGCGGTACGAGAGGGAGAAGCTGGAGGACCGCATGAGCCAGGTGGAGGAAAACGGGGCGGACAGTCCCGCACCGGGCGAAAATGGAACACCGGCCCCGACATTTAAAGTGGTGGAGGTTCCTGCCGGCAGGATGGTGCTCACCGGACAGGGCACGGAAGTTGTTGTTCGGACGGGGCGCGTGGAAGCGATCGCAGGCCCTGCGGGCGGACTTTCTGACGTAACCGACGGCCGGAATCTCGATACGGGCGATACGGTGGAAAGGGATCACCTCATCATGTCTCCACGCGGAGACGGAAGGGGTTTAAAGGTTAACTCCAATGCGTACATTATAATCCGCGGCGATTATTCTCTGGAATAAAATTTAAAGCGGTGCAATTATATGTTACAATAAAGTTAAGCTGGCAAATATCCATTTGCTGAGCTGCGGGTTGTACACCTTGACGATGTGCAGAACTTCAGCAGGAAGGAGGTGTGAAGCCCGGGAGGCTTCCATTGCCTGCCCGGGTAGGACATATGATTTCAGTGAAAGTGAAAGGTGTGGGGTTGGATCCTGATCAAAACCCGCTTCTTTTATTGATTGATCAGGAAGAAACGCTGATACTTCCCATCGGGATCGGGCTCAGCGAAGCGCAGGCCATCTCTTTGAAGCTGGAAGGCCAGGCGCTCCCGCGCCCCCTCACCCACGACCTGATCCTCAATATCCTGAATCACCTGGAAGCGACGCTTCACAAGATCGTGGTGAACGATATCCAGGACGGGACATATTACGCGCAGGTTTATGTGGAGAAGGACGACCAATTATTCGAAATTGATGCCAGGCCCAGCGACGGTGTTGCCCTGGCCATATCCAGCAATGTCCCCCTGTTCATTGCGGACAAAGTAGCCGAGCAGTCCCTGCCTTTTGAGGACGTGCTGAAAGAGAACCTGGACAGCATCTTCGACAGCGTTGATGACGATGAGGACGAAGAGGACGAAGATAGGCCTCTCCATTAGGCCCTTATTTATCAAGATCTGCGCATGTGCGGCAAGAATCATTGCGGCGGTTTGTCAAAAACTCAGCGGACTCTGGCCTGTCCCGATTGGGGGCGGCATCCCCCAAAAGGCCCTTCTGATACCCTTTAAAGTATAGAGATGTTTCTGTTCTGCCTCAAGCAGGGATTAGATAAAAGGCTCAAAGCAGCACCGGTTTTTTCTGCGAACTTGCCTGCTCTTTGCTTTTCAAGCCCGTTTTTATAACCTGTCCAGGAGGTCCATCAAAGTGGCGAAAAAACACTTGAACGTTTTTCTGACCCTTCTTTTTTTGACAGTATTTTTGGTTAATTTCGGGGTTTCTGCTCCAGCTGAAGCCCGGGAAAGCCCCCTTGACATCTATCTCGTGGAGATGGAGGGGACGATTACACAAGGGAAATCTTCTTTTTTAGATCGCCAGATTTCTGCCATTGATGCGGAAGAGGTCCAGGCGATGGTCATCTTGTTGGACACACCCGGTGGCCTGGTTGATGCCACATTGGATCTGGCCAAGTCATTCGGCGAGTCTCCCGTGCCGATCATCGTTTTCGTAACACCATCGGGAGCCATTGCCGCTTCAGCCGGTGCCTTTATCCTGGTAAGCTCCGATATTGCCGCCATGTCTCCCGGCACCTCCGTTGGTGCGGCGATGCCCGTGGCCATTTCCCCGGCGGGAACGGGTGAGGCCGATGAGAAAACAACGAGCTTTCTGGCGGGACACATGGAAAGCCTGGCAGAGGAAAAGGGGCGCCCGCCGGACGTAGCCAGAAGGTTTGTCACGGAAAACCTGACGCTGAGCGCGCGGGAAGCCGAAGAAAAGGGAATAGCCGACCTGGTTGCACCCAACTTTCCCGCGCTCCTGGAAAGCCTGGACGGCTGGGAAGGGGTTAAGAACGAGCAGCCCTACACGCTGCAGACGGAAGGGGCAGCTGTAGTGGAGCAGGAGATGGATCTGCGCGAACGTTTCCAGGACGGTGTGAGCGATCCCCAGCTCGCTTTCATGCTGCTGATGGCCGGGGCCATGGGCCTCTACGTGGGCTTCGGCATGCCGGGCACCTTCGTGCCGGAAGTGCTGGGCGGGATCGCCCTGGTCCTCGGCATATACGGCCTGGGCATGTTTGATACCAATACCGCGGGCATCATCTTGCTGGTGCTGGGCTTTGGCCTTTTGGCGGCGGAGTTATTTACCGGCGGGTTCGGAGTACTGGGCGTGGGCGGGGCGGCCTCGATTGTGCTCGGCGCCATTCTGCTGCCCAGCGAGCCGCTGATGGCCCCGGACTGGTACTCCTCCTTCCTCGCCACGGCGATCGGTGTGGGCGCGGCGGTGGGTATCGTGGCCTTCATCATTGTATACATGTTTGCAAGCACCTGGCGACGCCGGAAGGAAGGGGCGGACTTTTTCCGTCCGGCCGAAAAGGTGGTGGTCACACAGGATCTTAATCCCGAAGGCACTGTTAAAATGCGCGGTGAAATCTGGAGGGCCAAAAGCAGTGATGGCTCCGAAATCCCAAAGGGTTCCCAGGCAGAAGTGGTTGACCAGGAGGGGCTGCTGCTTATTGTGCAAAGGCCGGGTGGAAAAGAGGATCAGCCCGGTTCAGATAAATAAAGAGATGCCGGAAGGGTAATTTTGCGGACAAACACGAAATAAGGAGGTGTAGAATCCGGTAGTCGGCTGATAAAAAAAGTATTATCAGCTGCCGGCGCCGGAAGCATTATGATGCTAGAAGCTTATCTTGCCTTGGTTTTCATCATTATTCTATTCCTTTACTCCGCCCTGAAGGTGGTAAGGGAGTTTGAGCGTTTGGTCGTGTTCCGGCTGGGCCGCCTGATCGGCTCCCGGGGCCCGGGTTTGATCATTCTTATCCCCATCATTGACCGTTTTGTGCGCGTTTCCCTGCGGATTGTCACGCTGGACGTCCCCACGCAGGAAGTGATTACCCGGGACAACGTGACCTGCAGCGTGAATGCAGTCATTTATTACAGGGTGGTGGACTCCGACAACGCCATTGTTAACGTGGAAAACTTCAGGGAGGCGACAGCCCAGCTTTCCCAGACCACGCTGCGCAGCGTGGCCGGGCAGGCGGAACTGGATGAGCTGCTTTCCGAGCGGGAGAAACTCAACCAGCAGATCCAGAAAATCCTGGACGACGCCACCGACCCCTGGGGTATCAAGGTGACCGCAGTGGAGATCAAAGACGTGGTGATCCCCGAAGCCCTGCAGCGGGCTATTTCCCGCCAAGCGTCAGCAGAGAGGGAAAGAAGGGCCATCGTCATCCAGGGCGAAGGCGAAAAGCAGGCGTCCAAAAGGCTTTCCGAAGCGGCTTCTGTATTGGGCCGGGTGCCTGGCGGCCTTTTCATGCGCCTTTTGCGCACCCTGCCGGAGATTGCCGGCCAGCCGGGCAATGTTATCGCCTTTCCGCTTCCCATGGAGCTGCGCTACCTGGGCGAAGCGCTCGATCTGTATATAGGTGATCAAAAAAGGCCTACGGGAACCCCTGTCTCTCCCCTGGAGGAGGAAGAAGAAGATTCCCTGCCTCCTGATGACACCCTTTCCGGCGGAAAGGGGCTTCCCGAGGAAGAAGATCTGCTGGGAGACGAAGGAGATGAAAACCTCCCGGGAGATGAAGGAGAAGGTGGAGAGGACAAAGAATAATCTCCAGGGCCGGGCAATTGCTTTGGGGAAAAGAATAACAGCGGGGCTGTTCATGTGCGCGGTGCGGAGCAGCCCCGCTGTTTTTCGTTGAACATCTAGCGAACGTGTCTTTAACGAATTTGCGTAGACAATCCTAACCTGGTCACAGCCAGTGCCATAAAAGTTGAATTTCAAAACGATCCCTACTAAACGTAGTAAACATTAGTGTTCACACGATCGCTTGAAAAAGTTTTGCCAAACTTACAAAGAACTTGAGAACTAAGGGCCTAAAGTTTTGATTTCCCCACCCTGAAAGTGCAAAGCTGCCGTAAATAATCTCTTGTTTACAAAGGAGCATTTTTGTCCCTCTGATGGTGAAACGAAGCTTCATGGTTCTCTCTTTGGTGAGCCAGGAGCTCACCGGTGCTGCGAAACGGTTGACGGCAAGGTTTGTTCAGCTTATTCCAAAGGAGTGGGGCAGCGTTCAGGATAGCGGGGCTCATTTCTTGGGCGGTGTTGGATTAAGTCCACAGCGAAAGTTCACATATGCTGCTGCAACTCCAAGCCGCAGGGACGGTTACACTGGCATCCCAGGAACTCCCTTCACTGCGCTCCAGAGACACTCGACCCAGCCCCTGTGGCGATGCTCTTTGCTTTTTTTCGCTGCCGGGTTAATCCACGTATTCGGTGACCTCCTTGAGCGGTCGCTTGGATGGGGGCGAAGGGTCTTCTGCAGGATAGCCCAGGGGAATCAGGGCAATGGGGCGGAGCCTTTCCAGGTCCAGCCCAAGCGCGTCCGCGGCCACCTTTTCTCGAAAAGCGCCGACCCAGCATGCGGCCAGCCCTTCCTCTACCGCACAGAGTAGCAGGTTTTCAATGGCCGCTGCCGTGTCCTGCAGCGCGTAAAGCTCGGCTCCGCGGCGTCCATAGGCGGCGGCGGAGCGCGGAAGCTCGGCGCAGACCACCAGCATCACCGGGGGTTCTGCCATCCAGCGCTGGCCCAGCGCCGCATTGGCCATCTGCCGCTGCACCTCTTTGTTTCGCACTACGAAAAACTTCCAGGGCTGAACATTCCCGGCGCTCGGGGCCATGCGGGCTGCTTCCAGCATCCTGTCCAGGGCTTCCTGGGGGAAAGCGTCCTTCTTGAAACGTCGTACGCTCCTGCGCTTTTTAATTGCTGTAAAAACGTCCATGGAAGTCGCCGGTTTTCAACCGGCTGCAGCACCTCCTTTATAAAATTGTGTTTGCTCAGCCGCCAGCAAATTTTTTTCACAAACCTGAGAATTGCCATACAAAAGGTTGCATATCCCATTATACATGAGAAAGCCCGGTGTCTACAACCCAGGCACGCCTTGTGCTTTGCGCTGGGTTTTCGGCGGTTTTGCCCCTTTGCTGGCCTGGGGTCCGTGCCGCCTCCCTCGCCGTTCGCACCCGGGAAAACCGTTTTTTCTCGGGTGTTTTCCCCAAAAGACGACAAATGTTGCCGCCTCCGCACCCGCCGGCAAGGAGGCGACCCCCCTGCCTGGGCTTCTGCCCCTCTGAACGCGCCTCTCTTCAGCAAAAAAATTTAGTACCCTTACAGGGATCGGGCGGAGAAATATGGTATAAATAATACCAGGAAAAAAATTATCGAGGGGGCAGAAGGGTGCAGGAGGAAGCGCTGGAGATTCAGGTAGAAGGCATAGAGCTGGTGGGCCGGGTGTGCTGGCCGGAGAAGGGACCGGGCAGCAGTTCTCATAAAAATGCCCCCCTGCTTATTCTGTGCCACGGGATTCCCGGAAGCAAGCCGGATCAAAAAACGGTAGAAGAAGACGGGGGATACCCCGCCCTGGCTGAGCGGTGCTGCAGGGAAGGTTTTCCGGTTTTTTATTTCAACTTCCGCGGCACCGGAGAGAGCGGCGGCAACTTCGATTTGTCGGGCTGGAAGCGGGACCTGGCGGCGTGGCTGGACTACTGGGAGAAGCGGGAGCCGGGAAGGGCCTTTTGGCTTTGGGGCTTCAGCGGCGGCGCAGCGGTTTCGGCCTGCGTGGCGGCCCGGGATCCCCGCGTGCGCGCCGCGCTGCTGGCCGCCTGCCCGGCCCATTTTGACGGGCTGTTCCGCAGGGATGAGCTGGAAGGGATCATTGACCGCTTCCGCGATCTCGGCATCATCAGGGAAGCAGGCTTCCCGCCGGATCCGGAACAGTGGTTGAAGGACATTCTTTCCATCAATCCGGAGCAGTGTATTGAAGGGGCGGCTTCGCGTCCGCTGCTGCTGGTGCACGGGAGTGAAGACGACATTGTTCCCCTGGAGCATGCCTTCCGCCTGCAAGAAAAGACGGGTGGCAGGGCCCGGCTGATCATTGTGCCGGGGGCGGGGCACCAGTTGAGGAAGGAAGAAAAAGCGGTGGCAAATTGCCTGGAGTGGATGAAACAGTTGACCAAAAACAATCTTTTGTAAAAGGAGGGTTCAAGCAAATGGAAATCAAGCCCGGTTTGAAAGGTTCGGCCAGTATGGAGGTCAGGGTGGGCAATACGGCGGTAGAGGTGGGAAGCGGCAGCGTGCCCGTTTTTGCCACCCCAATGCTGGTGGCCATCATGGAGAATGCCGCCATCAACGCCTTAAAGGGACATCTTCCCGAAGGGAAAACCACGGTGGGAGGTTTTGTGCAGTGCCAGCATACGGCGCCAACCCCCATTGGGATGACGGTGACCGCCAATGCCGAGCTGGTGGAGGTCGACCGCAAACGATTGGTATTCAAAGTGGAGGCCTTTGACGAGCTGGAAAAGGTGGGTGGAGGGGAGCACCACCGCTTTATCATCGGCCTGGAGGGCTTCATGAAGAACTCCGAGGAGAAAAAGAACCGCTGGGAGGGGAAGTAGAGATCCCGGCGGCTTTGCTTCAACCAGGCAATTAAGTTGCGGAGAAAAAGCGTACATTACATCATGACATCATGCAGGAAAGGGGACAGGGGTGCCTTATTTGAAGGATAACAGGTTGCTGTTAATACTGCTGGGGATAATGCTCACCTGGAGTGCCGGAAGGGCACGCTGACCGTGGGGCGTTGGAAATTGGAGAAGAGCGAGGAAGAGCATCTTGCCGGAATGCCGGAGCAGCAGGGAAATGCTTAGATTCTTGGGACCACCTTCCCTGGGGAATGCGGCACGCTTAACCTGGTGCTGGAGTATACAGAAGGCGTGATGGTGGGGGAAAAGATCTCTTCCCCCTGGCCCGGCTGTTTCTCCTGTTTGTTCACGTATAGGAATTTATAAAACTCCTAATATATGTAATACTGGGAAGGCAGGGAAAAGCTGTTTTAGTACTCGACAGCGAATTTTCTTGGTTCCACCGGTTCTGCTTGAAAGGCAGGGGGCCTCATTTTTAGCCGTCCGGGCTAATCCAAAAGGTTTTCCAGCCCGTAGACCAGCCCCTTCAGCTCCATGACCTTCCTGGCCGCCATGAGCACGCCCGGCATAAAAGAGCTGCGGTCGTATGAATCGTGCCGGATGGTGAGGGTCTGACCCAGCCCGCCGAATATGACCTGCTGGTGTGCAATGAGCCCCTGCAGCCTGATGCTGTGAATGTGGACCCTTTCATAAACGCCTCCTCTGGCGCCCTCCAGCTTTAGGAGTTCTTCCTTTTGCGTGGGCTGGGCGGTGGGCTCCAGTCGGCCGGCGGCGATCATTTCTGCCGTTTTCAGCGCCGTACCGGAAGGCGCATCCATTTTTTTGTCGTGGTGCAGTTCGATGATTTCGGCCTGGGGCAGGTAGCGAGCCGCCTGTTCAGCGAACTTCATCATGAGGACCGCCCCCAGCGCGAAATTGGGGGCGATTACCGCTCCCAGCCCCCTTTTTCCCACCTCTTCCCCGAGGCGGACAACGTCAGCCTGGATGATGCCGGTGGTCCCCACCACGGGACGCACACCGCATTCGAGGGCGGTTTCGATGTTTGGAATTACCGCGGAAGGAGTGGTAAAGTCAACCAGGACATCCGGTGCGGCTTTCTCTAAGGCCGCAGGGGTGAGGCCGGTTATCACAATTCCCAACTCCGGCCCTTCCAGCACCGCGCCCAGGTCCTTTCCCCCTTCTCGCTCATCGAAAGCAGCGGTCAATTTCAACTCATCGTCCTCCAGGACAGCGCGGCACACTTGGCGCCCCATGCGGCCGCAGGCTCCGCTAACGGCGACAGCGATCCATTTTTTTGCATTCATGGCGTGAAACCCCCTCCCTGTTCTCGATATCTTATTCTCCTACATCACCCGGGAGATGTCAAGAATTCTCCTCCCCCGGGGATCTTTTTCCCGCGTTTTTTGGCCCGCTTCCCACCTTGCTGGACGATCCAGGGCTTTTTCCCGCAGCAACCGGCTGGGGCGGTGGCAGCGGTGTCGATGCAAACCCGCCACCCGCTTGAAGCAGGAAACGCTGTCACAAAAAGAAGCGCCGGCGGAAGGGAATCCGGGGGGAAAGAGGGAATACATATGAGGGTGCTAGAAACCTTCTGCCGGTCACTGTAAAACATGATCCCGTGGCGCCTTCGCAGGCCGGCATGCCCGCCGGGCAGGCTTTTGGAAATGAAGGCGGTTGCCGGCGACAGGCATTGGAACAGCAGTTGTTGTATGTAACGCGTTTTTTCCGGGTTTGCTGCCCTGCCATGATTTTGGGGAAGGGAGGTGCGCTTCCGGCACCGTGCGCCGGGAGCGGGGACACTTGAGCAGGATCAAGTTCGGTACGGACGGCTGGCGCGCCGAGATAGCCGGGGGTTTTACCTTCGACAATGTCTGCGCCGCAACACGGGCCGTGGCCCGCTTTCTGGAGGAAGAGGGCCGCGGCGGCCGCGGTGTGGTGGTAGGCTTTGACACCCGCTTCCTGTCGGAAGAGTTTGCCGCGCGCGCTGTGCTGGTGCTGCTGGAACGGGGCATCAAGGTGTACCTCTGTCCCCGCCCCGCGCCTACCCCTGCCGTCGCTTATGCGGTCAGCCACCTGGGCTGCGACGGGGCGCTCATGTTCACCGCCAGCCACAACCCTCCGCGCTACCACGGGCTGAAATATATTCCCCACTACGCCGGGCCGGCCCTGCCACGGGAAACGGACCGCATCGGGGAACTGGTGGCGATAGAACAGCATAAGGCACCACGAGAAAAAAACGCCGCTGGAGGGGAAAAGGAGCATTTGCTGCCCGCCCTGATAAACCTCCTGGAAACTGCCCGAAAGGGTGATCCGCTGCCCTCTCTTCGGACTGACCTTCTGCCTGCCAGCACCGAGCCGCTGGAGCTCATCGAGCCGGCGGATGCCTACCTGGAGCATCTGCGGGAGCTCATCAACACTGCGGCCATCAGGGAAGCCTCGCCGACGGTGGCGGTCGACCCTCTTCACGGTGCCGCCCGGGGTTACCTTGAGGCGTTTTTTGTTCCCTTGGGCTGCCGGGTCGAGGTGATTCGGGGGGAACGGGATCCCTTTTTTGGAGGGAGCCTTCCCGATCCTTCGGAAGAAAACCTTTCCCGGTTGAAGGAGCTGGTCCAGAACATCGGAGCTGCGGCGGGCCTGGCGCTCGATGGAGACGGCGACCGGCTGGGCGTGATCAGTTCCCGGGGGAATTTCTTAAACGCCAACCAGCTGCTCACCCTTTTCCTGGAGCACCTGTTGGAAAACCGGGGTTGGCGGGGCAAGACGGCCCGCACCGTCGCCACCACCCACAACCTGGATCGCCTGGCCGAGGCCGGTGGGCTCGAGGTCCTGGAGACCCCCGTGGGATTTAAGTATATCGGGGAAGCCATGCGCAGGGGCGGGGTGATCCTGGGAGGGGAAGAGAGCGGCGGCCTGAGCATCCGGGGCCATATTCCGGAAAAGGACGGGATCATGGCGGCGCTGCTTTACGTGGAGATGCTCTGCTGCGAAGGGTTGGGAGCGGAAGAGCTTTTCGAGCGCATCGGGAAAAAGGTGGAGTTGCTCTCTTCCAAGCGTTGGGACCTGCACACCACTCCTGCAGGAAAAGAGGAGGTCCTCCAAAGACTCGGCTGCTGGGAGCCTGGGGAGTTGAGGGGCCTGAAAGTACAGGCAATCCGACGCCTGGACGGCGTAAAAGTGCTGCTGGCGGAAGGAAGCTGGTGCCTGGTACGGCCCTCCGGCACTGAGGACCTCTTTCGCCTCTACGTGGAAGCGCCCTCCAGGGAAATGGTGGAGAAACTGGGGTCCGCCGTGCGCAGCGCACTGTTCGAAGGGGTTTTATGTTGAGCGCTTTGTGAGAAACGCTTTTTCTCTATTTCCGTTTTACCCTGTGGAGGCTGTTTTGGGCGGTGTTTGTGAAAAAATCGATTTCCGGGGTGAAAGGGGGTTGTTCCGGCACAGAGCCGGCAAAAAACCATGATCGACTTAAGCTGCAGCGGACTGCCGCTTGCCTGGGACGAAGAAAAAGAGGCCCTTCTGTTCGGTCCAGGGGTCGAAGAGGTCAAGCCGTCCTTGCGGAGAGTGGGAGATATGGAAGAAATCCTCTACGAGCCGGAGATTCTGGCGAGAGGCAGTGAAGCGCCCGAGCGGCCGCTCTACTACATGTACCGGGATGTGCACAGGCTGAAAGACCGCCCCCTGTTCAGGCGGAAAGGCATCCGCTACGATATAACGGTGCTGGTGCCGGGCCAGGTGGGAAGCGAACTGGTGAAAACGGTGGGGCACTATCACCCCAGGAAACCGGGCACGTTTTTTACATACCCCGAAGTTTACGAAGTCCTGTACGGACAGGCCTGCTACCTTTTCCAGCGTCTGCGCACCTCCGAGCCCGAAGACGGGGTTGACCAGGCGGTGGCCGTGAAAGCCGGCCCCGGCGACAAAGTGCTGATTCCCTCCGGCTTTGGCCACATCACGGTAAACATCGGCCCCGGTTACCTGGTGATGAGCAACCTGGTGGCCGATAACTTCGGGTCCCTCTATGCGCCACTCACCTGCATGAGAGGGGGATGCTACTTCAAGCTCGCTGCACCTCAAAAAGAGGGCGGATCCCGGTTTGTCCGCAACCCCTGCTATCCCCAGGCACCTCCGCTGCGCATCTGCCTGCCGGTAGAACTCCCTTCATACGGCCTCTTGCGGGGTCTGTCCCAGTACACCTCTTTCATTCGGCATCCGAATTGTTTTGACTTCCTGACCCGGCCCGAAGAGTACCAGGAGGAGTTTCGGACGTATCTCCTGGCCCTGCAGGAGGTTTGCTGGCAGGGAGCAGAGGAGGAGGGCTGAGGCGGACAGCTTGCTTTTTTGCCCCCGTCTCCCGGAGCGCTTTCCCCCTGCCGGGCGTGCTGTTTCTTCTGAACTGAACTTCAGATGAGTTGGGTTTTTTCAAACCGGTTGAACAGCAGCAGGAATACCGCTGCGTTGGCCAGAAGCAGCACTCCCAGCCCCAGCAGCAGATCCGGCCAGATCCAGCCCGAAGTCGCCAGGGAACGCATAGGGAGGACCGTATAGCTGACCGGGTTGTAATCGGCGACGATTTGCAGCCAGGAAGGCATTGCCTCACGCGGGAAAATGGCGTTGCTGGAAAAGATGAGAGGCATGGTCAGGAAGTTCACCACCGTAAACAGCGTTTCCGGCGTCTTGATGGCCGTGGCCAGTGCCAGGGAGATGCCGCCCATGACCGTGGCGAAGAGGGCGCAGAAAACAAGCATCACCAGTGCCCCCGGCAGCCCGGTGGCCATGTGCACCCCGAGAAAGCGGGCGACGAGCAGGATGATGATCATCTGCAAGGTGATCTGCAGGACAATGGCCGCCAGTTTGCCCAGGGGAATGGAAAAGCGCGGCAGGGGGGAGGTGAGCATTTTCTGCAAAAAACCCAGCCTCCGGTCCCAGATGAGAGAAACGCCGTTAAAGACTCCGCCGAACAGGGCCGACATCACCATGACGCCAGGGGTCATGAAAAGCAGGTAGTTGTCCACCCCCAGCAGGCGGGCCGCGTAAGGGTTGTCCGTGAGCCCCGCCATCATGTTCCCCATGAGCACCAGCCACAACAGCGGCTGGAAAAGGGCCATGATGATGCGCGTTTTCTGGCGGAAAAAGCGCTTGAGCTCGCGCCAGCACACGTAATAGGTGCTGTTGAGGTATATGGAGAGCATCAGCTCTGCAACCTCCTTCTGGTAAAGCGCTCCTGCAGGCCCTGGTCCTTGTGGACCTTTTCTTCCCGCAGATCCCGGCCGGTATAGCTGAGGAAAACATCGTCCAGGCTGGGGGTTTTCAAGGTGACCCGGCCTACTGAAGAACCGGTTTCCTGCAGGGCGGCAAAAAAGAGGGGCAGGGTTTCTTCCCCGCTGGCGGTAAGGGCCGAATATTCCCCTTTCCCCCCGTCCACTTCGACGATCTTCCTGATGGCCGGGATGCTGCGCAGTCGCTCCAGGGCGCGTTCTGTTTGGGCATCGCCCATCTCGCTGTTCAGGGTGAAACGGATCAGGTCCCCTCCCATTTCTTTTTTCAGGTTGGAAGGGCTCTCGACTGTCAGCAGCCGCCCGTGATCGATGATCCCGATGCGGTCGCAGATCCGGTCCGCTTCCTCCATGTAGTGGGTGGTGAGGAAAATGGTCATCCCTTCCTTCTGGCGCAGTCCGGAGATATAGCGCCAAATTTCGCTTCTCGTCTGGATATCCAGCCCCAGCGTGGGCTCATCCAGGAAGAGGATGCGCGGCCTGTGCAGCAGTCCGGCGGCGATATCGAGCCGTTTTTTCATCCCCCCGGAATACGTTTCCACTTTGCTGTTTTTTCTCTCCTCCAGGCCGACCAGATGCAGGACTTCAGCGATGCGGGCTTTCCGCTCTTCCGCGGGGATCCCGTAAAAACCGCCCTGCAGCCAGAGATTTTCACGGCCGGTCAGCATATCGTCCACGGAGAGTTCCTGGGAGACATAGCCGATATTCATGCGCACCTGCTGTGGATTGGCGCTCACATTGATGCCGTTGATAAATGCTTTTCCGCTGCTGGGTTTCAGCAGGGTGGTCAGGATCATCATAATGGTCGATTTGCCCGCGCCGTTGGGGCCTAGGAAGCCGAAAATCTCCCCTTCGTACACGCGGAAGCTGACCTCATCCACCGCCCGTATGCCCCCCGGGAAAGTCTTGGAGAGGTTTTCCACTTCGACCTGGATCTTTTTATTAATTTCGGGATTGTTTCCCATTATTCTGCTCCTTCGGACTGACAGATCACTGTCGGCAAATTTTTCTTTGCCCTGCCATAAAGCGAAATGCCGCCGGGCAGCGGCCACAGCAGCAACCGTTTTCGCCGGTTTCTTTAAAACTGCGGTATACCCCAGGCCTGCAGCGAAAATTCGCACTTAGTGTGACCATGGGAAGAGCCCGAGCGCCACCGCAGCGGAGCGGAAGCAAAGGGATATTCCTCCGCAGGAGGTGTGTTTCCATACCTGAAAGAGGAAGATAATACAACCCACCCCATTGACTGGCGATGTATCAAAATTCATCTACTTTTCTCTGCAGGATTGGGTAATCACGCGAAAAAAACTTACCGTTTTTATCCGAGAAACGCTGCCCGGCAATGCTGTCGGCAGTCGATGCTGGTATGTTATCGTCAAGCTAATAAAGCGTCAGGAATTATGAGTGAACACTAAGCTCCAAAGCCGGAGCGGTATTCCTTCACCTCGATCACCTGGGTGCCGGCTGCCAGATCTCCCAACCGCCGGCCTTTTTCGTGGATGAGAAGTGCCAGCGGCTCGATGATGAAGCCCACGGCAGGCACGTGGCCCAGCAGCATCCCCACCAGGTTGCGCAGCGCGGAGTCGCCGAAGCTGCAGGGGGCGTGGTCTTTCACGCGCACCACCATCAGCCCGACCGCTTTTTTCCCCACGCTCTGTCCCTGGCCGAAACCGTCCCGCAGCAGCCAGTAGAGAATGTACCAGAGCCCCCCCAGCACCAGCAGCAGTATGATGCCTCCTGCCTGCAGGCCCGTTGCAGTGGAGCCCAAGGAGAAATCCGGTCCGGGCAGCGGGCCCTCAGGGAAAAAGCCGGTTTCTACGCGAAAAGTACCGAAAATGAGGCGGGAAACCCCAAGCAGCGGTATCAGGATGAAGAAGACCAGCCCGGCGATGATCCAGTCCACCAGCCAGCCCAAAAAACGCCTTCCGATACCGGCCCTGGGGTAACCGGTATAGGAGGTGCCCGTGAAAAAATCCGCTTCGGCCGTTTCCCTGAAAGGTCCTGGGTCCAGCCTGCTCAGGCAGTAGCGGCACTTGACGGCCTCGGCCAGGATCTCTTCTTTACAAAAAGGACATTGCTTGGTTTCTTTTTCTTCTTCCATAGGGGCACCTTCTTTCTTTTTGCACTGTTATGGCATAATCATTATATCAACCTTATGTCCCGGGAGCAACGGGGTAAAAAGAGCGGCCAAATCCCCCCGATTCAGCAAAATGTAGAAAAAAAATTTGTAACCGGCTATTGCTTCGGTTCAATCATTCTGCTATAATTGGAATAAGTTTTCACAGGGCGCAATAAAGGCCCTGCCGCAAGGAAAAAAAAAGAGCAAAGACCAAAAGCCGTGAAGGGGTCAAAGGACCGGAAAAACCCACCAGAGAGGAGGCTTGATGCGCTGAAAGGGCCTCCGGGTAAATTTTCGGTAGATAAGCCGCCCCGGAGCTGCGGGCTGAAAGAGCGCCGAGCGTCAGTAAGCCCTGCCGGTGAAAGCCGTTACCTGAAAGCCTCGTGCTTGAGAGGCCGGACATTAGTCCGGCAAATAGAGTGGTACCGCGGGAAAGCCTGCCCGTCTCTGAATGAAAACAGAGGCGGGTTTTTTCGTTCCTTATGGCAGAATGCAGTTCATAAATTCATTTTTTGATTCCGGGTTTTATCATTCAGGGAGGTTGGGGATAATGCCCATGTCCTGGGAAATGCTTTACGCAGAACGCGCGCATACCATGAAAAATTCAGAAATCAGGGAGTTTTTTCAGCTAACAGAGCAGCCGGATGTCATTTCATTTGCCGGGGGGTTCCCCAGCCCTGACTGTTTTCCCCGGGAGTTTATTGCCGAAGCGCTGCAGAAGCTGGTACTGGAAGAAGGGGCTGCCGCGCTCCAGTACGGCCCGACCGAAGGAAACTGGGAGCTGAGGCGCTACCTGGCGGAAAAGATGAGCCTGGAAGGAGCATCCTGCAGCCCGGAGAACATTCTTATTACCAATGGGTCCCAGCAAGGCCTGGATCTCATCGGCAAGGTGTTGTTAAACCCGGGAGACAGGGTGATCGTGGAAGAGCCTGGCTATGTGGGAGGCCTGGGGGCTTTCAACAATTACCAGGCCGCGATCCTGCCTGTTGCTGTGGATGGGAAGGGGCTGTGCACCGATCTGCTGGAAAAGGAGCTGCATTCGCTGCGGAATCAGGGCAAAAGCGTTAAGCTGGCCTATACCGTGCCCAATTTTCAGAACCCCACCGGCGTCACCCTCTCCCTGGAAAGGCGCCGCCATCTGCTGGAGCTTGCCGGCAAATATAATTTCAGCATCGCTGAAGACAATCCTTACGGGGAGCTCTGCTTCGAAGGCGGGCAGCTGCCGAGTTTAAAAACGCTGGACACCGAGGGTCGGGTCATCTACCTGGGTTCATTTTCCAAAACATTTATTCCGGGTATCCGGGTGGGCTGGATCGGGGCGGAACGCTGCCTGGTAGAAAAAATCGCTGCCGCCAAACAGGCCACCGACCTCTGTTCAAACACCCTGGGTCAGCACCTGGTGGAGCACTTTACCCGGCGCCAGAGCATCAACCGGCACACCCGCCGCCTCAGCACCTATTATCGCGGCAAACGCGATTTAATGATTTCCCGTATGAAGGAACATTTCCCGGCCGGGGTGAACTGGACGGTTCCCAGGGGAGGGTTTTTCATCTGGGTGACTTTCCCGGCGCACATTAACTCCCGGGACCTTCTGTTGAAGGCCCTGGAAAAGAAAAGGGTGGCCTACGTGGACGGAGGCGGCTTTTTTGTCAACGGCAGCGGCAAAAACACGGCCCGTTTTTCTTACAGCGAAGCATCGGAGGAAGAAATCCGGGAAGGAATCGCCCGCCTGGGGGAGCTGTTTGCCGAAGAATTCGGCGGCACTCCGACGAAAGGGAAAGACCGGGTTGCTGCTGAGGGGAGATAGGAACGCCGGAGCGAGGCAAAACGAAAAAGCGGCGGGGCATAAGCACCGCCGCTTCATTATTGCAGGGAGGAGTTTTCCTGAAAAAACGGCCGATCCGCCTTTATTTCAACAAGCGCAGCCCGGCATCGGCGGCAATTTTTCTGGCGTTTCCGTATTCTTTCCCCTTGAGCGGACGGTTTAGCGGGGGATGGTTCATGGCCTTGTAAGCGGGATAGTACTGGCGCATAATATTGACAGCGGTATTCGGGGAGATCTCTTCTGCCAGGAAGCGGACGACCTCTTCCGTGCCGGCCAGGTTTTCGGGAAGCACCAGGTGGCGGACCAGCAGGCCGCGGTAGGCGATGCCATTGGAGTGGGTTTTCAGGTCGCCCACCTGACGGTGCATTTCCCGAAGGGCCTCTTTGGCCATTTCGGGATAGTCGGTCGGTCCCGAATACCGCCGCGCCGTTTCGGCGTCGGCATACTTGAAATCGGGCATATAAATGTCAAAAACGCCTTCCAGGAGCCGCAGGATGTCTGCGGCTTCGTAACCTCCACAGTTATAGACCAGCGGAACCCGCAGCCCGTTCTCTACGGCGTGGGGTAGCGCTTCCATGATGGCGGCGAGGTGGGGGGTGGGTGTGACGAAATTTATGTTGTGGCCGTTTCGTTCCTGCAGTTTCAGCATGTAGTTGGAGAGCTCTTGCGGATCGACTTCCCGACCGGCGTTTTCCTGGCTGAGCTCCCAGTTCTGGCAAAAGATGCAGTCCAGGTTGCAGTGGCCGAAAAAAATGGTTCCGGAGCCAAAGAAACCTACCAGTTCCGGCTCTTCCCCAAAGTGGGGATGGACACTCGCCACCACCGCCCGGGAGGGCGCCTGGCAGTGCCCCACTTCCCCTTCCCTGCGTTTTGCCAGGCATCCCCAGGGACAGAGGCAGCAGGGACTTGAACGCTCCCGCATGATCGCCGCTCTTTCCTGCAGTTCAGGGAGAGAAAGCTGGAGGTAAGAAGGTTCTCGGTTGCTCATGGGACGCGATTTCGCAGTGGAAATCTATTCCTCCTTTGTTCGGTTATACCATCGCCGTGACCGGGCGACTGTTCCCTTCCATTATAAAGAAATTGGAGGGAGAAGACAAGGTGCGGTTTTGGGAAAGTGTGCGGTTTTGGGAAAGCGCCTTTCCGAAAAGGCGCAAGCCCGCTTTAACGAACATCGTTTGGAGAGATGAAAAAAAGCTTTCCCGCCCGTAAAAAAAGGGAGGTTGGGAAGCGAAAGGTTTCCTTCCCGCTCCTTCATCAACTTCCAACCTCCTGTACGCTTCAGACAAAGGGGCGGCGGCATTCAGGCACCTCCTGAAAAGCCCGCGAGGCGGTGAAAAAGGAAAGTTAAATAATTCTCAAAAAGGATTTTTGAAGGCGGTTGTGGAATTATGCAACTTTGAAAGGTGCTTCACGGTTGAGCGATAGGCGAGGGGCCAAACGCCCCGCACCCATTGAGGCCCGCGGCGACGGCCCCAGGCCTGCAAATTTTTATTTGGGAGGGAATGGTCTTGACAAAAAAAGCGCTCCTGGTCATTGACATGCTGAATGATTTCATCAATCCTGACGGAGCTCTTTACATTGGAGGGAAGGCCGAAGCGGTCACCCGGTGCGTGAAGGAAAAAATTGAGGATTACCGCCGGGATGGAAATCCCGTTCTATTCATCATGGACCGGCACCATCCGGAAGACGAGGAATTTAAAATATTTCCACCGCACTCCCTGGAGGGGGAGCGCGGGAGCGAAGTGGTGGAGGAATTGAAGCCCCGGCCAGGAGAACGGGAGATTTCAAAGCGCCGCTTCAGCGCGTTTTTCGGGACGGACCTGGACTTGAGCTTGAGGGAAATGGACATTAATGAAATAGAGCTGAGCGGTGTGGTTACCCAGATCTGTATTCTTTATACGGCTGCCGAGGCGCGCATGTTACATTACGGCGTGCAGGTGGACAGCTCCTGTGTGGCCTCTTTCGATAGCGAGGCCCACCGCTTTGCCCTGCAGGAAATGGAAAAAACCTTGGGTGTGAACGTGCTCTAACTTTGATGAGGAGAGAAACGATGAAAGAACTAAAAGGCGTGAAAGACGTCAAAGTATTTAACGTAGCGCCGGACAGGATGCTGCACAGCGCAACCCATGAGGAGATCGTCAGCGGAGCCACCTCGGACCTTTATTTTATTCGCTCGCGAGACCTCTTAAGGCGCGCCGGGCGGGAAAATGTTTTCGCCACCGCTGAGATCTTTTGCAGCAGGTCAGGGGTGCTGGCCGGGGTGGAAGAGGCTTTGAACCTTTTGAAGGAAAAAGAGGTTTCGGTCTGGGCGGTTCCCGAGGGGGAAGAAATGGAGCGCAAGGAGGTGGTCCTGCGCATCTCCGGGCCGTATGACCGGTTCGGTTTTTACGAAACGGCCTTGCTGGGGATGCTGGCCAGCGCCAGCGGGTGGGCGACAGCTTCGCGTGAATGCAAGGAGGCAGCCGGCGGCCTCCCCGTTTTGTGTTTCGGCGCGCGCCATGTGCATCCTGCGGTGGCGCCGGTGATGGAGAGGGCTGCAATTATTGGGGGAGCTGAAAACTGCAGCTGCATTCTCGGCGCTAAGCTTCTGGGGAGGGAACCAGCCGGCACCGTGCCCCATGCCGCAATATTGATTGTCGGCGACACGGTAGAAACGGCCATCATTTATGATGAGATCATGCCCCCGGATTCTCCCCGCATTATCCTGGTGGACACCTTCAAGGACGAGCCCGAGGAGTCGCTGCGCGTGGCCGAAGCGCTGCAGGAGCGCCTGGATGGGGTCCGGCTTGACACCCCCGGCGAGAGGGGTGGGGTCACACCGGGTTTGGTGCGCGAAACCCGTGCCCGCCTGGACCAGGTCGGGTTTCAACACGTCAAAATCTTTGTTTCGGGCGGGCTGACGGCGGAGCGCCTCCCGCTGCTGGCGGAAGCCGGGGCCGATGCCTTTGGAGTGGGCAGCTATATTTCCGGAGCCCGCCCCATAGATATGACCCTGGATTTAAAGGAAGTGGAGCACAAGCCCCTTGCGAAAAGGGGGCGCCTGCCCGGCATCATTGAGAACCCGAAGCTTGTCCGCTATTTGTAAAAGCCTTCGTTGTGCCGTTTTTCCGGAGGCAAGGGCGGGTTTCCGCCATCAAAGGCGGTGTGGTAATGGATCATTTTCCGGCGTCAGGGAAGCAGAGGCAGATCCACATTTGCTCTCATGCCAAGATCAACCTCGGTTTGGAGGTCCTCTACAGGAGGCCCGACGGCTATCACCAGTTGAGGACGGTCATGCAGGAGCTGGAACTTCACGATCTGGTCATGCTGGAAGAAATCCCGGAGGGAATCGAGTTTTTGTGCGATGACCTGGATCTCCCCCTGCGAGAAGGCAACCTGGCCTTTGATGCCTGCCGGCTTCTCCAGTCGTCTTTTGCCTCCTCACGCGGCGTCCGCATCAAGCTGGCCAAAAACGTGCCGGTGGCGGCGGGGCTTGGGGGAGGAAGCAGCAACGCGGCCGCTGTTCTCAAGGGTTTAAATAGTCTCTGGTCTTTGGGGCTGGGCAAGGACACCCTTTCCGGCCTGGCTGCTTCCCTAGGCTCCGATGTGCCTTTTTTTATTTTTGGCGGCACCGCCCTGGTGGAAGGCCGGGGAGAAGTGGTCACTGCACTGCCGCCCCTCCCGAAACTCGCAGTGCTGCTGGTGCTTCCCGATGGTATCGCCCTGAGCGCCGCCGAAGTTTACGGGGTGTTTGACCCTTTGCGCCGGCGGAGCAGCGAGGCGGTCCCCGGGCTTGTCAATTTTTTGCGGAGCCAGGCGGTGGAACCTTCCACCCTGGAAAATCGGCTGCCGGGATTTTTGGTCAATGACCTGGAAGAAGCTGTTTTTCTGCTGTCACCGGAAACCCGGGCTTTGAAAGAAAAGCTGCAGGGGATGGGCCTGCAGGTACTGGTTTCCGGCAGCGGCCCGGCCCTCTTTGTGCTTTCTGCCGAAAAAAAGCCCCTCCTGGAAGTGAAAGAACAGGTATCGGCTGCAGGACACAGGACTTTTTTAACCGAAACAAAAAAGTAAAGTGAAAAGCATTAAAAAAACAGCACAGATAAGGAGTCACGTCCAAATGATCGATTGCGTGGTACTTTGCGGAGGCAAGCGGGAAATGCTGGCCGAGGAGGCCGGGGTGGATAACAAGGCCCTCGTGAGGATCGGGGACAGGGAAATGGTGGTTTACGTGCTGGCGGCGCTGGCGCAGGTGGAAGAGATCGACCGCCTGGCGGTGGTCGGGCCCGTGGAGAGCCTCTCTTTTCTGTGCGGCGATTTTTCCGTGGAAATTGTTCCTGAACAGGATTCGATTCTGCGAAACATTCATGCAGCCATTGTTGCGCTGGGACTCGAACAGCCCCTCCTGATCTGCACGGCCGATATCCCGCTGCTTACGCTGAGCGCCCTGCAAGACTTTATCGAAAAATGCCGTCCCTTCGAGCACGACTTCTATTATCCCGTAGTACGCAAAGAGCGTTGTGAAGAGGTTTTCCCGTCCGTGGAACGGACCTATGTGACGTTAAAAGAGGGCAAGTTCACGGGGGGCAATATCTTCCTGATCAATCCCGCCCGCCTTGAGGATTCCCTGGAAAGGGTGGAGCGTTTTTTGGATGTGAGGAAAAACCCGCTGAAGATGGTTTCCCTGCTGGGCCCCGGTTTTTTGCTCCGCTTTGTTAGCAAGAGGCTTTCCCTGGACGAAGTGGCTGCCCGCTTTTCTCAATTGCTGCAGATTAGCGCCAGGCCGGTCATTTCCGAATATCCCGAGATCAGTCTCGACGTGGATAAACCCAAACACCTGCAGCTGGTGCGCCGGCTGCAGAATGTGTGAGGGCGAGAGTTATGCAGACCTAAAGGGGGAAGGATAATGTACAACACTTGGGGTGTCATACTGGCGGCCGGTAAAGGGACCCGCATGAAATCTTCTTTGCCCAAAATGCTTCATCCCCTGTGTGGGCGTCCCATGCTGTGGTTTGTGCTCGAAGCCATTCGAAACTTTACCGACCGGCAGGTGCTGGTGGTGGGGCATGGTTCCGAGCGCGTCCGGGAGTATTTTGGAGAAGACTTGATTTACGTGGAGCAGGAAGAACAGCTGGGCACGGGGCACGCCCTGCTGAAAGCCCTGCCCGCACTGCCCGAGGAGGGGAAAGCGCTGGTTCTCTGCGGCGACACCCCTCTGCTCAGCGAAGAGCTCCTGCGGTGTTTTTTGCAGCACCACTGTCAAAAGAGCGGAGCGGCCACCGTCCTGACGGCTTTCCTGGACAACCCCCAAGGCTACGGCCGCATCGTCCGAGACACAAAAGGGCGCGTGCGGGAGATCGTGGAAGAATCGCACGCTGCGCCGGAGCAGAAAAACCTGCGAGAGGTGAACACGGGCAGCTACTGTTTTGACCTGGCGGTTTTGCAGGAACACCTCCCTGCTCTGCCCAAAAACGAAAACAAGGGGGAATATTATTTAACCGACCTGGTTCCGCGGCTGCTTCAGGCCGGGCATGGAGTTGAAGCGTATATGCTGGAAGGGGACGAGTCCCGCTCTGCGCTGGGGATAAACGATCGGCTTCAACTGGCCGAGGCGGCCGCTGCGCTGCGCGAGCGGATTAACGCCGGCCTGATGCTGGAGGGGGTCACCATGATCGACCCGGCCGCGGTTTATATCGACGCCGGGGTAAAAGTGGGGCAAGACACCGTCATTTACCCCCAAACCGTGCTGGAAGGAGCGACACAGGTGGGGGAGGGGTGCGTTCTGGGGCCCGGCACCCACCTGGTGGATACTGCGGTGGGAAACGGGGTCCGCTGCCGCCAATCCACCGTTTACGAGAGCCGCATCGGTCACGGCGCGGTCATCGGCCCTTACGCCCACATACGTCCCGGAACTCACCTGGACGAGGGCGTGAAGGTTGGCGATTTTGTCGAGATTAAGAACAGCTACATCGGCCCCTCGAGCAAGGTTCCCCACCTGAGCTATGTAGGGGATGCCCGCATTGGTGCCGGGGTGAACATGGGCGCCGGTTGTATCGTGGTAAACTACGACGGCACCAGGAAGCACGTCACCCACATCGAAGATGATGCGTTCATCGGCTGCAACAGCAACCTGCTGGCGCCCCTCACCATAGGCAAGGGGGCTTTCATTGCAGCGGGATCGACCATCACCCGAGACGTTCCTTCCAATGCGCTTTCTCTATCCCGTGCAAAGCAGGAGATCAAAGAAGAAATGGCCCGGAGATTTTTGAAGAAAAAAGATCAATGATTGCAGGAAATAGGACCCCCTGGGGAGAAATGTTAACAGCCGTGGAATCATTCTGCGGCAGGTCAGATTCTCTGGCGGGGGGTGGATAGGTGCCGTGCTAAATAATCCGGAGCTGAAAGTGTTTTCCGGGACGGCCAACATGCCCCTGGCCCAGGAGGTGGCGGACTATGTCAAGGTCCCCCTGGGGCGGGGAGAGATCAAGCGTTTCAGTGACGGAGAGGTTTCTGTAAACATCACGGAAAGCGTACGGGGCTCTGATGTTTTTGTCATCCAATCCCTGTGCTACCCCGTGAACGAGCACCTGATGGAGCTGCTGATTTATATTGACGCTTTAAAAAGAGCGTCGGCCAAACGGATCAATGCGGTCATCTCATATTACGGTTATGCGCGGCAGGACCGCAAAACACGCGCCCGCGATCCCATCACGGCCAAGCTGGTTGCCGATCTGTTGAGCCGGGCCGGGGCGGATCGAGTGATCACCATGGACCTCCATGCAGGCCAGATCCAGGGTTTTTTTGATATTCCGGTGGACCACCTGCTGGGCATGCCCATCCTGGCCCGCTATTTTCTCAAAAAGGGCCTGGAGAAGAGCGTGGTGGTAACCCCGGACCTGGGCGGGGTGACCCGGGCCAGGGAATTTTCAGAGCGCCTGGGATGTCCGCTGGCCATTATCGACAAGCGGCGCCCGGAGCCCAATGTATCCGAGGTCATGAACGTCATCGGGGACGTCAGCGGAAAAGCCGCCATTATGATCGACGACATGATTGACACGGCCGGCACCATCAAGCAGGGTGCGGAAGAGCTCTCCAGGAAGGGCGCAGCCGAAATATACGCCTGCTGCACCCACGCGGTGTTTTCCGGCCCGGCCAGAGAACGCATCCTGGAAGCCCCCCTGGACGAGGTGGTGGTTACCAATACCGTCCAACTGAACAGCACCATGAAGCTGGAGAAGGTGACGGTTCTCTCCGTGGCCCCGCTGATCGGCGATGCGGTGCTGCGCGTCCATGAAGAGCGTTCCGTGAGTGAACTATTCGAATAGCCATATGGGGTAAAAGAAGGAGGTGTAAACCGGCCCAATAATTAGGGTCGGAAGTGGTTATGGAAAGGTTTAAGTTGGAAGCTTTCCCGCGTGAGAAGGGGAGCAAAGGAGATCGGAAAGAGTTGAGGAGGAAGGGAATGGTTCCGGCCATCCTTTACGGCCGGGAAACAGACCCCGTCAAGATCGCCGTGGATGCGGTGGAAATGAAAAGGGCCCTCAGCACCCCCGCCGGGGATAACGTGCTGCTGGACCTGGATATTAAAGGCCATGACGGGGCCTCAACGGAAACGGCGATGGTGCGGGAACTGCAGAAGCACCCCATCAAGCGCGATATCATGCTGCACGTGGATTTGCTCCGGATTTCCATGAAAGACAAGCTGGATGTGGGGGTTCCCCTCTATTTCTCCGGCGAACCCAAAGGCGCCAAAGAAGGCGGCGTGCTGCAGGTCCAGATGAGAGAAGTGCTGGTGCGCTGTCTGCCGGGAGATATTCCCGAATACATCGAGGTGCCGGTGGATGAGCTGGATATCGGCGATGTGGTCAGCGTAGCCGACCTGCAGGTAGATCCGAAAATTGAACTTTTGGAAGAACCCGACGAAAGCGTCGCTTCCGTGATCATGCCGCTTGACGAGGAAGAAGAAGTGGAAGAAGAGGCGGTTGAAGCCGCGGATGTAGAAGTGGTCGGGGAAGAGGCGGAAGAAGAATCTGAAGGAACAGAAGAAAGCGAAAGAGAGTAACTTCCTTATTGCAGGAGGCATGACAGCCGCCTGGGAAAATTGCTCAACCCATCTCCTTCCCTTTCCTTTTCGGGCCCTGCCGGGCAGAAAAGTGCTCCGCCCGGCGCTCATGGGGAAAGGGCAGCTTTTTTTGACAGGAACGCTGCCTCCAGCCGGGGCAGCAGGCCTGCGGGTGAGAAGGGTACTGAAAAGTTGCCCGTTTTTTCCCGGATATTTGCCCGGGTTTCTTTAGGCCCTTGGTTTAAAATTTCTCTGTGAATTTGGCAACACTTTTTCAAGCGATCTCGTGCGAGCTGATTTTTTTTACGTACCTGGAGGGTCATTTTAAAATTCGACTTTAGGGGATGCGGGGTTAGCTCCGGCTAATCATTGTAACCCCAATTATAGCAAGTGTTGAGGAAACCTTACATGCTGGGCAGATAAAGCCTTCAGGCCAGCGTAGAAGTGCCAAATAATTAGCACACGCTGCATCGTCAGGAAACATCTTTACAAATTGGCGATGGGTATTTGGGTAATCATGATCCATTTATGTTCTCCCAGTGGTGATATGTTTATTAACTATATCACAACTGGAGCCAACCGCGTACCCCCTTTTCGACTTTTATGGTTCTGGTTTTTTCCAGGCCTGGGGATCGCGCCGCAGCATCATCTGGCAGCCGTGCCGCCCCTTGATTTTTTCAAGGCGGCCGGCTCAATGGGGTGGTCCTTTGTTTGTGATCGCCGGGCTGGGGAACCCCGGCTCCAGGTACGCGTCTACCCGCCATAATATCGGTTTTTGGGTCATCGATGAACTGGCCGCTCGCAGCGGGAGCCGGCTGGAGGTTTTAAAATGCCGGGCCCTCCTGGGCAGGGCGAAACTTGCCGGGGAGAAAGTTGTCCTGGCCAAGCCGATGACCTACATGAACCGCAGCGGGTCAGCGGCTGCCGCCCTGCTGCGGTATTTTTCCCTCGGCCCGGAAAACCTTCTGGTGATTTACGACGACCTGGATCTTCCCCTGGGGCGCCTGCGCCTGCGCCCTTCCGGGAGCAGCGGCGGGCACCGGGGTTTGGCCTCCATTATCGCCAGCCTGGGCACAGAAGATTTTGCCAGGCTGCGCCTGGGCCTCGGCCGCGATGCGGGGTCGGAGGGGGAGTCTGCGGATTTTGTGCTTTCCCCTTTTGAGCCGGGGGAAAGGGAACTGGCCCAAAAGGCAGTGCACTGCGCCGCCGATGCGGTTGAGGCGTTTCTCGCGCTTGGAGTGGAGGAAGCGATGAACCGGTTTAACTCCCTGCGCCTGGCAGATGCCTGATTCCCGGTTTTTTTGTCGGCAGAGCTGACGCATGAAAAATGCTTCAAACCCTTTATATTTCAAAACTTTGTTAGAAAAATGGCGCGAAAAGTTGTTTGGCTGCAATCCCTGTAAGCCTTGATATGCCTGTATTTTAAAAGCCATGCGTCAGTCCTGTTTTGTCGTTTGTCGGCTGGGGTATTGACGCGCGGGGGCTGCTGTGCTATAATTCTTTCAACGTACAGTCGCATAGCAGAAAGGCATTGAAGGAGGAAAGTAGGCAGGAATAACTGCTGCAGAGAGGTGGGGCCACCGGCTGCAAACCCCGCCAGCATAGAGTCCTGCTGAAGTTCCCTCTGGAGCTGCAGGCTGAAACCCGGTTGCCGCCAGGTTAAATGCGGGCCCGGGCAAGTAGGCTGAGCCGGGCATTTCACCCGTTACAGCGAAACAGGAATCGGATCTTTTTTGCGGATCCCGTTCCTGCACCGAGAGGGTTCCGGGTTCAGGCTTTCGCTTAACCCGGGCCAATCAGGGTGGTACCGCGGAAGCATACTTCCTGCCCCTGGGCAGGGAGTTTTTTTATCCCCCGCCCGGATGCTGAGAAGAAGGCTTGCACTTTCGTCCCTGGCGAAGTGCAGGCCTTTTACGTTTTTGAATATCGATGGAGGTGGAAAAATGATTGTGGTGATGAAGCTGGAGGTTAGCGAAGAACAGATCTCCAACGTGGAAGAGAAGCTGGGGGAAATGGGCTGCCGCGCCCACATTATCCGCGGGGTAGAGCGGATCGTCATCGGGGCGGTGGGAAATCCCAAAAGGGATCAGGCGCACGTGCTTGAGCTTCTGCCGGGGGTGGAAAAGGTCGTCCCGGTGATGGCGCCTTACAAGCTGGTCAGCCGTGAGGTGAAAGGTGAAAAAAGCTGTATCGACCTGGGAGGCGGCCTGCGCATTGGCGGAGAGGAAGTGGTGGTTATGGCAGGGCCCTGCGCGGTGGAAAACAGGGAAAGTCTGCACCAAACCGCAGAAGCAGTTTCAAAGGCCGGTGCACAGGTCTTGCGGGGCGGCGCTTTCAAACCGCGCACCTCTCCCTACAGCTTCCAGGGCCTGGAGGAAGAAGGCTTAATGTATCTTTCTGAAGCCGGGGAAGAGTCCGGGCTGAAGGTGGTCACGGAAGTGATCAATCCACAGGACGTGGAACTGGTGTCGCGCTACGCCGATATTCTGCAGGTAGGCGCGCGCAACATGCAGAACTATTCGCTTCTGCGGGAGCTGGGAAAGCAGAGCCGCCCCGTGCTGCTTAAGCGCGGGCTTTCGGCTACCGTGGAAGAGTGGCTCATGTCGGCGGAATACATCCTGGCGGAAGGGAACGAGAAGGTGATTCTCTGTGAGAGAGGGATCCGCACTTTTGAAGGATACACCCGCAACACTCTTGATCTCAGCGCCGTTCCCCTGGTACACAGTTTAAGCCATCTGCCGGTTGTTGTTGACCCCAGCCACAGCAGCGGTGACCGCAGGCTTGTCCCTTCCCTGTCCAGGGCTGCGCTGGCAGCGGGGGCCGACGGGTTATTGATTGAGGTGCATCCCCAGCCGGAAAAGGCCTACTGCGACGGGCCCCAGTCCCTGACGCCGGAAGGATTTGCTGATCTCATGGAGGATCTGGAGCGAATTGCCGCTGCCTGCGGCAGAAGGGTTAAGAAAAAAGCGGTTCTTTCCCCCCACGGCAGGGGTGATGAGCGGTGAAAAAAGGGCTGTTGGGGTATCTGGGCCCTGCGGGGACGTTTACCGAGGAGGTGGCCATGAAATACAGCGTAGGCCGGAACCTGCTGCTGAAACCCATCTCGGGACTGGAGCAGGTGGTCTCTGCGGTTTTGAAGGAAGAGGTCGAAGAGGGCCTCCTGCCGGTGGAAAACTCCCTGGAGGGCTCTGTGAACCTCACCCTCGACCTCCTGGCCGAAGTCGGCGGGAACGGCGTCATGATCAGGGGAGAATTCCTCTACCCCGTCTGTCACTACCTGCTCTCCCGCGAAAAGGAACCCGCCAAAATTAAAGAGGTGTATTCGCATCCCCAGGCTCTGGCACAGTGCCGTGCTTATCTCTCCCGGGAACTGCCCGAAGCGCTGCCCATGCATACCGCCAGCACGTCCGAAGCCGCCTTGATGGCTGCGGGGGGTGCGGGCCGCGCGGCCATCGGGTCCCGGCGGGTGGCGGCGCTTTACGGGCTGCAGGTCATCGGAGAAAACATCCAGGACCAGCCGAACAACATGACGCGCTTTCTGCTGCTGGGGCGGGAGGATTCACCTGCTACGGGGGGCGACAAAACCTCCCTCTTGCTGGGCCTGCACGATCGCCCGGGCAGCCTTTACCGGCTGCTGGGCATATTTGCCCGTTTCGGTCTGAACCTGACCAAGATTGAATCCCGGCCCCTGCGGGGGGAGCTGGGGAAATATAAGTTTTTCCTTGACGTGGAAGGGCACCGTCTCGACCCGGGTGTAAGAAATGCCCTGGAGGAGGTCCAAAAAGAAGCGCTCTTCATAAAAGTGCTGGGCAGTTACCCGAAAGACAGCGGCCAATCCTGAGCAATAGAGAACCGCGGAGGAAGGCAGGGAGCGATTCTTTCGGCATGGGGTTCGGCCAACCGAAGATCGCGGTGCGGATTGACGCGCCGCAAGAAGAAAGATATAATAACCTAAAGGGGCAGGGAAGCTTCTCTGCCCTTTTGTCATCATGTACTTTTTGAGAAAAGAGAGTGAATTTTTGAACAAGGGCGTGAACACGCGAACTGGAACATAATCGAGGCGAACCGCCCCGCATCGTTTATCGTGCCATCATATTTGCCTGAATCTCTATTATCCGGAGGTTGAAAGAATTGCCGCGCATTTTACTGGAAAAATGGCAGGAAGATCCCTCCCTTGAGGACCTGCGAAAAAAACAGGCACCGGCGAGTGCCCGGCTGGTATCCGGACTGGAGGGCTCCCAGCGCAGTTTTTTTGCCGCCGCCCTTTATTCCGACTTCCAGGCCCCCACCCTTTTGCTGACCAGAGACATGGCCGGCGCGGAAAAACTCTACGAAGAGATGAAGAGTTTCCTTCCCGGGGAGGAGATCTGTCTTTTTCCGGGCCGGGATTTTTTTTATGCCGGTGAGGTGCTCACCCAGAGCCGTGAAATCCCCCAGCAGCGCTTGACGGTCCTGGAAAAACTGTCCTTGGGGAGTCAGGTCCTGGTGATTGCCCCCGCCGCTGCCCTTTTAAGCAAACTCCCCCCGGCCGGCTTATGGAAAAACAAGCGCGTTCATCTTGAAGCCGGTGCCAGGATCGAATGGAAGGAATTGCTGGAGCGGCTGCTGGAGATGGGCTACGAACGGGTCGAACTCACAGAAAGTGAAGGCTATTTCAGCGCACGGGGGGATATAGTAGATATCTACCCCTTCCATACGCCCTGGCCGCTGCGCATCTCGTTTTTCGACGATGAAGTGGAATCCATTCGCCATTACGATCCCTCAAGCCAGCGCTCGCTGAAAACCCTTTCTGCTGTAACCGTCTTTTCCGCCCGCGAGCTGGTGCTGGATGAAGAGGCCCGCCAGCGGGGAACCAAAAAACTGAAACGGGAGTTGGAACGGGTAACGTCAAAGCTCAAGGCATCCGGCCTGGAAGAAGCAGCCGACCGACTCCGCACCCGGGTCGAAAACCAGCTGTTGAAGCTGGAAAGCAGCGGATATTTTGAAGGTATGGAGCAGTATATTTCCTATTTTTACGATGAGCCATCCACCCTCACCGACTTCTACCCTTCCCACGGCTATCTCTTCTGGGACGAGCCGGAAAGCGTTGTTTCTGAATCGGAGATGCTGCTAACGGAGCTGCACAATTACCAGTCGGATCTGTTGGCGCAGGGGGAGATCCTTCCCGGACAGTCCGATGTGTGCTGGAACCTGAAAGAAATATTTGACAAGAACCACTTAAAAACCATCGGCCTGAGCACATTTACCACCCGGATGCCGTTTTTGGCGGTGGACAACATCATGAATATCAAGGCCCGCCCCTCCCCTTCCGTAGGTGGAAGGGTTCAGCTGTTAAAAGAGGAGCTGCAAACGTGGTGGCAGGAGGGCTACGAGGTCTTTATCCTTTGCGATGGGGAAAACCGGACGCAGAAGGTGAAAGGCCTCCTGGAAAGCGAAAGTATACCGGTGGTAGCAGCAGCATATTACCGGGGCCGGCCCTTCCGGGAAATGGGCGGAAGCGAGATGGACCTGCAGATGCCCGGCGAGGAAGAAGCGCCCCGGCAGCCAGGGGAAAAGGCTGCTCTCGAGAGCGGGGCTGCGGCCGGCGCAGTGCAGATCATGCAAGGGCGGCTGGAAAACGGGTTTGTCCTTCCGCACCTGAAGCTGGCGGTGCTGGTGGACAGGGAGATCCTCCCGGGTCAAAGGGAGAAGAAAAAGGCCGTGCCCTCCTCGCGGAAAGAAAAGGATACAAAGACCAGCCCCCTCCGTGACTTCCAGGAGGTCAACGTTGGGGACATGGTCGTTCACGAGCAGCACGGCATCGGGCGCTATATGGGGATCCGGACGCTGGAAGTAGAAGGGGTGAACCGCGACTACCTCTATATCCAGTACGCCGGAGAAGACAGGCTCTACCTCCCGGTGGAGCAGATCGAAGACCTGCAGAAATATGTCGGCGGCGAGGGACGTCCGCCGAAGATCTACTCCCTGGGGGGGCAGGAATGGCAAAGGGTTAAAAACCGCGTGCGGGCTTCTGTCCAGGAACTGGCCAGGGAGCTGCTCTCGCTCTATGCGGCCCGCGAAGCCGCCGAGGGCTATCCCTTCTCGCCGGACCATCCCTGGCAAAAGGAGTTTGAAGACCGCTTTCCCTACGAAGAGACCCCGGACCAGCTGCGGGCCATCCAGGAAGTCAAAGAGGACATGGAAAAACAACGCCCCATGGACCGTCTGCTGTGCGGCGATGTGGGTTACGGCAAAACGGAGGTGGCCTTGCGGGCGGCATTCAAAGCGGTGATGGAGGGGAAACAGGTGGCTTTTCTCGTGCCCACCACCATCCTGGCCCAGCAGCATTATGACCATTTTGTGGAGCGCTTTGAGAGCTACCCGATGCAGGTAGAACTTTTGAGCCGTTTCCGAAGCCAGCAGGAGCAAAAGAGGGTCATTAAAGAGCTCAAGGCAGGGGTGGTGGATATCGTTATCGGTACCCACCGCCTGCTTTCCAGGGATATTCGCTTCAAGGACCTGGGGCTTGTGATCATCGATGAAGAACACCGCTTCGGGGTTCGTCACAAGGAGCGTTTGAAAATGCTGCGGCAGGAGGTGGACGTGCTGAGCATGACGGCCACTCCCATCCCGCGCACCCTGCACATGGCCCTCTCCGGAGCGCGGGATCTCAGCGTGATCGACACCCCTCCCGAAAACCGTTATCCCATCCAAACGTACGTGGTCGAATATTCGGAGAACATGACCCGGGAGGCCATCCAGCGGGAGCTGAACCGGGGCGGGCAGGTTTATTTCGTCCACAACCGCGTTCAGACCATCGACAAATGGGCTGTCCGCCTGCAGGAACTCGTCCCCGAGGCCCGCATTGCAGTGGCACACGGCCAGATGCCCGAAAAAAAGCTGGAAAAAGTCATGCACGGCTTTTTAAAAGAAGAATACGATGTTCTGGTCAGCACCACCATCGTGGAAGCGGGGTTGGACATTCCTAATGTAAACACCATGGTCGTCCACGAGGCCGACCATTTCGGCCTGGCCCAGCTCTACCAGCTCAGGGGGCGGGTAGGACGCTCTAACCGCCTCGCTTACTGCTACCTCACCTACCGCAAGGACAAAGTGATCACGGCGGACGCGGTGAAAAGGCTGCAGGCAGTGAAGGAGTTTACCGAATTGGGCTCGGGTTTCAAGATCGCCATGCGCGACCTGGAAATCCGCGGCGCCGGCAATATCCTGGGCCCGGAACAGCACGGCTTCATGATGGACGTTGGATATGAACTTTACTGCCGGCTGCTGGAACAGGCCGTGGAAACGATGAAGGGGGAGAAGAAACCCGTGCCGGCAGAGCAGGAGATTTCCCCCAAGGTCGACCTGAACGTCAACGCGTACCTTCCCACCTCCTACATCCCCAATCAGCAACAAAAAATCGAGCTCTACCGCCGGATAGCCGCGCTGGAAGACGAGGAGGAACTGCGCGACATGAAAGAAGAGCTGAAAGACCGCTTTGGCCGGCTGCAGCCGCCGGTAGAGAATTTGCTGCTGGTAATGAGGCTCCGGCAGCTGGCCAAAGAAAAATGGGTGGAGGCCATCGAACAGAAGAACAACCAGGCCACCATAAAGTTTGCCAGGGAAAGGGCCTTTGAAAGCGATCAGCTCTGGCAGGTGGTGCGGCGCCACCGACCTGCCCTTTCGCTGGTACACGGGGGAAAAGGCGTTTCCTTGCGGATCAAGTCCGCTTCGCGGGAGCAGGAAAAACCTTTCCTGGAGTATATTATCCACGTGCTGGAAGAGGTCAGTTAATATCGCAGTATCGGGGTGGATGAGCGGTGGATTTTCGACAGGCATCGGGCTTGATAAAAAAAGGAACCGTTAAACCGGTGTATCTTTTTTATGGCCGGGAGGATTTCCTGCAGGAAAAACTGCTGCGGGAGATCCTGGCTGTGCTTCAGCGGCAGGGCAGGGACTTTGAACTGGAAAAAATTGATGGTTCAGAGGCGAGCCTGGAAGAAATGGTGCAGTTCACCCGTCAGGGGACAATTTTCTCCCAGGGCAGGCTGCTTTTCATCCATGGCTGCCCTGCTTTCCAACCCGCAGGTAACGGGCCTGGCGGCGGGAAGGACGGAAAGAAAAAGAAGAAAACGGACGGCAAAACCGCCGCCGATAAAGAAGGGGAACGAATTCTCCTGGCTTTGCTGGAAGAGGGCATCTCCGAGCTGGTGCTCGTTTTTTCTGTTCCCCAGGTGGACCGGCGAAAAAAGTTGGTAAAAGAGCTGGAGAAGTCCGGCTGCCTGATCGAATTCCCCCTTTTACGGGGCAAAGCCCTGGCCGGCTGGATCCGGAACGAACTGAAAGCCGAAAGGAAGCAAATAGAAGAAGGGGCCCTCTATGAGCTTGTGGGGCGCACGGGGGAAAACCTGCGGCTGTTGAGAAGCGAGCTGGATAAAATAATCACCTACCTTCCTCCCAATGACTCTCTTATCACGGCAGACGCGGTGCGCCGCCTCGTGCCGCAGACCAGCCAGGGCAATATTTTCAAACTGGTGGAGGCCCTGGGGCGGAAGGAGCTGAAGGGCGCCTGGTACCACCTCCATCAAATGCTGCAGCAGGGCGAGCCACCGCTGGTCGTGCTGGCCATGATCGCCCGGCAGTTCCGGCTCCTCTACCGGGCAGTGCATATCATGGAAGGCGGCGGCAGCCAGCTGGAACTCTCCACCTCCCTGAAGGTGCCCGGTTTTGTCGCCCGGGATCTCGCGGCACAGGTGCGAGGATTTGACGGGGAGACGCTGGCCGCCGCCCTGGAATATGTAAAACAGGTGGACCTGGAGATCAAAACGGGGCAGCGCAGTGAGGTTGAAGCGTTGGAACAGCTGGTGCTGCAGCTGGCGTCCGGGGAATTAAGTCCTTCGCAAAAATAAAAAGCCTCCTTTACGAAAGGGGCTTTTTCTTATGGATGGCTCATTTTAATTCAAGTGTTGATGTTCAACGAAAACAGTTTTTATCCTCACTATATAATGAGCTTTTTTATGGATAAAGGACAAGAGCCGGTTAGACCGGCTGGAAAGACTCAGTGCCCATATGATTGAACGATGATGGCCCGAACAATGGCTTTGCAATATTCTAACCGGCCATCTCATTCATCTGCTGGGCCAGGCGGGACTTTTTACGGGCTGCCGTTCTTTTATGCAGCACGCCCCTGGAAGTCGCTTTATCCAGCTCTCTGCTGGCTTTTGAATAGGCCTCGAGGGCTTGCTGGCGGTCTCCTTCCTGCAGCATCCACTGGAAGTCCTTCACCGCTTTTTTAACCCGGCCTTTATACATGCGGTTGCGCAGGCGCTTTTTTTCTGATTGCTTCATCCGCTTCGCGGCGGTCCTGGTATTGGGCATTTTCTCACCTCCTCGGCCCTTAAGGATCTAGTTCTACACAAATTTGGCAAAACATTTTTAAGCGATCGCATGAACACCGGTGTTTACTGCATTTTGAA
>PWTK01000098.1 GCA_003563895.1 Syntrophomonadaceae bacterium
AACCCCCCAGGCGAATGAATTGTCCCCGCCGTTATGAATGCCATTATTTAACACTTACCGGCTGCTGTGCTTCACTTCCGCCTCATCCCCGGTTTCAAAATGAGCCCCGAGTGCGCGGCTTAATCCTTGTTTAAGGGCAAGGGCCAGCTCTTTTTCAGTAAACCTGTATCCCAGCTCGTAAAGCCCGGCGGCTCTGTCGGCAAGCTTATTTACCAGCTCTTCCCTGCCTTTTCCTTTCAGCAGCCGTTGGTAGTAAGACAGGGGAAGTTCCATCAAAATGGACCCATGCTGCAGGAGCGCTCCGCGCTGGCGGAGCTGGGCACTGCCGATGACTTTTTTTCCATGAACCTGCACTTCATATGCTGCAGGTGTATCAAAGCATGAGCCGGGTGTGATCCCCGGTCCGGTTTCTTCGCCAAGCGCCAGGTCAGCCTCTATGCCGAGTAACCTCAGCCCCTCCAATAGTCCCCTGCTGATCAGGTGATACGATTCCAGCACGCCGGAAGAGAGCCCGGGATAATTATCGCCGACGACGATGCTGTAGGTAATCTCTCCCAAATGGATTACAGCCCTTCCGCCGGTGGGACGCTTAACCACATCTATGCCCATTTCCCGGCAGGCACGCCCATCCACCACCCTTTCAGGATGCTGGTTTCTACCCAGGGAAACAGCGGGGGGAGACCAGCTGTAAAGCCTCAGCACAGGGGGGATTTCTCCTGCGGCTGCTCTTTGGAGAAGTTCCAGGTCTTTTTCCATGTTCTCTTTCCCCGGCAGGGGGGGGTCCCAGATAAAGTGCCAGTGTTGCAACGGAACAAACGCCTCCTTTCCACTGCATGCCGAACCGGGCAATATTTTTTGGGCTGCAGGCGACCGTTACCACTTCAGCCCGTGCCAAAGCTCGTTCAGAACCATCTCTGTTTCCTTTTCTGTGAGCGGACGGGGGAAGTTGTACATCATCCCGCCGGGCCTTTCATTGTAATAGGGCCGGTTGCAGCCCGTGCATCCGGCGGTTTGAAAGGCTTTACCGTCTTGCAGTAAATCCAGCATCTCTGATTCGGAAAAGCCAAATGTGGAAAGCTTTCCGTTTTCGAAGCGAAAAAAGGAAAATGATGCCGGGTCTGTTTTTAACACCTGGAGCCCTGCCTGAATGCGCCGGTAGCTTGCCGGCGAAGGGGGAGGATTCTCGGCAAGAAGGGTTCCCCTCAGGGGCGTAAAGGCAAAGAGCCCAACGGTTACTTTTTCTTTTATGAGCCTGGCTGCCACCTGCAGCAGGTCTTCTTCGCTTTCCCCCAGCCCGCAGATGAGATGGGTGCTGATGCGCCCGGGCCAGGTGCGGGCACACTCCAAAAGAAACTCGAGGCGCTGTCTCAAAGAATCCCCTTTCACCCGCAGGTGGACTTTTTCGCTGGCGGCGTCCAGGGAAATGTTGATCCTGTCTGCCCCTGCTTCAAGCAGGACCCGGGCTTCCTCCCTGTCCTGTACCCGTGCTGAAACGCTGACAGGCAATGCGGTGAGGTCCCGGAGGCGAAAGAGGGCTTCCAGAATAGGTATAAGCTTCCGGGGGTCCCGCACCGCCTGCAGGCAAATTCTGGTGAACCTTTCTTTTCCGCCCCTCATGAGCGGCGGCGCCAGCTCATCCCAGTCGAAAGAAGGCCAAAATACCCGACCCAGGCGTTCCTTTTCCTTTAGCGGCACGTCACGGGCCTGGGCACAAAAACTGCAGTTCAGGAGGCAGCTTTCTCCGACCAAGAAATAGGCGGTGGTGGGAAGCGTTTCGGGCAGGGCTCTGCTTAAGCCGAAGGCAGCTGCCGTGCCCTCAGAAATCCGTATCAAAACAGCAGCACTCCTCGCTCCAGGTGATTTTTCCTCTTGCTTCCCGGGCCATTTTTCTTGCGGGAGGAGCCGGCTGGACGATCCTGTCTATCCCAATCCGGATGGCCCGGGAATCCAGTTCGGCCCGGTAGGGCCCACCGGGACGCATGCACCCGAGGTGGAGAAAAGCGGAGGGCAGCATGCGCCTCGCCATTTCCAAAAAACGGAACACTGTATCCAAAGGGGGAGGCTGGCAGCGGGCAAAGGAGGTTCCAGGAGTGGGTGTAAAAATCAGGAAACAGACCGCCTCGGGTTTTTCTTCCCGCAGCAGCTCCAGCGTTTCGTATTCCTTATCGATTTTGCCGGCTTTGAGGCCCAGGCAGAGGTGGGGGACGACGCGCACATACTTTTGAAGGGCGCGGTAAGAAAAAAGATAGTCTTCTGTTGAAACGTCAAACCCGTAAACCCCGGCAATAACTTCCCGGTCTAACACCAGGTCAAAGGAAACGACCTCTGCCAAGCGGCCCAACTTTTCGGCCTCCTCTTCCGTAACCAACCCGCTGTGCAGGTTGATCGGACCCTTTTGAGAGAGGGCTTGCAGCTCATTTATCTTTTCCAGGTGGGGGATTTTCCCTTTTTTATTGCACCCGCCGCTGACGAGATAACTTTTCACATCGCTTCTTATTCGAAACATGTCTTCCAGGGGGAGCATGTTCTGCAGGTAAACCCCCCCGCAGTGCGCACAGCTGGAGGGACATTTCCGACCGGTTGTGCTGAGCCTGGCGGTATAATATGGGAATACGAAATCCACCCCGCCCGGTCTGTTTTGCCGCCGCGCCCCCTTATTTTCAGGCAGGCTTCCCGCTCGCGCCAACCTCAACCTTACCCCTCCTTCTGCCAGCGCAGCCTGGGCTGTTTGATGGCCAGTACCTCATCCAATCTCGTCACAGGCAGGTTCTTGGGGGCAGCCATTACCTGGTCAGGGTCTTCTTCCGCCTGCCGGGCGATTTCTGCCATGGCCTCGGCAAACCGGTCCAGGGTTTCCTTTCCTTCCGTTTCGGTGGGTTCGACCATGAGCGCTTCGTCTATTTCCAGGGGGAAATAGACGATGGGGGGGTGGAAGCCAAAATCGAGCAGCGCTTTGGCGATATCGGCCGCTCCGATGCCTTGTTTCTTCTGGGATTTGGCCGAGATCACAAATTCGTGCTTGCACGGCCTGTCATGGGGCACGCGGTAATGGAGTTGCAATCGCTGCATGAGGTAGTTGGCGTTGAGGACGGCGTCCTGGCTGGCTTGCTTCAGTCCTTCTTTCCCCATCATGCGCAGGTATGTGTAGGCCTTGACCGCCACGCCGAAGTTGCCGTGGAAGCCGTGCACCTTTCCTATGCTGTGGGGCAATCCGTATTCCAGGTAATAGCCCTTCTCACCTTTTTCCACCAGGGGCACGGGCAGGTGAGGCGCCAGTTCTTTTTTTACTCCTACCGGCCCGCTGCCGGGCCCTCCACCTCCGTGGGGGGCGGCGAAGGTCTTGTGCAGGTTGAGGTGCACCACGTCAAAGCCCATGTCACCGGGCCTTGTCATCCCCATCACCGCGTTCAAGTTGGCCCCGTCGTAATAAAGGAGGGCACCGGCTTCGTGCACCAGGCGGGCGATCTCCCGGATGTTTTCTTCAAAAAGCCCCAGTGTGTTTGGATTTGTCAGCATGAGGGCTGCCGTGTCTTCGTCCAGGGCCTCCCGCAAGGCTCCCACGTCCACCAGGCCTTTTTCATCGGAAGGGACCTGCACCACTTTCAGTCCGGCCATGCTCCCGGAAGCCGGGTTGGTGCCGTGGGCGGAAAAAGGGACCAGGACCTTGGAGCGGTTTTCTCCGCGGGAACGCAAATATGCCAGGATGAGCATGAGCCCCGTCAGTTCACCGTGCGCGCCGGCAGCGGGCTGGAAGGTGAACCTTTCCATGCCCGTAATCTCCGCCAGGATGCCTTCGAGGCGCCAGAGAAGCTCCAGTGAACCCTGCACCGTCTCCTCTTCCTGGCAGGGGTGCAGAAAAGCAAAGCCGGGCAGGGAGGCGGTTTCCTCGTTTATTTTGGGGTTGTACTTCATGGTACAGGAGCCCAGCGGGTAAAAACCGGAGTCCACCCCGAAGTTGCGCCTGGAAAGCGCCGTGTAGTGCCTGATAATGTCCACCTCGGAAAGCTCGGGCATATCAAGGGGCAGCGAGCGTCTTTTGTGTTGGGGCAATACTTCTTCCAGGGAAGGGGCATCCACGTCGTTGGG
>PWTK01000005.1 GCA_003563895.1 Syntrophomonadaceae bacterium
GAGGGGTATGGAGTGAAGAAGATAGTAGTGGTGGGAGCCGGCCCGGCTGGACTGATGTCCGCCGCTGTTGCCGCCGGGCATGGGGCGCAAGTTACATTGGTGGAAAAAATGCCCAGGGTGGGGAAAAAGTTAAGTATCACCGGTAAAGGCAGGTGCAACCTTACCACGTCTGTCGATAGAAGCGATTTGATCAAAGGATTTCCTGGCAATGGCCGTTTTTTACACAGCGCTTTTCATGAATTCTCAAATATTGATCTGGTAGAATTTTTCCAAACACGGGGTTTGCAGACCAAAGTGGAACGAGGCAGCCGGGTTTTCCCTGTATCCGATAGAGCCGAAGACGTGGTTAACGTATTGTTGGATAACGCCCGGAATGCCGGGGTGGAAATCCTGCCTTCTGCCGGGGCAACTGATATTCTGATTAAGAATTCCAGTTTGGCGGGGATAAACAGCGACAGGGGAAACTTTACAGCAGATGCTGTCATCATTGCCACCGGCGGCATGTCTTACCCGGGCACCGGTTCCACCGGTGATGGATATGCCTGGGCCGAAAAGCTCGGCCACCGGGTAATCGATCCCCGCCCGGGCCTGGTGCCGCTCCAGGTTTCAGAAAACTGGGTCGCGGAGCTGCAGGACCTCAGCTTGAAGAACGTTAAGGCCAGGGCTTATACTGCAAAAGGAAAACTTATCAATGAGGGTTTTGGTGAGCTGACTTTTACCCATTTTGGTCTTTCCGGCCCCATCATACTTTCCATGAGCCATGGTATAGGGGATTATCTCTATAAAAAGCAGCATCCGGCGACGATCCAGCTGGATCTAAAACCAGCCCTGCAGGAAGAAAAACTGGATGAACGGATCCAAAGGGATTTTCGCAAGTATTCGCGCAAAATGTTCAAAAATGCATTAAACGATTTGCTGCCGCAGCAAATGATCCCCGTAATCATCAGCTTAAGCGGGATAGAGACAGAAAAAGAGTGCCACCAGATCACCCGGGCTGAACGCCTCGGGTTGGTAAAACTGCTGAAGAATTTTGCCGTGACGGTTCACAGCACGCGACCTATTGCAGAGGCCATCGTGACTGCAGGCGGAGTTAATGTCAAGGAAGTACACCCGAAAACCATGGAATCCAAACTGGTAAAAGGCGTCTTTTTTGCCGGTGAGATCCTGGATGTGAACGGTTATACCGGAGGCTATAACCTGCAGGCGGCCTTTTCTACGGGATATGTGGCCGGAAAATATGCGGCGCTTGAATGACATTTCGCCATAGACAGCCATGGTGAACATATATATTCCTTACCACGGCTTGCTTTTTTCGTTGTTTCGCTGCAGCGTCAAGAAACGGGAGCCCAATTTTTCATCCCGGGCAGGATTTGGCAGGTTCTTTGTAGAAACTGCTTTTTTGTTTCCGGCCTTTTGGCCGTGCTTTTTTGCCTTAAGGAAGCAGTACCTCAACAAAATACTCCTACAGAAAGGGTTGGAATCCATGAAGAAGATAACCAGGCGCTCCTGCCTGGAAAAGATCACGCCTTACGTGCCGGGCAAACCGGTGGAAGAAGTGGAAAGGGAACTGGGGATATCCGGGGTGATCAAAATGGCCTCCAACGAAAATCCGATGGGGCCTTCCCCCCTGGCGCTGCAGGCCATTGAGAAGCACCTGCACCGCCTGCACTTTTACCCGGACGGCAACTGTTACTACCTCAAGCAGGAACTGGCTCCCTTCCTGGGGGTGAAGAGCGGGAACATTGTCGTCGGCAACGGTGCCGATGAGCTGATCACCCTGCTGGGAGCGGCGTACCTGGAGCCGGGGGATGAGATCCTGGTGGGCCACCCCTCATTCTCGGAGTATGATTTTTCAGCCCGCTTGATGGAAGCCGAACCCCGCCGCGTGCCCTTGCATGAGCACAGGTTTGATTTGAAGGCCATGGCAAAAGAGATCAATCCACGTACCCGGCTTGTGTTCCTCTGCAACCCCAACAATCCCACGGGAACAACGGTGACCCACGCCGAGGTGGAGGGCCTTTTGCAGGAGCTTCCCCCCGAAGTGCTGCTGGTGATGGACGAGGCCTACTGTGAGTACGTGGACGAGGAGAGCTATCCGCGCAGCCTGGAGCTGGCTAAAGGTAGGGAGAACGTGCTGGTGCTGCGCACCTTCTCCAAGATATACGGCCTGGCGGGGCTGAGGATCGGTTACGGCGTCGGCAGTGAGGAAATCATAAAAGACCTGAATACGGTGCGGGAACCCTTCAACGTCAACGCACTGGCTCAGGCAGCCGCCCGGGCGGCCCTGGAAGATCGGGAGCATTTCCAGGCCGGCTTCGAGGCGAATGCCGAGGGCAAGAAATTCCTGCAGGAAGAATTTGAAAGAATGGCCCTCTCCTACGTTCCCACCCAGGCCAATTTTATTTTTGTAGATACCGGCGTCGATTCCCGCGCCCTTTTCCAGGAACTTTTACAGCGGGGAGTCATCGTGCGCACGGGGGATATATTCGGATTTCCCACCTTCATTCGCGTCACCATTGGGACCAGGGAGCAGAACCGTTATTTCATCAAGTGCCTGGAAGAAGTGCTGAAGGAACTTTCCAAATGAGTGGTCGCATCACCTCTCAATTATTTTTTCCACTTCCCATGTTTCGTTTACCCATACGCCAACGATGTTTAAGGTGGGATATCTTTTTTTCATTTCATCTACTGCGAGACTGACAAAATTTTTGTGTTTGTTACTGTCTACCGGATTCCCCGCACAATCGAAGTGTCCCGTGATAAAAATATGGGAAGACTCATGGTTGTTAATTGAAATGTTTACTTTTTCCAGTATGTGTGCGATTTCTTTCTCGATTAACAATTTGTCTATTCCAGGTTCTGTTATCATGTCTACATAATCAATATCATAATTTTGCTTGATCCAGGAAATCACGGGCAGTTGCACCCTGCCATCTATGCAGTTAAGACAGGCCACAAATTTCATAAGCTTCTCTCCTCAATTTGGTTATTGAGTTTTCGTGTGGTATCGGTCAGCGTTGTCTTGGGAGGTGCGCGCTTCGGGGTTTGCCGTGATATATGCCGTCAGCAAAAATCCCGGGAAGTTTCTCCTCGGGATCCTTGCAATTAATGAAAAAAATGGGCGAATTATGGTTTATCATGAACCGGGGTGAGCGGGCGGCTGCGTTTTCAGCGCTGCAGGATACTGGAGATCTTGTCACGGAGAACCTCCAGGCTTTCCTCCGCTTCCAGCGCCATGACGCCGAAAAAGAGGGCCGGGATTTTACCTTGGGCTTCTGCGATCTCCGCTATTTCTTCCGTGATCTCTTCCCCCCGCTGGACCAGGATGTTTCCCTCGCTGTCGCGGACGGTATGGGCGACTTTTTTGCCTATCACGTAGTTTTTCATCCGCTCCAGGGAATACTGGGTAATTTCGCGCCCCTCCTGGATGAGCTGACGTTCAATCTTTTCCCAGTTTTCTTTGATGGTGTGGAAGCCTTCCTGCCGCTGTCGCTCTTCTTCCTCCTCCGGTTCATCTGAGGGGCCCGCCTGTGCTTCACCCTGTGCTTCACCCTCTTCCTCTTTTTCTTCTTCGCCTCCGGATCCCCGAAAGAAATTCCGGGAGCGCCGCTCCTGGAAGTTTTTCCAGGCTTCCAGCAGCTGCTGGCTCCCCTGGTCCAGCCGCTCGATAGTGTGGTCTATATTCTCCAGCAGTTCGCTCACCCCCGCTGCAAACAGCACCTGGTAAAGCTTGCCGCTGCGGCGGGCTTTTTTGATGGTTTCGAAAGACACTTTCTCCCCTTTCTCCACAATCACAATGCCCCGCGAGTCGCGAATGGTGTGGGCAGCTTCCTGGTAGAGGACATGTTCAACAGCCCGCCTTTCCAGGTGGGAAAGACCGGTGAGCTCATCTTCCTCCTTTTCCTTTTCCGTCAGGCAGGACCGGTAGGCCGCATCGGCGATCACGTAATCGCGCCCCAGCTTGAGTATGGGCTCGATGCTCAGCAACATTTCCCCCGGGCCCCTTTCTTCCTCCTTCAGGTCGTAAAGGAGCAGACTTTCTATTTGTCCGCTGTGGAGGTTGAAGGTGAAATCCTTGACGCGGGCGATATAATCCCCTTCGCTGCTAATGATCCCGTTACCGATGAAGGAATAATCTTTCCACTTATCCAGCTGCGGATGTTGATCGATGGAGGTGATATCATCGCGGCTCTTAACCGTTACGGCATCCCGGCCGATGTTGTGAACTTGCTGGTAGGAGATCACCTGGGCCTTTCCTTTCAGCAGGCCTTTTTCGCCGACCAGCAGGCCGGCCACTTTTTTCTGCTCGGGATCCACGATCAGCTCCTGAATTTTGCCTGCCATGGAGCCGTCTTCCAGGCTGACCACCGGAAACCCTTTCAGCCGTTTTGCCTCCAAAGTACACCCTCCTTCTTCACATATTGAAATCCTCACCCCCATTATACCCCAACTGCGCCGAAAGATAGAATCCTTTCTGCAAAAAAACTCTGAAAAAATATGCGCTAACGGTGAAAGCCAGGACTTGTGCATGACTTTTAAAATACAGGCATATCAAGACTTACAGGGATTTCAGCGAAACAACTTTTTTTGCTATTTTTTCTAACAAAGTTTTGAAATATAAAGGGTTGGAAGCATCTTTCATGCTTCAGTACTGGGTGAAAGCGCAGCCTCTATGGACACCCGACTCAAAAATGATATAATGAGAGTAATTCGGAGACCAAACGGCACAAAATTTCCGAATCTGACCATACCAGCTTAATCAGGAATTCAAGTCTAATGATATGGCCATTAAACAGATCCTCAGCATATTGTCTTGTGGAGCCTATCCAAAACCTTGCATATACAGGGCTTTTCACAATTAATCTGAGCTGATTTGATAGCCATGCTTCCGAATTTATCACGCCAGGGGTTGGTTTGATTGTTTGTTGTCAGGTCGCAGGGCGAAGAAAAAACCCGGGAACTGGGGAAAATGGTGGGCCGGTTTGCCCTTCCCGGGACGGTGATAGCGCTGAGCGGAGAGCTGGGGGCGGGGAAGACGGTATTCGTGCGGGGAGTGTCTGAGGGGTTGGAGGTTTGCGATGCGGTATCCAGCCCTTCCTTTATCCTGATGAACGTCTACCGGGGTCGGCTTACGCTCTACCATTTCGACTTTTACCGCCTGGAAAACGAAGAGGAGCTCGGGGAGCTGGGGCTGGAAGAGTATTTTTACAGTGAAAATGTTTGCATCATCGAATGGGCGGACCGCTTTCCCCGGGTTTTGCCCGAGGAGCGGTTAGATGTGGTGATCGAAAAAGATGAAGGCGATATTTACCGCTCCCGCTTTATTCACATTCACTGTCGGGGAGAGCGGAACCATTTCCCCCTGGAGGAGTTGAAGCGATATGCTCTTTCTGGCTCTTGATACCACGACTTCCGTCTGTGGGGCGGCGCTGGGCGACGAAAATGCCCTCGTCGCGGAATCCTTTTTAAACGTTCACAAAACCCATTCGGAGCGTTTGATGCCGCTCATCGTTTCCATGCTGGAGGACTCGGGGTTCGCCAAAGAGCGTCTGGAAGGGGTGGCGGTGACCATCGGCCCCGGTTCCTTTACCGGCATTCGCATCGGGGTGGCCACGGCCAGGGGGTTGGCCCAGGGCCTGGGGATCCCGCTGGTGGGCGTGATGACGCTGGATGCTCTGGTGGAAGCCTGCCCCTTTTTTCCCGGGCTGATCTGCCCCATGTTGGATGCCAGGAAGGACCAGCTTTATGCCGCGCTTTACCGGGGAGGGAACGAGGGCCCAGCGCTCCTGGAAGGGGCCTCCGCCCTTTCCCTGGGAGAACTGCGTGCAAAGCTGGAGCGTTACGAAGAACGGGTGCTCTTTTTGGGAGATGCGGTGGCCAAGGGCCGAAACGAATTAAAAGGGGCCCTCAAGGAACGCTATGAAGAGATGCCGCTTTCCTCACGGCTGAACCGGGCCGCGCTCGTTCTGCAGAAGGGGCTTCAAGTTTTCCGGGAGGAAGGCCCCACTCCTCTTTATTCCCTCGGTCCTTATTACATAAGACTTCCTGAGGCGGAGAGAAGGCGCTTGAAGGAGAAAACGGGGGAGGGGGATTAATTGACGGTGCAAGCGGTAGAAGTCGTCCCGATGACCCTGCGGGACCTGGACGAGGTTATCGCCATCGAGCGGCTTTCCTTTGATATGCCCTGGTCCGTCGATTCCTTCCGCACGGAGCTTTGCTTGAACCGTTTTGCCCATTACGTTCTGGGTCGCCTGGCGGAAGAACACAGGGTGGTGGGCTATGCCGGCCTCTGGTTAGTGGGAGACGAAGGCCATATAACCACCCTGGCCGTGCACCCCGCCCACCGCAGGCAGGGCATCGGCAGCTTTTTGCTGGAATACCTCTTGGAGAAAGCTGCCGCGAAGGGTGTGCGGAAGGTCTTTTTGGAGGTCAGGGATACCAACTGGATCGCCCGGTGCCTCTACGAAAAATTTGATTTCTACAACTGCGGTCGGAAGAGGAAATATTACTTCGATGAGGATGCTGTTCTCATGGTCAAAGCGTTCTGACGCTGGATGAGGACCGTTTACAGGACAATTCTTGCAGCGTTCCGGCCTGGTACGGCTGGCGTTGTTAAACCCGTTATAAGCTACTTTGAAAATAAAACAAATGCGCACGGAAGTCCGCTGCTAAACGGCAATCAATTTTCATCCTTCTGATGGTGCTCCACCGCAGGAGGCGGCATGGGTGTCTATCCTGAAAATAGAACATGTCGCTCAAAGGTCCGTCGCCAAACAGTAATCGATTTTCATCCATCGATTTTCCTCCTTCTGTGGTGCCCCCACCTGATGGTGCCCCCACGCGGCATGATTGGCTCTTTACGTTTTGAAATCAAGACCGGTTAATATTCGCCGGACGCTGTGCCGGGCATAGGGGTAGAAAAGCTTTAGACGGTGTGCTTTTCCCGATCTGGTCAGCCGGCAAAGCAAACTCTGCAACACCGTGATGCTCCATGCCGCTATGTTAGGAAAGGTGGTCGAACAGGCGATGGCTCTCAAGGCGCTTATTTTAGGCATTGAAACGAGCTGCGACGATACAGGTGCCGGAGTTGTGCTGAACGGGCGCAGCATTTTGAGCAATGTGGTTTCTTCCCAGGACAGCTTTCACCGCCGTTACGGAGGCGTCGTTCCCGAGATCGCCTCTCGGCGGCACCTGGAGATCGTCAACCCCGTCATTGACGAGGCACTGGCTAAAGCCGGCGTTTCGCTGGATGAGTTGGACGGCATCGCCGTTTCACATGGCCCCGGGCTGGTGGGCTCTCTGCTGGTGGGGGTTTCCACGGCCAAGGCGCTGTCTTTTGCCACGGACGTTCCCTTGCTGGCGGTCAACCATCTGGAGGCGCATATCTACGCCAATTTTTTGACCGGTGCCGTACTCGCTTTCCCCCTGCTCTGCCTGGTCGTCTCAGGGGGCCACACATCACTCATTTACATGTGGGATCACGGGGAAATACAGGTCCTGGGGAGAACACGCGACGACGCCGCAGGCGAGGTCTTCGACAAAATAGCCCGTGCCCTGGATCTGGGCTTCCCCGGCGGCCCGGTCATCGATCAGCTGGCGCGGCAGGGTGATGCCGGGGCCTTTTCCTTTCCCCGCGCCCTGCTGGGAGATGAGAACAATTTCGACTTCAGCTTCAGCGGCGTCAAAACGGCCGTCTTAAACGCCATCAGGCGGGAAACGGAAAAAGGGTGCAGGGTGAATGTATCCGATGTTGCCGCGGCTTTCCAGGAGGCGGTGGTGGATGTACTGGTTGAAAAATCGGTCCTGGCGGCGAGAAAAGTCGAGGTCAGGCAGTTTTTGCTGGCCGGGGGAGTGGCGGCCAACAGCGACCTGCGCAACAGGCTGCGCCGGAGCCTGGAACCGGAAGGGATCGAGCTGGTTCTGCCCCCGGCCGAGCTCTGCACGGATAACGGCGCCATGATCGCGGCTGCCGGGTATCACAACCTTCTCCGCGGCAAAAGGGCCTCCTGGGATTTGAATGCTTTGCCTAACCTGGGATTTGAGAAAAATATTTGAGCGGCATATTTCGGGTTTATCTTCCCCGTTCATATTATTGCTGCTTATTGCAGATTATTAATCGAATTTTCTCCTGGGCGAGCCGGTTAACAGGGCCATAATTTTATGTAACCCGATGCAAATAGTGTGGATAAAAAAAGTTGGCATGCCCAGAAGAGCGGGGTTTTTCTGTGGATAAGTCTGTGGATATTGTGGATGACATGTGTGGAAAAAACTTTTTTTCCGGGGAGCCCTTCCGATTATAACGGCTTAACCCCCCTCTTTTTGATTTACATAATAAATAACCCTCCACTTAACCGCTTGGCCGCCGTTTAAAATGCGCACAACCTCCATCGAGCAGGACGCGGTGCTGAAAAGGGAAACCCGGTTTCCCGGTGGAGACAGGCAATAGGGTAAGGAGGAAAAAGCGTGCTGGACAGTATTCAAAGGGTACATTTTATCGGCATCGGTGGATATGGGATGAGTGCCCTGGCTTTTGTGCTGCTCGAGTCGGGCTATGAGGTCAGCGGTTCCGATCTCAACACTTCCAGGTTGACGGAGAATCTCCAAAAGACAGGTGCTGCCGTGTACGTTGGTCACCGGGCGGACCAGGTTGGGGATGCCCAACTGGTCGTCTACTCCACGGCCATCCCAGCCCACAACCCGGAACTGCAGGAAGCCCGCGCCAGGGGTCTGTCCGTATGGCACCGCTCGGAGCTTCTGGCGAGCCTCATGAACGATAAGCACGGTGTCGCCATTACCGGGACGCACGGCAAAACCACCTCCACGGCAATGGTTTCCCTGCTGCTGGAGCAGGGCGGGCTCGACCCCACAGCGATTATTGGAGGAGAGGTTTCCTTTCTGGGCGGCAATGCCAGAGTGGGAAGGGGCAAATACGTGGTGGCCGAAGCCTGTGAAGGCGATCGGTCTTTTTTGAGATACCGGCCCAGCTTCGCTATGGTCACCAACGTGGAAGCCGACCACCTCGAGTTCTACGAGGGCGATTTCAGGCGCATGATTGATGCCTACCGCGGCTTTCTGGGCAATGTGAAAGGGGAAGGCTCAGCGGTTTTGTGCGTCGATGACCCGGTGCTGAATGAGATGAAAAGCACCCTCCAGGGGAGGGTGCTGACGTACGGTTTTTCGGCGGGTGCCGATATCAGGGGAGACGGACTGCAGTTGGAGGGCCTGGGCTCTCGTTTTCGGGCGTTCTCCCGGGATCGGCTGCTGGGCGAGGTGCAGCTCAAGGTTCCCGGAGTGCACAACGCCCTCAACGCGCTGGGCGCCACGGCGGTGGGCCTGGAACTGGGGATTGATTTTGCGCAGATCAGGGATGCGCTCTTCCAGTTCCGGGGGGTAAAACGCCGCTTTGAAATTGTAGGGGAGGGGCGGGATATTATGGTGGTGGACGATTACGGGCACCATCCGACAGAGATCCGGGCCACGCTGAAAGCCGCGTGCGGCAGCGTAAGGCGAGTTCTCTGCGTGTTTCAACCCCACCGCTACAGCCGGACCCGGGATCTCTGGGGGGACTTCATTGGCGCCTTTGGTGAAGCCGATGTGTTGGTGCTGACTCCGATTTACAGCGCGGGGGAAGAGCCGCTTCCCGGCGTGACGGGAGAGAAGCTGGCAGAAACAGTACAGCAAAATGCCGCGGGGATGGTTTACTACCGGCACGACTTCGAGGAGGTCCAGAGCCTGCTGGAGAACATGGCCCGCCCGGGAGACCTGGTTTTGACCATGGGAGCGGGCGATGTTTGGAAGGTGGGGGCAGCATTTGCGAATAACAACGCCCCTTGAATCAGGACCGGGAAAAAGGGCTCGGTTGCAGCGTGATTCCCGGGTAAGGTGAACACGCACAATGATCACATACCCGCCCGAGGAGGGTGAGCGGATGAAGAAAAAAACCAGGATTCTGTTTCTCTGTTCCGGGAACTCGACTCGGAGCCAGATGGCCGAGGGATTTGCCAGACACATGGGGAACGATATACTGGAGGCTTTCAGCGCCGGGATTTCGCCTTTGAACCTTAACCCCCTGGCGGTGAAGGTGATGCAAGAGGCGGGGGTCGACATTTCCGGTCAAAGCTCCGACCCCCTCGAAGGAAATCTGCTGGAGTGGGCAGACATGGTGATCACCCTCTGCGGATCGGCCGATGAACAATGCCCGGTCCTTCCGCCGGGGGTGGAAAAACGGCACTGGCCTCTCCCCGATCCCACTGTGGCAGGAGGGACAGAAGACGATGTTATCGACGCGCACCGCAGTGTCCGGGACAGGATCCATGAGCTGGTTCGGTCGCTGGTGCAAGAAGTCAGGGCGGGGGGATCCTGATGCTGCGGCACACCTTTCTGCACCTGCCCGGGGTGGGGCCAAAGACTGAGGAGATGTTTTGGAGGAAGGGGATCTGGGACTGGGAGCGCCTGGGAAAGGCGCTCGGCAGCGGTAAGCCCATCCCCTTTAAAAAGAACAGGGCCCTGCTGGAAGAGGAGCTGCTTCTTTCCGAGGAGATGCTCCAAAAAGAAGATCCGGGTTTTTTTGCCGCCCGCCTAACGCCGGGACAGTGCTGGAGATTGCTGCCCGCCTTTCTCAACAGCGCGGCTTACCTCGATATTGAAACCACCGGCCTGGGCAGCCCCGGGGACCATATCACCACGATTTCCCTCTACGACGGCGAGAGGCTCCGCTATTATATATGGGGAAAGAACCTGGAAGAGTTCCTGGAGGATGTGATGAACTACCACCTCCTGGTGACCTACAACGGAAGGTGCTTCGACATCCCGTTTATTGAAAGGCAGTTCGGGATTGTGCTGCCCCAGGCACAGCTGGACCTTCGCTGTGTGCTGGGAAAGCTGGGTTATCGCGGGGGATTAAAGGGGTGCGAAAAGCAAATGGGCATCCGGCGGGGGGAACTGGAAGATGTTGACGGATATGCGGCCGTTCTTCTCTGGCGGGAATACAGCCGGCGGGGAAGCGTCGATGCGCTGGAAACCCTGCTGGCCTATAACATGGAGGATACCGTTAACCTGGAAGAGCTGGCTCGCCGCGCTTACAATCAGATGGTCCGGCTGACCCCCTTTGGGGACAACCTGCTGCCCCTGCCCCCCAAAAGGCCCCCTATCCCCTTCCAGCCATCCCGCAGGTGCCTGGAAAAGGTGCGCTTACACTGCGGGCGCCGTTTTTGGGGCTGAGCCCTCCGGATCCTCTTTCCTGCTGTGGGCACTGCGCCCCTGGCCATGATTCAGCTGCAGGATGTGCCGCGGCCGGCCTCTTTTGAGGCCCGCAGCAGTATATCCCCTGTTCCCGGCGGCAGTTGCCGGCTTTAAATGTTAAAAATCGGCAGCGTCCTGCTGCGGCATTTTTTTTAGGTGGCAGGTATCATTCATCGTTTTAATGCTGAAAGCAGAGCCGTACCATTCCAGGATGTTGAGACAGGCCGTATCCTGCTTAATCTTCCAGAATGCATTGAGCCCGGCTTGTAGAACCAGGCAGAGCAGGACTTTGGTTACCACGCGGTGAGAGACGATGACGATTGCCCCCGCCTTTTTTTCGGCTGCTTCCCGCAGCGCCTGCCCGGCACGATTTTCTACCGCCTGCAGGTTTTCCCCCTCCGGGAATACGGCTTCGGCCGGGTTTTCCAGCCACTGCCGGTAAAGCTCCGGATAGGTACGCCTTACTTCTGCTTTGCTGACCCCCTGCCAGCGGCCGAAATTGATGTCGGTAAAACCTTCTTCTACCTGAAGCCGGCTTTCCGGAAAGTGCTCTGCGGCAATAGCGGCCGTTTCGCGGGCCCGCTGCAGGGGGCTGGAGAGAAACAAGGGAGTGCCCTGCAGCCGGCCGGTCAGCTCGGCTCCCAGAGAACGGGCCTGCATTCTCCCAACCTCGTCCAGGGGAATATCGGCCAGCCCGCGGAAGACCTCTTCTTTGTTCCAGGCCGTCTGCCCGTGTCGGATGAGGAAAATCTTTTTCACGCGAGATCACCACCGTTTAAACGAATCAATAACACCGAATCTTTAGCGAAAGCTCATACCCGTATAGTTGATAGCTTCAAATGCCCTGTTTTTCTCATTTCATTTATTTTACCATTTTCTTTTATCGGGCTGCTGTCAAACTTTTTCAGCTAAATATCAACACTTGAATTAAAATGAGCGTCAGCGAATATGTGAACATGTTATTATTTCTTCGCAATGGATGGTTTCTCCTGGCATAGCCCCGGGAATAGTAATATATACCAATCAGGCCTTTCCATGGCCCCCGGCCTTTCTTTTTTGTTGGCGGCAGGCGGAACAATACAAAAATATTGTACATTTCAGGCTCCATTGCGCAGAAAACTCGATAAACCCTGAAGGGGATTTGGTTTTTGCGTCGAAGTATACATTGATTTGCTCCTATAAAAAACCATTTTGAAAGGGGAAGTGAACGATGGCGACAGGAAAGGGCGATTTGGTTAAAAAGATTGCCCAGAAAACTGGGTCCACGCAGAAGCAGGCAGCAGAATTTATGGATGCGTTCATCGAGTCGGTTGAGGAAAACCTGGCCAAGAAAGAGAAGGTCCAGCTGGTCGGTTTTGGCACGTTCATGACCCGCAAAAGGGAAAGCAGAGAAGGAAGAAATCCCAGGACAGGCGAAAAAATGAAAATACCTGCCACCACCGTTCCCGTTTTTAAGCCCGGAAAGGGCTTAAGAGACAGAGTAGAAAAAAAGTAAGAATACATAAGGGTATATCGCATGCCTGATTGCTGCCTTTTTAACCGAAGAAGGCAGCTTTTGTTTTTAAGCGGCGGGCAGCTTTTTCCCCTGAGGATGTGATAAGGCCCTCTGCAAATTGCGTGGTTTAAGCAATGCAGCGGGCCCTTGTCCCCTCCTTTGATTCGGGTTTGTCGCGAAAGTTATTTTCACGGCCTCCGCCGCCAGGGGCAGCGATGACGCGCTGAATCGGTATTGATGGCTAAAAGCGCAGCGCTTAACCCAGGCCGAGACCCTTGCGCCGTTCATCGATGGCCGCAATTAATTTATCGGCCGCAACGTCGGGGTCCAGCTCCACGAGGAAGTAGCCCCCGGTCAGGCCCTTCACCGTCTCGGTCAGGATCTCCACGGCCTTGGGGCCGCCCAGCACCGGCAGCATGACGCCCACGTGGGTGGGTAGACCCGCCGCCACCGCATATGTTCCGATAGAGACCGCTTTCTCGGAAACGGCTTCCGCCGCCGAAGCCACCACGGGCAGCTTGTCGGTATCCACATCCATCCGGTTCGCTACGGCCACGGCCAGCGCGACCGCCCGCGAATTGTCCACGCAGGAACCGAGATGCAGTACGGGGGGCAGCGGCCCGCCCAGGTTGTTGGCCTCTCCCACGGCCTGCAGGACGGCTTTCAGTCCGTCTCCACAGAGCTCATCGACGCTGGCCGGATCCATGAAACCGTGACGCATCAGCGAACCTGCGCCGCAGCCGGTGGTGACCACCAGAACATTTTCCCGCAGCATTTTGCGGGCCATGCGGATAAAATTCTGATCCTGCGGTATCTTGACGTTGTTGCAGCCGGCGAAGAGGCAGACGCCGCGGATATTTCCGGCGGCGATGTTGTCCAGAAGCGGCTTCAAAGGATCCTCCGCGTTGACCTTTGCCAGCGCAGCGACAATCGCTTCCACGGAAAAGCCGGCCACCACGTTTTTCTTCACTTCCGGAATCTCCACCCTTTTCCCTTTGCGGCGCTCAAAAGATTTGACGGCCATGCGGATCACTTCCCGGGCATTTTCCGAGGCGCTCTCCTCGGAAAAGCCGGCGTGGGTGGCTCCGGGGATCTTGGCCAGGTCCATGGTGGTCACCAGGACGGTGCCCATGCATTCGGCCACGGAAGCCACCGAGGGCATGATGCACTGGTAATCAACCACCATGGCGTCCAGGGCGCCGGTCACCATGGCCATTTCCTGGCTGACGGAATGGGTACAGGAGGGAATGCCGTGCCGCATCAGGATTTCGTTGCCCGTGCAGCAGATGCCAACCAGGTTGATGCCGCCGGCTCCTGCCTGACGCGCCTCTTCTTCCATTTCGCCGGCCACCTTCACGATAATCTCGGAGAGAACGGGGTTGTGGCCGTGCAGGGCGATGTTGACCGCGTCGGCCTTGATCACGCCCAGGTTGGCTTCGGTTGTTACGGGCTGAGGGGTGCCGAACAGGATGTCGGAAAGATCGGTCGCCATGTAGCATCCCGCCAGGTCGGCAACCCCGCAGCGGAGACCGCCCAAAAGCAGGTTGGCCGGGTCGGCATCCACCCCGTAAAGGGTGCGGTGCATGATTTCGGAAATCTCGTGGTCGATCCCCTTGGGAACCAGGTTCAGCTCGGAAAGCACCCTGACCCTTCCGGAGGTTACGGTGGTGGCGGCCCACATGACCGGCGTGTCTTTTTCATGAAAATCGGCCAGCGCCGCGTCGGCCAGGTCCGATGCAATTTCCTCGTCTCCGCGCCCCTCCACCGGTATTTTCATCCGCTCGGCCACGGCTCGCAGCTTTTCGGGGTCCTTGATGCTGTAATCGGTCGTTTTCCCCTGCACCATTTTTTTTATGGTGTGCGCCAGGTGTTTGGCATGGCCGGAGTGCGCAGCCGTGCCGGCGGCGATAGCCCGGTCGATTCCCCTGGCCACCATGGTATCGGCTGTGGCGCCGCAAATCCCTTGCTGAGGCTCTTCACCGAAGGGGTTAATGCGGCATGGCCCCTGCAGGCAATGCCGACAGCAGAGGCCGAGCTCGCCAAACCCGCACTGCGGCGTCTGGTATTCCGCCCTTTCCCACACTGTCTCGGTGCCCTCTCTTTCGGCCTTGCGAATCATCTCCTGAACGGCCGGATCAATACTTCTCCTTTCCAGCTTATCTTTTTCCATGGCACA
>PWTK01000028.1 GCA_003563895.1 Syntrophomonadaceae bacterium
CGCTCATGACTAAAACAGCTTTTCCCTGCCTTCCCAGGATTACCATTTGTTAGGAGTTTTATAAATTCCTATATGTTAAAAAACACAAAGTTCAGCAGCTTTGCGGATCAAAGAGCTCTTCCAGAGAAGCAGAAACTTCACTTTCATCAACCCCTTGAACCAACACCAGCTCGCTAATAAGGATCTGCCTGGCATTGTCCAGCATTTTTCTTTCCCCCGTGGAGAGGCCCTTTTCCCTTTCCCTGCGCAGCAGGCTTCGCACGACCTCTGCAACCTTAAAAATGCTTCCACTTTTTATTTTGTCCAGGTTGGAGCGATAGCGCCGGTTCCAGTTTGTATTGGATACTTCTTCCGTTTCTTTTAACACTTTAAACACAGCTTGGACCGAGTTTTCCGAAATCACTTCCCGAAGACCTACTTTTTCCACCTTATCTAAAGGAATCATCACTTTCATCTCACCTACAGGAATATTCATCACATAATATTCTTTTTTGTCGCCGAGTATTTCTTTTTCTTCAATGGCTTCAATGATCCCTGCTCCATGCATGGGGTAAACCACTTTATCTCCAATGTTGAACATAAAAGCAAACATCTCCTTTACAGGCAGTGATGTCCCAAAAAGACGACAGGAGCCCAAAAAAATGAAGCGCCTCACCTCCCGGGCAGGTGGGCGAGCATAAAAAAAACAAGCTATAGAATGCCTATCTACTGCTCAATTTAATGTAACATATAAAGGCCGATATGTCAATAAATTTAAGAATTTTATCACATCTAAATTGGATTGTCAATAATATAAAATTTTTAATTTTTTCCAGTGTTGACGCATGACTTTTAAAATAAAGGCATATCAAGACCTACAGGGATTGCATCGAAACAATTTTTCGCGCTGTGGTGCTAACAAGGTTTTGAAATATAAGGGTTGTAAGCATTTTTCATGCGTCAGCTCTGAATTTTTTCGATGGGTTTCGACATTTTTCCAGCGCATGTCGGCAAAGCCTTTTATGTCAGAGGGGCCATGCCACCATAGCGGATAAAATATCTCCTTTTTTTGTGCAGAAAAAGAGGGAAGCCCCTGAAGGTGTGAATAGCAGGGCTTCCCCGAAATGATGACCGCTGCGACAACAGAATGTATTATTTGTTCTTAACAAGTTTTGAATGAATATTTAAAAATATCGGCAGATAAAAAGGGTTTTGGGGACTCTCTATCGAAGCATATTTTACCCATAAAAGGGAAAGGGGGCCCGTTTGCAGTTAAATCTTTATATAACGGAGGTGAAGACAGAAGATGACGGAACAAATTGGAGAATTGCTGGCCGTGAATGTGCTTCACGTGATCGCTGCGGTGCTTATTCTCGTTATCGGCTGGATTGTCGCCCTGATTATTTCTTCCGGCGTGCGGGCAGCACTGCGCCGCACCGGGTTGGGAGAAAAATTGCAAGAGTGGTCTGGGGAAGAGCAGAAAACCGGGACGGAAGATGTGGCGCGATGGGTATCTAAACTGGTGTTTTACATCGTGATGTTTTTTGTTCTGATCGGCTTTTTCCAATATCTTGGACTACAGTTGATAGCGGAGCCCCTTACCGTTTTCTTGAGCCGCCTTTTCGAGTACCTGCCGATGGTTTTTGGCGCACTGGTACTGGTAGTGATTGCCTGGGTCCTGGCTACCGTGCTGCGTATGGTTATTTTGCGGGTGCTTACTGCAGCCAAAATCGACGAGCGCTTTGGTGAACAAGCTGAAATTGAAGAAGAAAAGAAAATCCCCTTGAGCGAAATTATTAGCAAGGCGGTATTCTGGATCGTCATTTTGTTGTTTATTCCGGCAATCCTGACCGCATTACAGCTGCAAGGCTTGCTGGTACCGGTCCAAAGCATGACCGAGACGGTGTTAACCTTCCTGCCCAATATCCTGGCAGCAGGGGTGATCTTGCTAGTAGGTTGGTTTGTGGCCCGTGTTCTGCGGCGTATCACCACCAATCTGCTGGCTGCCGTTGGGGCAGACAGGTTGAGCGAACGGCTGGGCGTCTCAGAAGCCATGGGGCGCCAGCAGATTTCATACCTCGTGGGGCTGCTGGTTTATGCGCTGGTCCTCATCGTCACCATCATTGCCGCTTTAAACGCCCTTGCCCTGGAGGCGATCACCCAGCCGGCAAGCAATATGCTGAACATGATCCTGGAAGCCCTTCCGGCCATCTTTGCCGCCACCCTGGTCCTCGTTATCGCGTACCTGGTGGCAAAAGTGGTCAAGGGGCTGCTTTCCAGCCTGCTTGATGCAGTTGGTTTTAACGCCATCCTGGCCCGATTGGGGATTGGGGGCGAGCAAACGGAGGGAAGATGGACTCCTTCTGAAGCCGCGGGATATATTGCACTCGTGGTAATCATGCTTTTTGCAGCCATCGAAGCCGCAGGGCTGCTGGGTTTCACCCTTCTGGCCGACCTCGTTGCGCAGCTGCTGGTCTTTATATCGCACATCATCCTGGGATTGGTTATCTTTGGTATCGGCCTTTACCTGTCCAATCTGGCTTACCGGGCTATAAAAGTAGCCGAGAGCCGCCAGGCCGATTTCTTGGCCAGGGTGGCCCGTTATGCCATCCTGATTTTGGCCGGTGCCATCGCCCTGCAGAGGATGGGGCTTGCCGATGAAATCATCCTCATCGCCTTCGGGCTGCTTTTGGGCACGATAGCGGTTACCGTGATTCTGGCCTTTGGAGTCGGTGGAAAAGACATCGCTGCCCGGGAACTGGATGAATGGATCAAATCCTTCAAAAAACAGGAATAACCTGCCGGCAGTAATAACCATTTGCAAACTGAGCTCACACCGCTTATATGGAGAAAAAGGGATCCGGTCATCGGGTTCCACTCCCCCAACCGAGCTTACACCACATATATAAAAAAGCAAACAGGATTTAAAAGAAGAGGAAGGGAAAAGGCCCCCCTTCCTCTTCTTTATTATCGGCATGATCAGGATGCTGTGCCGAAAACAGAAAACCCTGGAGAGTTCCGTCATAAAAGCACCGCCCTGGGTTGCTCCACAAACGTCTAATAACCCCCCAAAAAATTGCCCGGGCCTTGTGGGGCATAATACTTCGAAACAAAGAGTGAACAGTTTGTTTTGACCAAAGAAGAGCTGAAAAAGAAATAGACGGCCCTGGCAGCGGAATTTCGGGCAAACGGGCAAGCTCCTGCGGGATGGCGCGCCGCCCGTGTCATCGAGCCCGGTTTTTCAGATGCCGCAGCACAGCTCCCCAGGCTATTTGGGGAAAGCCAGCGCTTTAATGAACCGATCCTGGAACGTTTCGTCCAGGGCGGTTTCAACAAATTTGACATCCAGGGCCACCCGCCGGGCCTCTTCTCTTTTGTGCCGATCAAATAGGGCCAGACAGGCCCCGTCACCGGCAGCGTTCCCCACAGAAACGATTTTTTCGACGGGGCACGGCGGAAACATGCCTATCGCCAGGGCGCTTTCTTTATCGATGTAGTTGCCAAAGGCACCGGCCAGGACAATTTTATCGGGCGTTCTTACGCCCCTTTTTTCCATCAGCACTTCTGCGCCCACATAAAGCGCCGCTTTGGCCAGCTGCACAGACCTTATATCCATTTGGGTAATCACCACGTCCCGACCGTGACCGCTTTCTTCTTTCCAGGCCAAAACATACTCTACCCCACCGGCCTGAGAAGTGCGCACCCTGGTTGAGTCCAGCCCTTTGTTAAAGCGCCCGCTGGGATCGATGATCCCCGACCGGTAAAGCTGTGCCACCACGTCAATGATGCCTGAACCGCAAATCCCCCGGATATTGCTGCGGGATAACTCCGGGTACCACTCTTCCTGGCCGATCACTTGAAAAGACGGCTCCAGGGTTTTCGGGGAAATGCGAACTTTTTCTATCGCACCGGGAGCAGCCCGCATTCCAAATGCAATTTGGGCACCCTCCAGGGCGGGACCTGTGGCGCAGGAGGTGCAGCTCAGCTCCATTTTGTTTCCCAGGTCTATTTCACCGTTCGTCCCGATATCGATGTACATCCCGAGCTCATCTTGAAGATACGGCTCTTCGGCTACCAGAAAAGCCACGTTGTCCGCTCCAACGTAACCGGCGATCACAGGCAGCACATGGACATAGGCGGAGCTGTTTATTTGAAGTCCCAAGTCGCGGGCTTTTATATCCAGCGGCGCCTTGGAGCCGGGGATAAAAGGCGATCCCCCCAGGAAGCGGGGGTCAATCCCCAAAAAAAGGTGGTGCATCACGGTGTTGCACACAACCACTGCGTCGACAATGTCTTCAGGGGCTATCCGGGCCTCTGCAGCCAGCTGTTCAACCAGTTCGTTAACAGATTTTACGATCTGCTGCTGCAGCAAGTCCCTGCCCCCCGGCTGGCGCTGGCAGTAACTGATGCGTGAAATGATATCTTCACCGTAAGCCACTTGGGGGTTTACGTTTGAAGCGGTCGCTTTAATTGCGCCGTGTTCCAGGTCACAGAGGTAAGCCGCCACAGTGGTTGTCCCGATATCCACCGCCATGCCAAAGCGGGCGGGGTGAGCACTACCTGAAGCCCGGATCGCTTCCGCTTCCTGCCAGAGAGTGACGCTGACTTCCCAATCGCTGTCGCGCAGGATATGGGGAAGATCGCGCAGGACTTCATAATCTATGGCGATATGATCCCGGGTCAGTCTTTCCTGCAGCGAAATTTTCAGGCGTTCTGCGTCGCCCTGCTTATCCCCGAGCCCAGGAGGCGGAAGATTTACAGAAACATTTTCCACCGCAGGATTAAGCTGGAAATCCCTTTGGATGCCCGTTTCCAGGATAACCTGACGCCCCCTTTCTCCTTCGGGGGGAACAAAAACCAGCAGGTCTCCCACGGCCCTGGAGCGGCAGGCAAGGCGAAAGCCCTCCTCGATTTCCGCCTCGGAAAGGTGCGTTTTTTCCTCATCAGTGATTGGAGAGAGGCTGTCCGGTCCGGAGTTAATACCGTATTTCGAAAAATAACCTTCTAAAATCTTTAGGCGGCACTTCCCGCAGATGCCCTCTCCGCCGCAGGGAGATTCCAGATCTACCCCCATCTCTTGAGCCGCTTCCAGCAAAGTTTGATTCTCTTCCACGTTTCCCCTGATACCGGAAGGCTGAAAAGCAATCTTATAAGACATGACACGTCTTCAGCTGCAGCCGCCTGCTCCAGGTTTTTCCAAACCCTCTGCCGGCGTCCAAGGCTGAATTAAAAACACCTCCAAAATCAGTTTATAGAGAGTTTTTCTGAAGTTGACAAGGGTTCAAAGCACCAAGTATAATATAAGTAAATCCACGCTACACTAGAAGGGTAGAGGTGAAACAAAAACGATATGAAAACCAGGAACGATGAAGTGATCGGATTGTTCCAGGATAAAGTGACTGAACTGTTATTGAGGCATCGCAGCATACTGGACAGTTTGTCGAAACATGCCGAATCGTCGGCAAGGGTTAACAGGTCCATCACGAAAACGGTGACCTCGTGCGGCTGCATCTCCATAAACGCCTGCAGGCAGCAGCTGCCGCCGGAAGTCTCCCTGGAAAGCTGCCGGGACTACCTGAGTTCCCATATCGAAGGTGAGCTTTGTGAACACTGCAAAGAAGTGATCGAAGAAGAAATTGGAAACCACCTCTTTTATCTCGTCGCCATCTGCTCCCTGCTCGGTTTCAGGCTGGAAGATATTTTAAACGGGGAGCACGAGCGGCTGAATGCGCTGGGCTTTTTTCGCCTCTCCTGACCGCTTTCAATTGAAGGCTTCTTTAAGGGCCTGGTGAAGGGTAGAAACCCCGACTAATTCCAGGTCTTTTTCTAATTGATCCCGGGAACTGAAGTAACTGCCTTCAAGGTTTCCCCGGGGCATGATGCAGCGGACAAACCCCATCTTCGACCCCTCTTTCAATCGTTCTTCCACCCGACCGACAGGGCGGACTTCTCCCGTCAGGCCAATCTCTCCGAGCACCAGGGTCTGGGGAAGAAGGGGCTTTTCCCGGCTGCTGGAAGCCAGGCTCAGGGCCACTCCAAGGTCCGCTGCCGGCTCTGCGATGCGCACCCCCCCAACGGCATTGACAAAAATATCCGCACTGTAAAGCTGAAGCCCTACCCTTTTTTCCAGCACGGCAATTACCAGCACCACCCTGTTGTAATCCAGGCCGGTCGATGTGCGGCGGGGGCTGCCGCCTACGTATAAGGGAGTCACCAAGCCCTGCAGTTCAACCAGCAAAGGCCTCGTGCCCTCCATCACGGGTACCACCACAGAACCGGGAACGTTCTCCTGGGGGCGCTGATTGAGAAAAAGCGCCGAGGGGTTATTTACCTCCAGGAGCCCCTTCTCGTCCATGGTAAAAATACCCATTTCGTTGGTGGAACCGAAGCGGTTCTTCACACCGCGCAAGATACGAAAGCTTTGGTATCGCTCCCCTTCAAAATACAGCACGCAATCCACCATGTGCTCCAGCAAACGGGGCCCCGCCAGTGTCCCTTCTTTTGTCACATGACCCACAATAAAAAAAGTAACCCCTTCCGTTTTCGCCAGCTGCACGAGGGAAGCGGTAACTTCACGGATCTGGATCAGGCTGCCGGGAACATTGCCCAACTCACTTTTCATCGCGGTCTGAATGGAATCTATTACAACCACTGCCGGGCGTTCACGGCTGATGTGTTGGGCGATGCGGTTGTATTCCGTCTCGGCCAGAACGAGCAGGGGCACCTGAGACAAGCCAAGCCTGTCCGCGCGCATTTTAACCTGCTGGAGCGACTCCTCGCCGGTTACATACAGGGCTTTTTCCCCCCTGGCGGCATACCTCAACGCCGCCTGCAGCATAAGGGTAGACTTCCCAATTCCGGGGTCTCCACCTACCAGGATCGTCGTCCCCGGCACCGCGCCCCCACCAAGCGTCCTGTCCAGCTCCGCCATCCCCGTTTGGAGCCTTCCGCCTTCCCCCATCTCAATATCTGGCAGGCCGACGGGTTCGACCGGTTTCCTCAAGCGCGCCAGGTTCGGGGGGGCCGGTTCTCGGACGCTTTCTTCCTCCATGGAATTCCAACTCTGGCAGGCGGGACAGCGCCCCATCCATTTATGAAGTTCGTGCCCGCATTCGCGACAGACAAATATTTTTCGCTGCTTTGCCACCTGAATCTCTCCTTCTCTGTCTAACCCGCCCGGCGGCCTTCTGCGAAAGATTGGAGCCGCTCCAGGTTAACGGCATCCCAGCCAGTACCCATTTCAGGAGTTTCCAGAATAGCCGAGACCGTTCCCGGCCACCCGCAGTCAAAAAAAAGGCGGAATCCTTCTTCTCCGATCAGACCCTCCCCCAGGTGAGAGTGGCGGTCCCTGTGAGAACCCCTTGGAGAGCTGGTATCATTGATATGGAGCACCTTAACCCGTGCTCTTCCCACGTATTCTTCCAGTTCCCGGATCATCCTGTTGACCCCTTCCGGAGAAGCAAGATCGTACCCTGCCGCCCAGGCGTGGGCCGTGTCCAGGCACATCCCCAGTGGAACGTCTTTTCCGAAAGCTTTTAAAATGTTTCCTAGCGAGATAAAAGTCCCGCCCAGGGAAGTACCCCCTCCGGCAGTGTTTTCCAGGAGGAGCTCCACCTCCCTCGGCCAGTCCCTCATTTCTTCTTCCAGTGTGGATATGAAAAGCTCCATCCCCTGCTTAAAACCGCGCCCACCGTGGCTGCCGACATGCATCACCACGTAAGAAGCTCCCAGATGATACGCCCTTTCGCCCGTTTCCCTGAGCAGCCGCCGAGAATTGTGATAAAACTCCTCCCTGGATGCTGCCAGGTTTATCAGGTACGCCGTATGAACCACCAGGGGGTAAATGCCAAACTCGGCCAGGATTTCCCGCCGCTCATACAACTCATCCAAATCCAAACTGGAAAGTCTCCAGGAAGTTGGATTGCCCACAAAAATCTGCAGAGACCGGCAACCGATCTCTGCAGCACGCTTTACATTCCTGCGAAACCCGCCTTTTTGAGGCATATGGATCCCGAACCACATCCGCTGCACCGCACCTTTCTGCCCCGGGGGCAAAGCGCGGCCTTAAAGGCTGCATGAGGCCGCGCCTCTTCTACGCTTATATCATATCTTTTCAAATAATCCGTGTCAAATTGCGGCAATTGCTTTTTCCTGCAGCCGCCTCCTCCGAAGCTTTCCCCTCAATAAAGTTCCTTCATTATCGCATCAATGGCTTTGCCCAGGGAAGCAAAAACCTCGTTGCTCAGGCCGACGCAAAACTTTTCCCGCTCAACCACTCCGATACATATTACCACTATTTCTTCGGGCAACTTGTTGGGGGTTATTCTCTCGCGGAGCTCAAAAACCGGGTAAAAATTGTAGGCGTGTACGGTATGGGAGAGAATCTCCTTGAGTTCCCCCCCGTTCTTAACCAGGCGGTGAACTTTTCCGGCTTTTTCGCCGGGTTTTCCGGCACAGGCGTCAACAATGATCAGTTTTTCTGCTCCGGCAACCAACTCCACCAGAAGCTGCCCGGGGTTGCGCAGTTCTTTTACTTCCACATTTCCTGGGAGGATCTCGTTTTGCAGCCGGCGCACTACGTGAATGCCCACCCCTTCATCATAGGCCAGCAAGTTTCCGCAGCCGATGATTTTGATCTTTTTCATGAAACTTTCTCCCTTCGAGGCGCCTTGTTCACCGCAACGTTACAGCGAATATTCCAAATTTATTATACAAAAAATAACATCAATTTAAAATATTCAAAATTTGCTCCCTTCGATTATACTATTTGGCAGTCATCTCGGCAAGAATTTTTTCCGCAGCGTCCCGGGGAGATTCATTTTCAATAATGGGGCGGCCTATGACCAGGTAGTTGGCACCCGCTTCCAGGGCCTGGCGTGGTGTCAGCACCCTTAACTGATCGTTAAGGCCGGCCCAAAGCGGCCGGACTCCAGCGGTTACTATGAGATAGTCATCGCCGCACTTTTTGCGGATCAGCGCTGCCTCCCGGGGGGAGGCTACGACCCCATCCAGGCCGTTCTCCTTCCCCACCAGGGCCAGGTCGACCACGTGTTTTTCCAGGCTTTTCCCTATTCCGGCTTCATCGCGAAGGATCTTTTCATTGAAGGAAGAGAGCACCGTCACCCCCACCACCCGGGGAAGAGGGATGTTTTCTTTTTCCGCCGTTTCCCTGACCTTCTCTACCGTGGCGCGGACCATATCGCTGCCACCGCTGAGGTGTATGTTGAAGAGGTCCGCCCCCAACCTTGTCACTACTTCCCCCGCAGAAGCCACGGTTTGTGGGATATCATGAAACTTTAAATCGAGAAACACCTTGACTCCCATTTTCTTTAAGCCTGTTACAATTCGGGGGCCGCAAGCCATATAAAGCCTCATCCCTACCTTGAAATAATTGAGCGGTGGGGCAAGGTGCCTCACCAGGGCATAGGCTTCTTCTTCTTTTTCCACGTCAAGGGCTACGATTATTTTTTCTGCAGCCGTTTCCCGATCGATGCCCCTGTGTTTGCCGAAAATTCCCATAAAGCACCCCCCTCAGGTTTCTCGATGAGCTGCGCCGATGACAGAACCGATATCTTCAAGGTCCTCTTCCTCCAGGTAGGCACGAAGCCCGCTGATAATTTGCGGCATAATCCGGGGTTCCACAAAGTTTGCTGTCCCCACAGCTACTGCCCGAGCCCCGGCCATAAAAAATTGCAGAGCATCTTCCGTGCTCATGATGCCTCCCATTCCAATAATCGGAATATTTACCTCCTGAAAAACTTCGTAAACCATCCTCACCGCAACGGGCCGAATGGCAGGACCGGACAGCCCCCCCGTTTTGTTGCCCAGGAGGGGGGTTTTCGCCGCGGTGTCGATGACCATTCCCTTGAGCGTATTAATGAGGGAAACTGCATCGGCGCCCTCATCCCGGCACACACGGGCCAGCCCTGCAATATCTGTAACGTTTGGCGATAGTTTAACGAGCAAAGGCAGCCTGCATAAAGGGCGCACCTTTTTCAACAGTTTCTGCAGGATGGGGGTGGAAGACCCAAAAGTAATCCCACCGAGGGGAACGTTGGGGCAGGAAACGTTAAGTTCCAGGGCAGCCAATCCCTCCACCGAAGAAAGCTCCCGAGCCAGGACAGCAAATTCTTCCTCCGTCTCTCCGTTGATATTGACGATAACGGCGGTCCCACAGTGGCGCAAGCGCGGCATTTCCCTTTCTAAAAATCCTTCCAGGCCGGGATTCTGCAAACCTATGGCGTTTAACATGCCGGCGGGGGTTTCAACGACCCGGGGCGGAGGGTTGCCCCAGCGGGGCTCCAGGGTCAAACCCTTCACCACAACTCCTCCCAGCTCGCTCAGATCGAGCATCGAGGAGTACTCTTCCCCAAACCCAAAGGTACCGGATGCTGCCAAAACGGGGCAGCTCAGCTCTAGTGGCCCCAGGACTGTACTCAAGGTAGTCACGTTAAAGCAGCACCTCCCCGGCATCAAAAACGGGGCCTTCCAGGCACACCCTGTGATATTGCCTTGCCCCCCAACCCATAAAATCCGGGGATGAAGCCACAACGCACCCCTGGCAGGCGCCCACACCGCAAGCCATCCTCTCTTCCAGGGAGAACTTAAGGGGCATCTTCCATTGTTCGTTTTTTTCCTGCAGCGCTTTCAGCATCGGCCTTGGACCGCAGGCAAAAACTGACCCCGAAATCCTCCCTTCCAAAAAGAACCCCTCAAGGAGATCCACCACGGTGCCCCGCCGACCGGCTGAACCGTCTTCAGTGGCCAGCCACGTCTCTGCGCCGTTGAAAAGAAACCTTTCCAGGCAGACCATCTCTCCAGCGGAAGGGGCCCCATAAAAGAAAACCAGTTTGTGACCCGCTCCCAGCAAGTGCTGCGCCAGAAAAAGAAGGGGCGCAATGCCGATTCCCCCCGCCACCATCAGGGCTGCCCCCTTCAAAGGAGCTGTATGAAACCCCCTGCCCAACGGGCCCAGGCAGTCCATCCGGTCGCCCGGGCGCAAGCCGCTCATCAGGCGAGTCCCTTCCCCGGAGACACGGAAAAGAATAGAGAATGCTTTCTCCTCGGGGCTCGCCCCGGCAATACTGAAGGGCCTCCTCAGCAGAGGGGCCACCCCCCGGCCAATTCGGATGTGGAGAAACTGTCCCGGCAGGGCGAGTTGCGCGATACTTTTTTCCTCCAGCTTCAAATAAATAATATCTTCGGCAACTTTTTCCAGTTTTCTCACAATTGCTTCCGCCTGCATCACGACCCACCTGCTTCAGAAAAGAGCTCTGCAGGAGAGGGAAAATTTTCGCTGAACCCTTTAACAAGGCCCTCATACATTTTCACATCCCCTTCCACCATGGTCAGCACCGGCAGCCCTTTCACCTTCCATCCTTTGAAAGGTGTATTTCTGCCCCGGGAAAAGAATTTTTCAGGGGCAACCTCGCTTTCCCGGTTGGCATCAACGACTACCAAGTCTGCCGGCGAGCCGGGAGCGAGGGTTCCTCCGGGCACCCCCAGCGCCTTTGCCGGGTTGAGCGACATGAGCCCGGCCAGCTCCAGGGGTGAGAGTAATTTCTTTTCCACCAGTTCTGTCCAAAGAAGAGGAAGAGCTGTTTCCAGGCCCACCACCCCGAAGGGGGCATTCAGAAAATCCTTTTCTTTTTCCCAAGAGGTATGGGGGGCGTGGTCCGTAGCGATGATATTTATCAGTCCGTCCCGCAGCGCCTGTAGGAGCGAATCCCGGTCCTCCGGCGAACGCAGGGGAGGGTTCATTTTGGCATCCGTATTAAATGACTCCACCGCTTCTTCTGTCAGCAGCAGGTGGTGGGGGGTAACTTCCGCCGTGAAATCTATGCCTCTTTCCCTGGCCCAGCCGAGAAGCTCTACGCTCTCTTTGCAGCTGATGTGAGCCAGGTGGAGTTTCCCCTTCACTTCGCGGTTCAACAATAACTCCCTGGCCACAATGACCGCCTCCGAGCAGGATGGAATGACGGGAAGACCCATCCGGTACCCGCACGGTCCGGCATGCACCGCTCCCCCTGCAGAAAGGGAAAGTTCTTCACAGTGTGAAATGACGGGAAGGCCCAGCAGGGAAGCCCACTGCATGATCTTGTAAAGCACCCCGCCATCCTTCACCGGTCTCCCGTCGTCAGAAAACCCCCTGGCCCCCTCCCGGGCCAGTTCCCAAAGAGGAGCAGGTTCAAGTCCCCGCAGCTCTTTGGTGAGGGCACCGATGGGATACACGCGAGCCAGGCCTGCACTGGCAGCCCTCTGCTGGACGTACAGCATCGTCTCTTTTCTGTCCAGGGGGGGAGAAGTGTTCGGCATACAGGCTACCGAGGCAAACCCTCCGGCTACGGCTGCCGCACAGCCGGTAAACACGGTTTCCTTCGATTCTCCTCCCGGTTCTCTCAAGTGGACGTGCATATCCACCAGCCCCGGGAAAACATAGCACCCTTTTATGTCCATGACGGGCGCGTCCACACCCTCAATGGAAGGCGCAACCGCCTCGATCTTGCCCTCTTTGACAAGTATTTCAGCAGGGCCTTCCCATCCGCTGCAGGGGTCGCACAAGAAGCATCCTTTTATCAGCACCTTCATCTCACTTATCCACTCCCAACCAGCAGGTCCAGCACGGCCATCCGCACGTATAGACCATTTTTTACCTGTTTCCGAAACAATACCCGTTCCGGCGCCACGTTTTCAAGGGCGCGCAGGGCTTCGTGACTGATCTCCACCCCCGGGTTGATCGGCCCGGGGTGCATAAAACAGGTGCCGCTTTTAACCCGGGAGAGACCAGCCAGGTTCAGGCCGAAAAGGGCCGCGTATTCCCCCAGGGAAGGCACAAGCCCCTGTTCCTGTCTTTCCTTCTGTACCCGCAGCAAATATACCACATCGGCCCAGGGCAGTGCTTCTTCCAAATTGCGGTAACAAGTCGCTCCGGGGGGCACCATGCCATCGGGAAGAAGAGGTGGGGGTGCAGCGAAAGCAACTTCGACCCCAAACAGGGGCAGAGCGCACATATGGGAGCGAGCCACCCTGCTGTGGAGGATGTCCCCTACCATCAAGACCTTCAGGCCTTGGAGGTCAAATCCTGCCTGGCGCATCGTAAATATGTCCAGCAGAGTTTGGGTGGGGTGCTGGTAGCAGCCCTCTCCGGCACTGATAAAGGGAACCTCTACCTTTTGCGCCAGCCGGTGAAATAACCCGGGAAGGGAGTGTCGAAAGACCACTGCGGAGCTGCCCAGAGAAATGAGGGTTTTCACCGTGTCTTCCATTGTTTCCCCTTTTTGCTCGCTGGCTGTTTCCGGATAATATCCAACTACCCGTCCTCCGAGTTCCTTGATGGCCAGCTCAAAAGAGAGGCGTGTCCTGGTGCTGTGTTCCCAAAATGAGACGGTAATGTTGTGCCCCTCTAAAACACGAAAAGTCCTGCGACCTGTTTCTTCCCGGTAAAAAGCCGCCCTTTCCAGGATACTCTCCAATTCACCCAGCGAAAAAGAGCTTAAATCGATCAGGTCTTTCGCAAACAAAGGCCCCAACCCCCCTGCAGGATCGTTCTAATCGGAACCGGCGCTTCCATCCTCAGCTTTTATGGCATGATAGAGGGCAATAAAAAGCATGCCGAAGCCCTTATCCTGGTAACGGTAGAGATAGCGGTCAATCCCATCCGCATCTTTTTTTTGCAGCATCTCTGTTAATTCTTCAATTTGGGAATCATAATTACCTTTGTACATGTGCAGGCCGCTTTTTACACAATCCGGCGCGGCTCACACCTCCTCCATTATTTGTCATTAAAGCGGCTGTCTCCGGGAAACCAGATGCGTATCATCACCTGGATGGCCATCACATAAAGGGTGGCGGTAGAAAGATACGTTTCCGAAACCGCATCGAAAAGAACCACCGCTCGCGGCTCAAATTCCTCTTCACCCTCCCACAAGATGTACGTCAGGGGAAGGCGGGGGTAGACCGGGATGACGAGCGCCGCATCTCCATGTTCCACAGGTTTTCCCCCATACCGCTGTCCCCTGGAAAGAAACTCTGCGGTATTGGAGCCGTATCTCTGCGCTAACGGTTTCAGGGCTTCGCTTTGAAAAGGATGCCAGTGAAGCTGACCCCCCCTCAGCTTGAGAAAAGAAAGCTCTTCGCCGCGCAGAGGAAGGCCGCTGGCATACGTCAGGTACTGCAGGGTAACAATCTTTTCATCATTGGTAATCTCCGGCTCATTTGGACGGTCTTTCTTTCGCAATATTTTCATCGCGCCGGTGGGATAGCCGATCTCCAGGGGCAGCCCACAGTAGTCTAAAAAAAAGCAGTTTCCTTGAAAACGGGCCCCGCTTCGTTCCGCCATTAGCTGCGGATCCTGTCCGGCAAATACTTCAACCACCTGCTGCAGGGCATTTCGAGTGCACATCGGGCAGTCCCCCCTAGTTTTTCCGGTGGGCATAAACAGCTCCGCCATCGCCTGGTCCTGTGCAAAACCCGGCAATGATAAAGCCACAGCAGTGAGTCGCCTTTGGGCAATAGAGATATCCAGGTTGGTTATTCGGCAAATGGTTTCCCTCTTCCTTCAAACACTGAGATCTTTTGTCAAAGGAAGGTTTTCCGCACCCTTTATGCCATTTCAGCCAGACAGGGACAAATAAACCCTGCGCTGACGGGGGCCGTCAAATTCGGCAAAAAAAATAGACTGCCATGTTCCCAGCACAGGCGCTCCGTCTTTCAAGGGAATACACTCACTGGCTCCCAAAAGGGAAGCCTTGATATGGGCATCGCTGTTTCCTTCCAGGTGCTGGTAAAAGGGGGCTCCATGGGGGGCCAGGTGTTCCAGGGCCTGTATAATATCTTGCGCCACGGAGGGGTCGGCTCCTTCATTTACCGTAACTGCTGCGGTAGTATGGGGAACATAAATAAGCAGGTGCCCCTTTTCGACCCCCAAAGAGCGCACGATTTCTTTCACCTGGGCCGTGATATCAATCAGTTCCACGCGTTTTGAACTCCGAACATTTACGGTCTGCAATCGCAGTCCTCCTTTTAACATGTCAAACATTTAAGGCCCCTTCCGCGCCGAAGGGGGCCTTTGTTCTAATCCCTTTTTGTGAGATAGCGCAGCATGTTGTGGTAAGCGCGGTGTTCGAGGTTGAGCGCCCGGTTGAAATCTTGGTAGCGCGAAGAAATGCTGCCCAAAGACACATTATAGCGAGCGGTCAGCTCTTTCTGGGTTAAATTTAAAAAGTGATAGCGAGAGAGGGCGTACTCCAGCGCCGCCCCCCAGCTTTCTCGTTTGCGAATGCCGGGCTTTTGGGGATAGATGTTGTTCAGAAAATCAATCCAGATGGCCTGGGCATCTTCGAAAAACAGTTCATCGTAAGCTTCACTCTGCCTCATTTTATCGAGGGTGCAGTTCAGTACTTCCTGCCATTCGTCCAGCCAGTAAGGAGCCTTCAAAGGATAAGAGGATAAATCGATTTCCATCCAGTCTTCCTCCAGAAAAACAATCAAAACCCCTTCCAGTCCCATGTTCTTCAATTTGAGCAGGGCCTGGAGGCGCAGGCGCTGCTTGACCCAGGGGTTTTTTACAAATTCTTTCAACATTTCCGCCCCGGCATCCCCCATGAGGCTGAACAGGTAGAGCGTCCTTTCCGCTATTATGGAATCGTCCAGGTACAGGGCGTGGCGCAGAAGGCGGCGCAGTGTTTTGCTGGTCGGATAGCGTTCAATAATATCGCGTTCGTCCTGCTGGCAGATCAATGCCACGGCTTCCTCCAGGACTTCGTCCTTGACCTGGAGATCCTCCTCCTCGGCATCCTCGGACAGGGTGAAAAGAAGGTCTTCGGCATCCATTGCCATCTCTCCGTCGGGGGAAACCTGTAGATAGAGGTTCAAATAATGCCGGGCTTTTTCCAGCTCATCCATCAAACCGTAATTGACCGCCATTAAAAAGTAACATTCCGTTAGAGAAGAATCGAGTTGATGGACGATATAGGAAAATATTTTATTCGCTTTTTCAAGGTATCCCATCCTGCTGAAAAGGCAAGCCAAATTATAATGATGCAGCGAATTATCCGGTTCTACTTCTATAGTCTTTTTAAAAAACAGCAGGGCCTTTTCCAGCTTGTTTTGCTGATAATACAGGTTTCCTTTTTGAAAATAATAGCTGGCGTTTTGCAAAAAAGGGATTACCTTGGAAAACTCTTTACTCATGCTTTTCACCACACTACTGCAGGATTTCATCCCCAGGTTTTTGCCCAATGCTCCAGGGTTTAAAGGGGCAAATCATACTCTCTTACAAACCATTTTTGCCCTTTGGATAAAAATACTTCTATATATCTTCACAATCTCCTGCCGGTTCGGCCCTATTTTCACTTTGCAGGGGGTTCATCGCGGTCAATATATATTCTGCGCCCCAAAAACCCGTCCCACTCCGTCCAACTATTGGCGCGCTCCGCCTGCCTTTCCAGCACCTGGTCAAACTGTTTGAGGCGCGCACTTAACAAGTCGGCATGAAATAGAGCGAAAGCGGTGAGCGTTTGCGGCACTTCGGGAGAACCCCATTCTTTTTGACCGTGGTGGCTGATCAGGATATGCTCCAAACCGGTTTTCAAATCCCGGGGGAAGCCGGGAACTTTTTCTATCAAGCCGCGCACGATGCCCAGGCCAATGGTGATATGCCCCAAAAGCCGTCCCCTGTCCGTCTGTTGAAAACTAAAGCTGTCCAGGTCATATTCTTCAATTTTGCCGACGTCATGAAAAACGGCCCCGGCCAGCAGCAGAGAGCGGTTGATCCTCTCGGGGTACATACGGGCTATTTCGCAAGCCATTTCCATAACTTCAAGAGTGTGTTCCAGCAAACCTCCCAGATAATTGTGGTGGATGGTCTTTGCGGCCGGGGAAAGTTTAAACCGGTTAACCAGCTCCGAATCGTCCAGAAAAGCATCGAATAACGCATTCAGGTGGACGTCCGTTACCGTAGAGCGAAAGAGGGCCACCAGCTCATCCCACATTTCATCTCGATCCCTGCTGCAGGCAGGCTGAAAATGATCTCTGATTACTTTGCTCCGATCCAGCTTTTCGTAACAGTTTATCACCAGTTGAGGCCCCTGGTATTCATCCACTTCGCCGGAAACGGAAATAACATCATCGGGAAGAATGGGCTCGGTCACCATGGAGCGGTCCCAGATTATTCCTTTTATGGTGCCGCTGGCATCGCCCAATTGAAGTTTTAAAAAAAAATCGCCGGCCTTCGACGGGGCCGAAAAGGAAAGTTCCTTGACATCGATGACTACCAGCTGGGTTTGCACTCGGCTGCCGACCTTTAAATCCTTTACAAATTGCTTGCTCAAGCTGATGACCTCCCTTAAGTTCTATAGAATTCTTTATCTCCGGGTCAATTCCTCCCAGCGGTTTATTTTTTTAAAAGGTTCTTTTTTGCCCCGCAACCTTACCGGACTGCATGCCCGGAGACAGCCGCACACAAAAATCCCGGGAGAAAGAAAGGATGCTTTCTCCCGGGACTTCATTGGTTCAGCCCTGGTTTTAAAGAACGGTCAATGGTGTTGCCGGCAGCAACCCGGGGGTTCTAGTCCACTTTCGGGCGCGGATAAAGCCCGGAGCGATCTACAATTTCTGGCACCATTTCTTCCCAAGCGATGGCCATCACGTGCACGCCGGCCACACCTTCGATTTCTCTCAGGCGCTGTATGGTTTCTACCGCCACTTTTATGCCTTCTTTTTTCCTATCTTCAGCGCCTTTGATGCGCTGGATCAATTCTTCCGGCACGATCATCCCGGATACATTGTTCTGCATGTAACGGGCTGCGCCGACGGACTTGATGGGGGTGACCCCTCCCATAATCTTCACCTTTTTGTGCAGCCCCATTTTCCTGACCTCTTCCATCCACCTTTCAAAACGGTCTATATCGAAAATACACTGGGTCTGCACAAACTGGGCTCCTGCCGCAACTTTCTTGGCAAGCCGCAGGGCACGGTACTCAAAGGGATCGGCAAAAGGGTTGGCCACCGCTCCAATGAAAATGTTCGGCAGAGGGTGTTCCAGTTCGTCTCCCCCGATAAAAACGTTGTCATCGCGCATTTTTTTCGCGCAATTGATCAACTGCATGGAGTCCAGGTCGAAAACGTTTTTGGTGCCCGATTCGTTGCCGAATATCCCATGGTCGCCCTGGAGGCAGAGAAAATTCTTAACCCCAAAGCTTGCCGCCCCCAACAGGTCGCTCTGCAGGCAGATCCTGTTGCGGTCCCGGCAGGTCATCTGAACAATGGGTTCCAGCCCCATCTGTATCAGGTTGGCGGCTACCCCGATGCTCGAAGTTCTGACAATGGCCGTCTGGTTGTCGGTGATATTGTAAGCTTCAACATAATCGCGCATATCCTCAGCATGATGCCTGACCGTTTCCAGGTCAGCGCTTTTCGGCGGGCCCAGTTCCCCCGAAACTGCAAAGTGTCCGCTTTCAAACATCCGTTCTAGTTTGCTCTTCTGGTTCAACCCTGACATCCTCCCTTACCATAGTTCTCGGGCCTCCGTGGTGCGAAGTGGACCAATCCTTCGGGGGCTGGATTTCGTCCATCCGGCCTGCCAGCTGCTTCTGTGTAAGACGGTCGTAGATCAGCTGCCAGGCACACTCCACCTCGCTGCTGATCTCGCATTTGCCTTCCTGGGAGCCGCCGCACGGGCCGTTCAGCATACTCTTGGAACAGCGCGTGATGGGGCAAATTCCGAGGGTTAAATCAAGAACACAGTTCCCGCAGCCCAGGCAGTTCTCTGTCCAAACTCCCTGTTCCAGGGGATACCCCATAAAGGTTGTATTCAACCCAGGCAGAATAATCTTTTCCGGCAGCCTGGTGTTCATGGTTTGGACGCCGACACCACAGGCCAGGGAGAGAATAACATCGTACTGGGGCCAGTCCTTGGTGTATTCATCGATATATTCGTATTCGCACTGGCGCAAAATGGTCCCCGTCGAGATATCCCAGTTCTTTCCTTCTTTTTGTCCCCAGAGGGTGAGGGCTGCGGCCGTCTCTTCCGCCTCTTTTTCGCCTCCGGTAAGACAGACCGTCACGCAGGTCCCGCACCCCAAAATACATATCTTAGAAAAGGGTTTGAGCATTTCGGCGATTTCAGCGAGAGGTTTCCTTTCGCCAACAATCATATGTTTTCACCTTTCCTCTCCATTTGCCTCGTGATCTCGTGCCCGGCGAGGCATTAGCTCTGGCGCAGCAAGCAAACTATTTGTTCTGGTTCTTGAATACATCCACATAGCCGTCACAGTAGATATCCATGTTCAAAATGATCCTGGCCGTCGCCACTGCCGCGATTAACTCTTCGTCACAGGCATCGGCGATGGCAGAGTCCAATCCGCAGGCCATGGCCATCACGGCAAAAGTCCTGTTGATAAGTTCCCGGTTCTTGGTGCCCTGTGAAATATTGCTCAGCCCTACGGTCGTTTTAGGAGGAGGATCCGCCATGAGTTTTACCTGGCGCAGGGTTTCAAAAACCTCGGGGCCGTGATCCTGCCCCACGTTACAGGGAAGCACCAGGGGATCGATGTAAAGGTTTTGTACCGGGACGCCATATGCATCGCAGTTGGCCACCAGTTCCATGGCCAGCGCTATTCTGCTATCTGAGTCCTTGGGGATGCCTTCTTCACTCATGGCCAAACCGATCACTTCAGCATCGTACTTGCCGGCCAGGGTGAAAACCCGGTCCATTTTTTCCTGGATGGCGGGTACGGAGTTGATCATGGCCGGCCGCTTGCACACTTCCAGCCCAGCTTCAATGGCATCGTAGTCGGTGGAATCGAGGCAGAGCGGAAGCTTGCTGGCTTCCTGGGTAACTTCTACCAGCCACCGCATGGCATCTACACGGTCGGAAACAGCCGGGCCAACGTTAATATCCAGGTACCCTGCACCCATTTCTTCCTGTTTTCTGGCCCATTCCTGGACCGGCGCGGGATCTTTTTCTCGAATCGCCTTGGCGATATCACGAAACATACCGTTGATTCTTTCGCCGATAATGATCATGCAAACATTCTCCTCCTTTTAATATATTCTGCCGGGGCATCCCGCCCCGAATAATCCAAACGGGACAAGCCGAACAGCCGAGTCAAGCTGGCGATGAAAGGGGAGAACCGTATGTAACCCGGCAGGCCAGGCGAATTTGCCCGCCTGCATGCTGCGAAGCTTGTCCTGTCATACGGCCCCCCTTCATCTTTTTGTTCTTCACAGGACACAGGAAGATGCATCCGGGAGCGCAGTGCCCCCAAATTAATAGCTGTTGTCCTTCATCAGCTCATCGATGTTCTGCTTGGTCAGCTCCACAGCCCTAGGGTGACGCATGACCAGCAGGTCTGCTCCGGCCTGCAGCAGCGCCATCGCCGTAGTGGCCTCCCACATCATGGAGCGCTCCGGCTGCTCACCCCAGGTCGCTTCTTCTTCGTGCGGAACAAAAGCTTCCCGCTTGCTCCACACTTCGCCACCGATATTTGCGATAAACGGCATGGCCAGCATCCGGTCGCCCTGCAGGGCTCCGAAGCGCGCCCGCTCCATGATGGAATAGCTGTACTCAATCCCGTAACCGAGCGCAGCCACCGTGGGGTCAATCACAATACGGTCGAGGAGCGGGGTGCTCAGCTCTGAAATCAGCACGTTCAGCTGCTTGGCAATGTTGATATCGATGGGAGACTGGGCGATCACGGTGTGGCCGTTGGCCATGGCAGCGCTTGCCACCGGCTTAAAATTGTCCTGTTCGGCCACGCCCAAGAGCAGGTTTTCACCGGCACCTGCTTCTCCCAGGGGCCCAATCAGCAAGTTGTCCTTCTCGCTCTTGCCGCAGCCGTAAATAATAAGCGGCACGCCGACGGCTTCCAGGACCTTTTTCAGGGTGGGGATGCAGTCATCGGGGGATGCGTCCTGCCCATCGGGATCGGCGCTCATAAAGCGAACAGCGATCAGGTCCGCGCCGTATTCTTCGACGCACTTCTTGGCCCACGCAGCGGGATCGTCATAGACATCTTCAAAATTGCTCTTCAAGCTTTCGGGCCATCCCTCGGGGACGATGTCCCATACCTCCATTGCCACCACCGGCCGGTTGGGTATATTTCCTTCAAAATGAAGGAACGGCAGCGTTGTTTCCCCTCCAATTTTAACGGTGTGGGATCGGGTACCGCCTTTGTCCTTGGCAGCTCCCAGCACAACTTCCCGAACTTGGCCTCTATATTTTTCCTTCAAAATTTCAACAGCCATGGCTCTTCCCCTTTCGTTAAAGTAGTATTATCCCGGTTTTATCCTGCGGCTCGGTTTAAGAAAGCTTTTCCTTGGCAAACTTCACGATGCCGGCTGCTTCCCTCGGCCCAACAGTAACTTCCCAGCCGGACTCTTCTTCAAGGGCGCCTTTCAATACGGCGACCAAACCGGGAATGACGATATTTTTGTGATTAACTTTTTCTTCCAGCCCCGTCGCTTTGATGCCCTCGGCAATCTTTTCGGCCGTGAACCTGTTGTCGGCATAAGCCGTCAGCACGGAGGTTCCCCCGGTATCCACACAGAGAATGTACGCGGGGATGCGGGAAGCGTCCACTTCCCCTTCGACCAGAAAATAGGTCAGGGAGAAGTTTGTCGTGCAGTAAACCGGGGAATTTTCTTTGGGTTCCCCAACTTTATGCAGCCCGGCTTCTACCTGAACGGGTTTCTGCGGGTCGGTAAAGAGGTTGAATCTCCAGCTGACCAGCGGCAGGAGGTGTTCCTTTTTGTCGGTTTCCAGGACCAGCATGCTGGCATACTTGGAGAGATATACGCCGCCCTGGATCAGCTCCTCCTGGGGGTCGTCCTTGCTGGCAAACGCAATGGTCGGGAACCCGAAGGGGCGGAACTTTTTCTTGATGGCCTGGCGCCTTATCTGGTTTAGATCGGCGAGCACCTGGCTGGTGTCCCTGGAACCGGAGTCAATAACCAGCTCGCGGTAGCCCTTTTCCAAAACCTTGTTCACCAGCTCGGCCAGGTCGTTCAGGTTGTCGCCTTTTACGCCCAGCGGGCATCCCTTGGACTGCGCCAGTTCGGTCATCTTTTCGTAATTGTCCTTGGTGGCGGCATAAACCAGCGGCTTGCGGTCAGCGAGAACCTCCAGGGCCCCCTCCATGGCAGCGGGGTCTTCGGAGATGAGGACCACGTTTTTGTCTGTGCCGCCGGCTACCTTTTCAGCAGCGGATTTGAAGGTGGAAGCCTCTCCGGATTCGTTGAGAAGCGCGACCGCTTCCACTTCAAACTCCTGGCCTACCCTTTCGAAGTAAAGGTCGTTGATGTTGTTCAGCTTGGCATCGATGTCTTCATTATCCTTGACCTTAATGGCAATGACCGTGGGGTTTTCAAAGCGCTTGTCGTGGCGGAAGAGTTCTGTTTCGTCGCCCATCTCCACTTCTTTTTCCCCTGCTCCCATCTTGACTTTTCTGATGGGAGGCGCAGCAGCCGAAGCCAGCGCTTCCTTGGCTTCCTCACTGACGTCGGGGCACTGGTCCAGTGAAGTCTTGCCGCCTGCCAGAGCCATGGCAAATGCCAGGCAGGTGGGAAAACCGCATTCCTTACAGTTCGTCTTCGGTAAATGCTTAAAAATTTCCAGTCCTGTTAAACCCATCTTCCCAAACTCCTTTCTATTAGTAAATATTGCCTGAACATGAGAAGACCCGTAGACATCATCGCCAGGCTCCGTCTAAGGGTCTTTTTATATGGTTAGTGCTACATCAGGGGATCCAGGGTGAGTGCAGGATGCCCCTTTTCCTCCAGGAAGGGAAGGATCTCTTCCGCCGTTTCACCTACGGTTTCATCAGCGATCTTGTCGACGAAGTCTGCACCAAGGCCTTCTTCTTCCGCCCGCTTTTTCAGATCATCGCCCAACCACTCCTTGAGCTCTTTGGGCATCCAGACGATGCGGGCCAGCCCCCCTTCTGCGCTGATGAACTTTCTGCTGAGGATGTAGGCGCGACCGTGGCCCATAAAGCCGGGGGTCTGCACGCCACCGCCCACGGAGCCGGCCAGCGTGGAGAAGTTCATGCCGCAGGGGGTCATGCCGCCGTGCTCGCGGGTGGTGATCATGACCCCGTTGGCTTCGGGTACAATGGCCATGATGCACTCAAAGCAGCCGCAGGAGGTCATCGGCCGGTCGATGAACGAGTACATGGAGCACTCTTCGATGTTGCGGTTGGTGTTGATGTAGACGAACTCGTTCACCGATTCCCAGATCCCCTTTTCCTCATCGACAACGCCCTCTTTCTTGATGGGCTGGTTTGGTCCAGTGGGATCGATCTCATTGGAAGCCTTGCCGTCCAACCAGTTCACCGCACCGCAGAGCCCCAGCCGCTCCGGGGAAACCACGCAGACGTGGTTGGGGGCAAAGGACTGGCAGAGGGTGCAGGAGTAGAACTCTTCTACCGCTTCATCGGTGAGGCCCGCGATGCGCTCATCGCGCTTAGCATATACCTGCTGAGCTTCTTCCACCAGCTCGTTCACCTTATCGGAATCGGTATATACGGTCACTTCCACGCGGTCCACGATGGCCGGGAACTCGTCCTTGAACTTGGCGATGAGCAGGTCTCCGAAATGGCGCATCTTGAAGCCCTTGGCCACACAGTCTTTGCTCACCCTGTACCAGGCAATATTTCGCTGGCCGGTGTGCCAGAGACCCTCACCGTAGTTGACAAAGTCGTGGATGCGGCGCTCCAGGACGCTTTCGAAGTCTTCCTGCATCTTGCGCCCGTAGATCTTGACGTATATTCCGGCATCGATGGCAGACCCCTCTTCGATCTCATCAACATCGGGGCCAACCACTTCGACCTTGCCGTCTTCCAGCTCGTCCTCGTTCACCATGCGCACCAACTCCCAGGACGTGGTGCGGGCGCCGCCGAACTCCAGGTACATGTCCTTCTTGCGAATGGCCTCGCCCTCGAAGGCGGGGGCCACGGTGAAGGGCACGGGGATGTCGAGGATCTTCAGCTTGATGCCCCGAACTTCCAGGGCAACTTTGACCAGCTCGTCGTAGTCGGGACAGGGAATATACCAGTTCGGTATCTGTTCGTCTTCAGGAAGCTCGTGGTCAACGAGCACCGGGAAACCCAGGAAGATGGCGGCGAAGTGCGCGGCGATCTGTACCTCGTCCCGTTCGCCGAAGTGCAGCACGAAGGCACGCACGCGGCGGCGCTGGTAGTCCCGCTGATCTTCACGCAATCCGGGGGTGATGCCGCCGAAGGCCAGTCCGGCCCGCAGGGCGTAGTTTACGGCGTGGATCACCTGGGTAAAGTTCCCGGTGGGGAAGGTGATGAAATCGATCCCCAGCTTGAGCCCCGCCTCGACGGCCTGGTCGACCACTTCGTAGCTCATGAAGATCATAAAGCCCTTGGCCTGCAGGTCGCTCACGATCTTGGCGAGCTCTTCCGTGGAACGGGCTTTGCCCACCAGCACGGCCTGGCCGGGAATGGTCCAGTCCACCAGCAGGATGCCGAAACGCCGCACCACCGGGTCGCCCAAAAAGCCGGTCCAGGGATCGACATGGAGGCGTTCCCCTTTCAGGTAGTGGATGGCTTCGATGATCTCGGCGGCGTAAGCGGTGGACTCACCGCACAGCCTGGCGTTATAGAAGTTCAGCTCTTCCTTGATCTGGTTGCGCATGCGGTTCAGGATGGGTACCAGCTCGCCCAGCTTGGTCACGTCCTCACCGCTCAGAGCCCTGATTACAGGGAGGTAGTAACCGGTGGCGGGATACTTCACAGGTTGCTCCGGGCCGTAACGCCGGATGGCCTGGCTGAGCATGATCTCGGCGTAGCTGGTGGCAATGATGGCCCCGTCATATACTTTTTGGAATAACGGTAACGGGGGGCTTGCTTCGTCAACCGCACCCTCGTATATCTCTTCAAACGTTTTTTCCCATTCTTTAGTCCTCACACCTTCAGTCATGAGGCGCTTACCTCCTTTATAATACGGTTTTTATGATATATTTTAAGCCGCTTCAAGCCACCAATTTTACCAGGTGGGTGAAAGGGATGTTTCGTACTTCTCTGCGGCGGCCCTGTGCACTTTCAGCTTCCAGGTCCGCTCGCGGATCGCTGCCAGCAACTTCCTGGATGCCTCCTGGGGATCCTCTTCCCACATGAAGTAGCCGCCGTAAACGTCGTGGGCAATCTGCAGCGCAATACCGTCTACCAGCGGGCTGCCGGGAATGGGAGGAACAATACCGACGTGGACCGGCATGCCCAGGGTTACGCACCAGCTGCCGATGGAAACGGCCTTTTCGCTCATCGCTTCGGGAGCGCTGGCCGCATAGGGTACCTTAGGTGTGTCCACTTTCCACTGGCGGGCCAGGGCGGTCATCAGGTCGTAGGCCCTGGTGTTGTCCACGCAGGAGCCCATGTGGAAGATGAGCGGCAGTTTTTCGCCGTTCAGCTTGTCCTTGTTGGCCTCGTCCAGGCGGTTGATGAACGCTTTCAGCCCGTCGCCGGCGTATTTTTCAACGGCGTCGCTGTTCATGAGGCCAAACTTGGCGTAGGTGCCGGCGGCACAGCCGGTCGCCACGGGGAGAATGTTGTTCTTGGCCAGCTCCACGGCGATGGTGTAGTGGCTCTCATCGTGCTTGACCTTCAGGTTGTTGCAGCCGGCAAAGAGGCAGAGCCCGTCCAGCTCACCCTGTTCGATGGCATCGGTGATAACCTTGTAGGGTTCATCAGGGTTCACGGAGGCCAGCAGCTCTTCGATAGCCTCCAGGCTGAAACCGGCCACGACTTTGCTTTTCACCTGGGGAATGCTGACTTTCTCGGCATCGCGCTCTTTAAAGGCGGCAATGGCTACGCTGACGATTTCTCTGGCTTTTTCCATGGCCCTTGCTTCATCGAAGTCGATGTAGTACGAGCTCGGGATCTTAACATTGGGAATGGTGGTGATAACCTTGGTGTGGTAGCACTCGGCCACGGCCTGAATCCCGGGCATGATGCACTGGATGTCCACGACCATGGCGTCCACGGCGCCGGTCATGATGGCCAGCTCCTGGGACATGAAGTTGGTCAGCGGGGGCACACCCTGGCGCATGAGCACCTCGTTGCCGGTGCAGCAGATCCCCATGCACTTGATGCCCTCGGCGCCGGCCTCTTTGGCCTCTTCCTGCATCTCCCGGGCGGCCTTGACCACCATCTCGCTCAGGACGGGGTTGTGGCCGTGCAGGGCGATGTTGACCATCTTCTCTTCCAGCACACCCATGTTGGCTTCGGTGACCACAGGGGTCGGCGTGCCGAAAAGGACATCGGAAAGGTCGGTGGCGATGTGCATGCCCGTGTAGTCGCACAGCGCCGATTTCAAGGCCTGGAAGACCAGGTTGACCGGGTCGGCATCCATCCCCATGTGGGTCTGGGCCATCGATTCGGCGATGGTCCGGTGGATGCTGTAGGGCATGATGTTGCACTCCATGAACTTCTGCACGCGCTCCGGGATAACGGATTTCTCCAGCCAGATGCTGTACTGTCCATTAATGCGGCCGAATTCATCCATGGCCAGGTCAACCACTTCACGCAGGATCTCCTGGTCGGAACGGCCTTCTGTATTTATATCCAGGCGCTCGGCCACCCGCTTCAGCTTGTCCGGATCGGTAATGCCGTAGTCTCCGCCGTGCCCTTCGGCCACCTCGTCCAAAACAAGGGTGGTGTGAAGGCCGTGGTCCGAGTGGGCGGATGTACCGCCGAGCACCGCCCGGATCAGGTTGCGGGCGACGATGGTGTACGAGGGCGCCCCGCAGATCCCTTTCGACGCCTTCTTGGTGATCCGGCAGGGGCCCTGGATACAAATGGTGCAGCAAATCCCGGCATTGCCATACTGGCACTGGGGCTGCATGTTCAAAAAGCGGTCGTAAGCCGATTCCACTCCACTTCCTTCGGTGTTTGCCAAAACCTCCAACACGGCAGGATCCATACTCCGGTTGCGGTCCAGATCCTTTTTCTTCTTCTCAGCCATAATGCTTCCCCAACCTCCTCATTGAATTTATTCCAAAACTTAATTAATGACCCATATCGTTATAGGCAGTGGACGGCTCTTACCGGGGCAGGTTTGAACCCTGCCGTCACCTGATGTATCCCCTTAAACGCAGAAAGCAGGGACTCAACAACCACCTCCGGGGTTCGCCCAACATCCCCGAAGTCCAGCCCCAGAGAGCTTCAATTGCTTATTACGCTATCCCGACCATTTCAGCCCTCACATCGCCTCCTTTACAATTGACTGATATACGCCCTCCATACCCTCCAGCAGATCTTCCTCGCCAAAAAGGTTGGGTTGGGCTTCCATAGATTTTGACCATACCTGTTCACTGAATGGCAGGTAACCGATGATCTCGTTTGCATCAAAATTACGGGCAATAAACTCTTTTTCTTCTTCGCGGCGAATCTTGTTGCCCAATATTTTGATCTTCCCGATACCGAGCTCTGAAGCCAGCCCTTTAACCACAGAGGCTGTCTTCACCCCGGCCCGGGTGGGTTCCGCCACCACCAGCATCAGGTCTACCCCCCGGGCAGTACCCCGGGTGAGGTGTTCGATGCCGGCGCTCATATCGAGCACCACCACTTCTTTATCGCCCAAAAGGGAATTGAGCACGGCATTCAGAAAGGAATTCTCCTTGCAGTAACACGCCGAGCCACCCTGCTTTATGCCGCCCATGATCAGGAAATTAATGTGGTTTTCCCTGAGGCTGTACTGCTCGATGACGTCATCCACGTCTGGATTGAGGCTGTAATACGCCCCTCCCCCACCGCTTTTTTGCTCGATCACTTCTTTCATGTCGACCAAAGGAACAAGAGAGGACAGTTTTTCCGCATTCAACCCCAAGGCCAGCCCCATGCTGGCATCCGGATCAGCATCCACGGCAAACACCTCTTTGCCGTCCCTGGCAAAGAGGTAGGCCAAATTGGCCGATACCGTGGTTTTCCCAACTCCACCCTTACCCGACACCGCTATCTTCACAAACATTCCTCCTGCCGTAGTGATGTCCCAACATAACCCCAGAACTTTTCCAACCCCTCTTTGAGCAGCACGGTTCCCTTCCCCATCATCCTCCGACTTTGCTATTTCGACACTCTTGAAATAAAATCCTCTTTTAAGTGAAAATATTTCTTATTTAAATTCAAGAACAGGTGAAAAAAAGCACATTTATCGCCGTTTCGAGCGCGCCTTTAATTTTCACATTTGCCCGGTGCTTTACCAGCTCCCGGAGCATTACTCCAGCAGGCAAATAAAGTCGCTGTGCCGGTTGCAGGCAGCGGACACCTCGTTCTTTACTCCTCAGGCATGAGAAATGCTTCTGTACATGCACAGATACACAGGCTCATACTTCGCTATCTCCAACCTTTTTTCCTTCACCAGAATTTTCTTAATTTAATCCTGACCAGGCAGGGCAGCGCCATGAACATTGGATTTCTAAATGACCCCTTCTATTACTTCTAAACATAGGAAACATCAGCGCTCACGGTAACACTTAAAATAGATTTGCCCGATTTGTAGAGAACTGAAACGTAAGGGCTCATAAAAAAAGCCCATTTGAAAAGAATTGTCGACAGCTTCAAATGCTCATTTTTTCTTGTTTCATTTCTTTCTCCATCATCTTAGCAGTTCAGGAGGATAAAAAATGTTTTGGCCGAACAACAGCACCTGCATTAATTATTGAGCCTGAAGAGAAAAAATTTATGCCCCGCCATTTGCAGCGGGGCATGAAATACGATTGCCGCTTCATTCATCCTTGGGCTGTCGCTCGCCCTCATCGCTTATTGAACTGTTTTCCCCGGGGGATAAATCTTGCTCGTTTTTCACTTCCTCATCCTCATCCTCTTTTTTTTCACCCTCTTCTTCTTCATCTTCCCAGGCTTTTTGCTGTTCTTGCCTTCCTTCCTGCGGCAGCCCTGCTTTCTTTATGAAGTCCAGTTTTGGATCTCCATTTCCATCTTTCACATCCACCGTGATGGTATCGCCGGCCGTAAAGCTCCCCCGCAGCATTTCTTCAGAGATCCCGTCTTCCAGCCGTTTTTGAATCACGCGCCGCAAGGGGCGTGCGCCGTAAGTGGGGTCAAACCCCTCCCGCGCCAGCATGTTTTTCGCATCCTGGGTTACCTCCAGGCCCAGCTCATAATCCTTGATGCGACTGGAGAGTTCCTTCAACATCAGGTCAACAATTTCAGCGATATCTTCTTCCGAAAGAGATTTGAAAACGATCACATCATCCACGCGGTTTAAAAATTCGGGGCGGAACGTCCGGCGCAGCTCATCTAACAGGCGGTTTTTCATGTCTTCGTAGCTTTTTACCGCATCAGCCGCCCTGAACCCAACCACGGGCTGTTTCCTGATATAAGTGGCGCCTATGTTGGAGGTCATGATGACTACTGTATTGCGAAAATCAACTGTGCGGCCTTTCCCATCGGTCAAACGGCCGTCTTCCAGGATCTGCAGGAGCACATTAAAAACATCGGGGTGCGCTTTTTCGATTTCGTCCAGCAGAATAACACTGTAAGGTTTACGCCTGACTTTTTCCGTTAACTGCCCCCCCTCTTCGTAACCGATATACCCGGGAGGAGCGCCTACAAGGCGGGCGGTGGTATGCTTCTCCATGTACTCCGACATGTCCAGCCGGACCATGGCGTCTTCATCGCCGAACAGCGTTTCAGCCAGGCTGCGGGCGAGCTCGGTCTTTCCGACCCCCGTCGGCCCCAGGAAGATAAAAGAACCGATGGGCCGCTTGGGATCTTTGAGGCCAGCCCGGCCGCGGCGAATGGCCCTGGAAACAGCATGGACCGCTTCATCCTGGCCGATGACCCGTTGATGAAGGATTTTTTCCATGTTCAACAGGCGGGCAGATTCCTCTTCGGCCAGTTTTTTAACGGGTATTCCCGTCCAACTGGAAACGATGTGCGCAATATCTTCCTCGGTGACAACGGCCTGGTCGGAGACCACCTTTTTCTGCTCCCAATCCTTTTTCAGCTCGTTTAACTTGGCCCTCAGCTGCTGTTCCTGATCGCGCAGTTGGGCGGCCTTTTCAAATTCCTGGCTGCGCACGGCGGATTCCTTCTCCTGGCGTACGCCTTCCAGTTTTTCTTCCATCTCTTTCAGGTCGGGCGGCGCTGTATAATTGCGGAGCCGGACACGGGAGGCCGCCTCATCAATGAGGTCAATGGCTTTATCGGGCAGGTAACGGTCCTGGATGTAGCGGGCACCGAGTTTCACAGCCGCCTCGAGAGCCTCGTCGGTAATCTTCACCCGGTGATGGGCCTCGTAGCGATCGCGAAGCCCCTTTAGTATTTCCAGGCTTTCCTCTTTCGTGGGCTCTCCCACCGTGATGGGCTGAAAACGCCTCTCCAGGGCGGGGTCGCGTTCAATATATTTCCTGTATTCATCCAGTGTCGTTGCCCCAATGGCCTGCAGTTCGCCCTTGGCCAGCGCCGGCTTAAGGATGTTGGAAGCATCAATCGCTCCTTCCGCAGCCCCGGCACCAATAATGGTGTGCATCTCGTCAATGAAAATTATTACATTTCCGGCCTGCTGCAGTTCCATCATCAGCTTGCGCAGCCTTTCTTCAAACTCCCCGCGATACTTGGTGCCGGCAACCACGGCCGCCAGCTCTAATGCCACTACCCTTTTGTCTCTCAAGATATCGGGCACATTCCCCTCTACAATGCGCTGGGCAAGGCCTTCAACGATGGCCGTTTTTCCGACGCCCGGTTCCCCGATAAGGCAGGGGTTGTTCTTGGTGCGTCGACTCAAGATCTGGACAACCCTTTCAATTTCCGTATCCCTTCCCACTACCGGGTCCAGCTTGCCTTCACGGGCCAGCTTGGTGAGATCCCGGCCAAAATTATCCAGGGTGGGGGTTTGAGGGACATTTTTGCTGGTCTGGCCGCTGCCCAATTGTGCTTCACCCCCGAGAAGCTGTATAACTTCCCGGCGGGCTTTTTTCAAGTCGACTCCCAGGTTGGTCAGCACCTGGGCGGCAATGCCTTCACCTTCTCGCAGCAAGCCCAACAGCAAATGTTCGGTCCCCACGTAATTGTGCCCCAGGTTCTGTCCTTCTTCAATCGCCAGCTCGATCACTTTTTTCGCCCGGGGAGTGTAGCTGATCCCCTGGGCAGCAGATTTGTCGCCCTTGCCGATAATTTTTTCCACTTCGGAGCGGACGCGCGGCAGTTCAACCCCCAGGCCCTGCAGGGCCCGGGCGGCAATGCCTGAACCCTCCCTGACAAGCCCCAGGAGAATATGTTCGGTGCCGATAAAGTTGTGGTTTAACCTTTTTGCTTCTTCCTGGGCCAACACCAGAACTTGCTGGGCCCTTTCTGTAAACCTTCCAAACATAAACATATATCGCTTTGACACTCCCTTCGATATGGTAAACGGTACATTTGCATTATTTTTGTACCTCTAAGCTATCATGCTTGCAGCAAATAAACAAGGAATAATTTCCCTGACTTCCCGGATTTCACCCGGTGCAATAATGCCGCTATGAAGCGCCGAAGGCTAGATATTTCTGGATCTGCCTGGCCCTTTCCAGGTCTCGCTCATGAGAATCCAGCTGTCTCCCTTTCAAATACTGCAAGCAGCCGGGACGGGAGATAACCAACAGTCCATTCAAAATGCCGCCGGAGACCTCATTCAGCAAGCCGAGATCCACCCCGAGGCGAAGATCCGACAACAGCTGCATGGCTTCCTGTGAACCGATCAAACGGCAGTGTTTGAGGGTTCCGTAAGCCCTTCCAGCACGGTCGGCCAGTTTTTCCCTGTTCTTGCTGAGCAATTTTTCGCGCATCTGCCTTTCCTGGGCAATCAGCTGCGCAGTGATGCCGTGCAGGTTTTCCAGGATCTCCTCCTCCGATTGGCCCAGCGTAATCTGGTTGGATATTTGAAATATGCTTCCAACTATTTCGGTTCCCTCGCCGTAAAGCCCTCGAACAGCAAGGCCGACCTGGTTCACCGCGGACAGGATCCAGCTCAACTGCCGGGTAATGGACAGGGCGGGCAGATGAAGCATGACCGAGACGCGAAGCCCCGTTCCAACGTTTGTAGGGCAAGCTGTAAGAAAACCCAGCTCTTCGTCAAAGGCATAGCCCACCATCTCTTCCAGGCAGTCGTCCAGACGAGAAGCCATTTCCCAGCATTTTTTCAGCTGCAGTCCGGGCAGCAGGCATTGAATGCGCAGGTGATCTTCCTCATTGACCATGATGCTGAGCGCCTCGCCATCTTCCAAAAAAAGGGCTCCATAAGGACTTTCTCTGGCCAGGAGGGGACTCACCAGGTGTTTTTCTATCAGCACTTGCCGGAAAACGAGGGGAAGGGAGGCCATCTCATACAGCTGGAACCTGGAGAATTCCTCGTGCTTGCGAAAAGCTTCCCGGGCCAGCTGCAGCACTTCTTTCTGCTGCTCCTCGGAGGCAAGCCTCGTAAAGGTTAAGCCTTTCAAATTACGGGCCAGCCTGATACGGCTGCTAATGATTACGTCAGCTTCCGGTCCGGTTCCCTCCATCCACTTGCTCAAGATCTCTGAGCGTCTTTTTTGTTCTTCCTGCTCTTCCATGGCGGCCGCTTTTTCCCATACATGGGCCTCTTCGATTTTGCCGGGGTTTTCCTCGCCACCCTTTTGCTTCCCGTTATCCGGGGCTGGCTTCCCTTTTTCAGTCACCGCCCTCACCTCCGGAAAGCCTGCCTTCCAGGCCGCGTATTATATCTCTCAGTCTTACCGCCTCTTCGAAATCCTCTTCCCGAACCTTCTTTTGAAGCTCTTGCCTGAGACCTTCAATTTCTTTTTTGATTTTTGCATGAGAACCCGCTCTGGCAGGGATTTTGCCAATATGCTTCTGGTTTCCGTGAAGTCGCCGTAAAAGGGGAAGGAGGTGATCGCCAAAGACTTCATAGCAGCGATCACAGCCAAAACAACCGATCTGCCCCAACTGGGCATAACTCAACCCGCAGGCCGGGCACTGCAGCTCTGCAGTACCTCGCGGTACAACGCCGGGATCCCCCAGGGCTCCTTTGCCCAGCAAGCCCGAAAAAAATTGGTGCAGCGGCATCTTCCCTCCAATTATCCCTTTCAAGGGAAGCTCCAGGTCAGGAAATTCCAGGTCACTTCTGCCTGCGGCACATTCTTCACACAAATAAAACTCTGTCTTCTGACCGTTAACGATTTTCGTAACGTGTACCGTCGACTCCTTGCTTTCACAGTTTTGGCACAGCACAGCACCGCACCCCCCGTACAAAAGAACTCCAGCAACTCCCTCAAGCAGGGATCCTCATGCTGCCGTAAATAATAAATTGAAAGATCTTGCCTTCAACCGGTAACGGCTCCAATTGTAAGGCTTAACCTCGGCAAAACAAGCACAAAACCTCTTCCGGTTTTACTTCTTGCATTAATTAATAGTCAAATTTTAAAAGAACCACAAGCATCTGTCGGAGCAAATCCCGGCGGATCTTGTTCTTCAAGGGATTTTCTTCCAACGTGTCCAGTCCTTCCAAAACAGCCTCCATCAACCTGAGCTCTCTTAAAGAGAGAAATCTGTCTTCATAAAGCCTGTATAGAAAGCCTTTTGCGTGCTCTTCCCCCGGCAAGCCCCCTTCCAGTTCTCTTAAAAAATGAATCAGCGAGCTCCTGGGGGATAGTTTCAGCTTTTTTATGCGTACATAACCCCTGCCGCCCCGCTTGCTTTCCACCAGGTAGCCTTTTTCCAGGGTGAAGCGGGTCTCCAGGACATAATTGACTTGCGAGGGAACGCAGCTGAATTTATTGGATAGTTCCTTTCTCTTAATATCGATGTACCCTGCTCCGCTTAGCGTCAACAGTCTTTTCAAATAGTCTTCTATGCTGTTCGCCAGGTTGCCCATTATAATTCACCTTGTGGGATCAAAGAACCCTTTTTTGACTATCTTTGACCAATAATATTATATCACCCGCCCCCCCTGCAGCAGCAAGCCCTGCAGGGAGCAGGGAGAAGGAGTAGATAAGCCATAGCGCTCATGTGCGGGGATTTTTTGCCTTTTTTATCTTATTTTCTCCCCCGGGCGCCTTCTTTTACCACCAAAAAATCGTTTTCAATACTTTGAGGTTGCCCTTAAGGGCAACCTCAATCACAAATAAGCCCGGGAAGTAAACATCTTGACGGGAACAAAAAAGGGATGAGGGGGAAAAACAAGCTTCACCGCGGCGGTTCGCAGCCCATTTTATCATTCCCCCGGCCAAAACAGGGGGACTGCAAGGCCCACAAGCGCAGGCATACCAACATAAAATGCACTTGATTCAGATGGCTCTTTTCAATTTAAATGTTGATATTGTTTGGAATTTAGGTGCTGTGTCCTCAAACAAGAAAATGGAAAACGAAATGAGGTAAGCAATAAAGGGTATTTAATGCTATCAACAATGCATCTTTGAAAAAGAGACCACCATGAAGCTTCGCTTCACCATCATAAGGACGAAAATGTTCCTTTTCAAATGGGAAATTCATTGCGGCGGAGTTGCATTTTCAGGGTAGCCATTCAGATTATTTTACCGGGCCATTTGACCCGGTCGCGCTCTTCATCTTCCAGGCCCACTTCCAGCACCCCCTCCAGCGTTGCCAGGCGCCTGAGCAACTCATCAACTTGCACATTGGTGGGGACGCTCAGGAAAAATTCGATATGGATGATCTCCGATTTAACCGCCTCGTCATATTCCGCCTCGCTAAGCTCAACCTTGCTGATGTTGATGTTCATCTCCCCCATCACACTGCCGATACGGCCGATAAGACCTGGTCTGTCAACGCCTCTCACCCAGAGGCGTCTCAACCTCTTCATGCGGGCAAAAGCGGCTTCCATGCTTCGCAGCAAAATCAGGCTGACCATGACCATCATGGTGGTCAACACGGCCCCAAGGTAAAAGCCGATACCTACTGCCAGGCCTATGCCGGAGACGACCCACAGGCTGGCAGCTGTGGTAAGCCCGGTAATGGTGTTCCCATGGCGAAGGATTGTCCCCGCACCCAGAAATCCCACACCGGTAACCACACCGGCGGCGATTCGCGAAGGATCGACCCCGTCACCCAGAAAGGCCAACTCCCCGCTAAACCCGTAAGCAGAGACCAGCATCACCAGGGCGGAGCCGACGCAAACAAGGATATGGGTCCGAAAGCCGGCGGGCCTGTTGTGACGCTCCCGCTCGAAGCCCACCAATCCTCCCAGGAAGACGGCCAGAACCAGGCGAAGCGCTATTTCCGGCGAAGTGATAAATTGTTCCATACCCGCTTCATCTACCTTTCCCTTGGAGAAACAGGCATAATTCACGGCTGCCGTGCAGACCCGCTGCTCCCCGGGAGCACCTGTTCCCAACAAACAATTCAGAAGACGGCCGGATCAGAGAATAACCCGGTCATCCGGCGTGATACTGATTTTCTTCATCCCTTTTTCCGTAACAACCCAGGTATTCTCCAACCCCGCCACGCCTTCGCCGGGGAAGAGAAATTTTGGCTCCAGTGCAAAAACCGCTCCGGGCTCCAACACGTGTTCAGAGCCCTCCGCCAGTTGGGGAAATTCATCAAAATCCAGCCCAACCCCGTGACCTATGTATTTCACCCGGGTATCGCCATAACCCATGAAGTATTCACCGAAACCCTCTTCCGCCGTCACTTCCTGGGCCAGCGCATAGAGTTCTCCGCAGGAAACCCCCGGCGCCGCTTTTTTAATGACCTCATCCTGCACTTTTTGAGAAGCGAGAAACGCCTTTTCCAATCTTGGGGAGAGTGCGCCCAGCGAAAACAGGCGCGTCTGGTCCACCGTGTAGCCCTCGTAGTTTCCCCCGTAATCAACGATAAGGGGCTCTCCGCGCTGTATAGGCTTCCATCCCGCACTTTGCGGGCTGGCCGGCGTTACCCCCGTGCCCCCGGTAGGGCTGTCCAGGAAAGAGACCAGCGCCCCGTTCTCGCCGGAAAAGAGATGCCCGAAAAACATTTCCATGTTAAACGCCCTCATCCTTCCCACACCCGGGTGACCCAGCTTGCGGTAAAGGCATTCCAGTTCGGCCGCCAGGACGACTTCGGGCTTTCCCTCTTCGATGAGGGCAGGGGCCGCCTTAAACACTTTGTCGGCAATCACGGCAGCGCGGTCGAGAAGGTCCAGCTCATATGCGGATTTGATCATGCGCACTTCCCTGATGGCTGTAGAAACGTCGACAAACTCTACCCCGGGAAAGGCGCGCTCAAAGCGCCTGAAATGATTCACTGGCAAAACATCCAGCTCCAACCCCACGGCCCTTGTTTTCCCATAACCATATTCTATCAAATGGCCCTGCAGCTGTTTGAAGCTTTTCAAAAAAACAATGTTTTCCCAGGCCGATTCTTCCACCGCCCGGGAAAAGTTCCTTCTCACCATGTAGAGGGGGCTTCCTTCGGAGGGGATGAACAATACCCCCTGCTGCATGGATCCGGCAAAGTAGAAGAGGTCCATGTTTTCCATCAACAGGGCTCCGTCCAATTCCCGCTCCCGCAGCACCTGCTGAATTCTCCCGGTTCGCCATTCCAGCTCTTCTCTCGGCACATAGTTCAAAATGCAAACCCCCGTTTCAACACGGAATTGTTAAAATAATTATACTTTTTCTTTCATCTTAATTCAGAACCCCACCATTGTCAACTTGCGGCGCCCGGGGCCTGGACGGCTCCCAGGGGTCATAAAAAAACGGAGCCGCACCTGAAAAGCAATTGGTGCGGCCCCCGCATATCGTCCATCCGCAACTTGCTCAGTCTCTCCAACCCTTTTTCCTGGTGGCTACGGCAACGCTCCAGGCGAAACCCCCTCCGAAAAGAAGCAAGCCGATGATCAGGGAGATAATGGCCGATGTTTCCATATCAAGACACCTCCCCTTCTTCAGGTTCTTCCGCTTCCCGGGTCCTGGCCTTCATAAAGAAATAGCCCACGATCAGAATGGCAGCCATCACTATTACACCACCAACCAGCTGCATCCAGCCCGGATAGCCCTCGTAGGGAGAAATGATGTTTTCATAAATGTTTAAAACAAGCAGCACGGTAAGGATGATGGGGGTGATGAACTTGATGCAGATATCGAACCAGATCCCGACATATACCTCGGAAATTTCGTTAATATACCCCCGGATCCTGTCTGCACCGTAAACCCAGCCAACCAGAATGCAGGTGAAAAGGCCGACCACGGTCAGGCCGTAGCTCATGATGTAGAAGTCCACCAGGTCCAGCCAGAAAAGCCCGCCGCGGGTGACAAAGACCAGCCCCACCAGGAAGGCCAGCACACTGATAAGAACGGTTGCCTGGGAACGCTTCATGTTGAACTTGTCCATGATGGCGCAGACGATCCCCTCGGTAAGCGAAAAGGCCGAATCCAACCCCAGTGTAAAGATGGTGATGAAGAAGAGCACACCGATCAGCTCGGGAGCTACGGGCATAAGGCTGATGGCCTCCGGGTAAGCCACAAAGGCAAGGCCCACGCCCGAGGCAACGACCTCGCCCACGGGAACATCCAGTTGGTATGCCATGTACCCCGTTGTGCTGAAAACGGCGATGCCGGCCAGGAAAGCCACCAGGCAGTCGGCAAAGCTGGTCATGAAGGCGTTGTTGCTGATGTCCGAGTTTTTCGGCAGGTAACTGGCATAAGCGATCAGGATCCCCATGGCCAGGCTGAGCGTATAGAAAACCTGCCCATACGCCGCAATCCAGACCGAGGCGTCAAAGATGGCGCTGAAATCCGGTGCCAGGTAGAAGTTCATCCCATCCATGGCGCCTTCCAGGGTCAAGCCGCGTATCATGAGGATCAGGATCAGGATGAAGGGCAGCGGCACGGTCACCATAACCACCCTGCCCAGCCCTTTAACCCCGCTGTAGATGATAAAAAAGATACAAATCCAGCCTATGATGTAGGGCAAAAGGGTGTCCAGGGGAAATCCGGCCAGTTGTCCCGGATCGGCCAGCTGCAGCACCCGGCCAAAAAAGTAGTCCCCCGCCTCTTCACCCCATTCCAGGGTAAAAGCTCCTACCAGGTAGCGCAGCGACCAGCCGAGTATCACTGTATAATACGTTACGATTCCAAAACCACAAAGCACTGCCCACCAGCCGACATATTCAAAGCCCTTTTTGGCTCTCTCCAGGGCCCTCGGCGCAGCGCCGGCAAAGCGCTGTCCCAGGGTAAATTCAAGCATCATAAGCGGGATTCCGGCGGTTAACAACGCGATGACAAATGGGATGAGGAAAGCTCCGCCACCGGAATCGTAAACCACGTACGGGAAGCGCCAAATGTTGCCCAAACCGACAGCCGAGCCAACGGCGGCTACCACAAAAGCTCCCCGCCAGGTCCAGCGTTCGCGCATTTGTCTCCCTCCCTTTTTTAAGATACAGGTTCCAGTTCCCCATTCGGCTTAACAACAAACCCGCTGTGCCTGCTTCCGTCGTCCCTTGTGCTTTAAGGCTGCTTTTGGCCAACCACCTCCTTTCAAGGGGGCAAAAGCTGCGCTTTCTTAAAAAGAAAGGCTGCCCTGAAAATAGAACAAATACACACAAAGGTTATCTGGTAATAGCAACCTATTTTCATCCTTCTGATGGTGCCCCCGTTGTGTGGGGGCATGGCCGTCTCTTTTAAATTTAAGTGTTGATATTGTTTGGAATTTAGGTGCCGTGTCCTCGAACAAGAAAATGGAAAACGAAATGAGGTAAGCAATAAAGAGTATTTAATGCTACCAACAATGCTGGTAAAAGAGCCAAAAGAAATAATACTTTATTCCACATAAAAAAGAAAAAAACCTCCCCGTTTCTAAGGAAGATTCCGTAGACTAGAGGTTTTTCGCCTGCTGCCGACCGCTTTCAGGGAAACCCGGCAACCCCGGAAAAGCAGAGCGGATACTTTGCCCTTGTCCTGCATAAAGAAAAAGGGGGTATTCCCCTGGTTCCTCCTCCTTGTTCGATCCCAGCCAACAAAAAGGCTTTAGATGCAGCGTCGTCAGTAAACACAGGAAACATTTTCACGAATTCTCGGTCTGTGTTTGGGTAGGCACCGTGCTATGTAATCACCGTTGATTTCATGGTTTTACCACTTGCAATTGCAAGTAATTCACGTTTACATCACAACCACAAGAGGAGCTAAGGAAATTCCCCCAAAAGAAATGGTCCCGGCAGAACAAAATAGCAAATGCCCCCTCTTAATCGGAATTTTTCCGGGGAGGGGGCAGCCACACTCGGATAGATCCCTTTCACAAGGGACGAATTGGCCCTGGAAAGCTGCTGCGCCGCCTGCCTGCGAAGGCCTGCAGGCAAACGACCCAGCCCTGTGGCCATTGCTGCCGGAGATGTCATTTGGCCCTGGGATCTCAAGTCCTTTGTAAATTTGGCAAAACTTTTTCAGCGATCGTCTGAACACTGATGTTTACTACATTTAGAAGGGGACATCTTGAAATTCACCTTTTATGGCACTGGCTGTGCCCAAGTTAGGTGAGGTCATTAAATATCATTGCCGCAGTGCGCGATCACATGTTTTTTTCAATGATCCCGCTTAACTCTTCTTTGTTGCGAACTCCAACCACCGTTTCCACAGGCTCTCCGTTTTTAAAAATCATCAGCGTAGGAATGCTCATCACTCCATAATGGGAGGCGGTGTTCGGGTTGTCGTCCACGTTTACCTTTACCACTTTGAGCCGATCCGCATAGTCGGAAGCGAGCTCTTCCAGCACAGGTGCCACCACTCGGCAGGGGCCGCACCAGGAAGCCCAGAAATCCACCAGAACTGGCTGTTCTGATTTCAATACCTCTTCAGGAAATTCCTTTTCCGTAATATCGACAGGTTTTGCGCTCATTTTATCCCCCGGCAAACGCCAGGGAAACACCTCCTTCTCAGCATAATCGTTGCCGGCCTGGTTCGTCAAAACAAACGGCAAGACATTTCACTTCTCCGGCCGCAGGCGCTCAGTCTCCACCCAGGTGTTTGAGGGCCATCGAAGCCGCAATCGCACCGTCAGCGGCAGCCGTAACCACCTGGCGCAGGTATTTGCGGCGGATGTCTCCTGCAGCATAAACCCCGGGCAGCGCTGTCTTCATCTCTTCGTTGGTAACGATAAAACCTCCCTCGTCTTTTTCGATTCCCTGGATAAATTCACTTTTGGGTATGCGCCCCACATAGAGAAAAACACCGTCCACATCCAGCTCGATTGTGTTGGCGTCTTTAACATTTTCCAGCAACAGTTTCTCCACCTTCTGCTCACCCGCAAACTCTTTCACGATGCTGTTCCAATACACCTCTACCCGGGGATGCTCCACCGCCTTTTCCTGCAGGATGGGGGCCACGCGAAACCTCTCACGGCGGTGAATGATGTAAACATGGGAAGCAAAGCGCGTCAGGTAGAGAGCCTCTTCCACGGCCGAATCTCCGCCTCCGACGACGGCGACTTTTTTGTCCCGGAAAAACGGGCCGTCACAGGTGGCGCAAAAAGAAATGCCGCGGCCGCGCAGTTTGTCTTCACCAGGAACGCCCAGTTCACGGGGAACGGTACCTGTGGCAATGATAAGTGTACGCCCTGTATATTCCTTGGAAGAGGTAAAAACCCTTTTTGTTTCTCCCCTTGCTTCGACCTTTTCCACGGATGCCGAAACAATTTCGGCACCAAAGCGAAGGGCCTGCTTTTCAAGAAGCCGGCTGAACTCCACCCCGCTTATTCCGTCCGGAAAGCCGGGATAGTTATCCAGCCAGGCCGTGTTCGCTATTTCACCTCCAGCCAGCATCTGTTCTACCACCAGCACCTTTAACCCCGCGCGACCTCCATAAATTGCCGCCGTGAGCCCCGCCGGGCCCGCCCCGAGAATCACGAGATCATAAATGCCGGCACTGTTGTTTTTGCTGCTTGTATCATGGCCAGGCACGATATCGACTCCTTCCTCAAACAATGCCCTGCTGCAGTAACACCGGGGAGGAACCTTTTGCGATTAAAAAATCAATTTCAAAATACTACATAACTCCTCCCCTGTCAACCTCATTCAGGTGAGTGAAAAATGAACAACACCCCCTGTCAAGTTAATTCATTAACTTATCCATTAGCGGTTGACACCCTATCCGGCTGAGTGGTATATTAAGATACATCATTGTCAGAATGTTGTGAAATTATTATCTTATAAGGGGAGATAACCTATGCAAGCAGGAATCTTGCTGCTGGTGGCCATAGTGCTTTGCGCTTCGCTGCTTCTGAGGCTGCTAATTTCTCACTTCTTTGCGCGTAGTGTTTTTGACAGGGATTCTTCACTCCCTCTCGTACCGGGTATCGATGATTATCTGGGCAAAGAAGAAAGCCGAAGAGAAGAAGCAAAGCGTCGGCTGAAGGCAGTTCAAAAGGGGAAAAATTTCCGTATCGCAAGCGGAAACCCAAAAACGATCGAGGGAAAAGAGGAAACAGTGAAGAAGCATTAGAGCGATAGGGGGTATCCATTTAACCGGCCTTGTGGTAGATTGGGTGTATGGACCATCCTCGTGCAGGCATCCACTATCCCGGCTCGACGGGTGACTTCCACGCCTGGTTTTCGAC